>NZ_CP036200.1:3120000-3282500 GCF_004295345.1 Shewanella maritima | reverse complement strand
CTAACCGGCTCGCGGCGCATTTGACTCTCACTTCTTATAAAAGAAGCGACAAGTTATCTGTGTGAACACTCAACAGGTCTAAATTCGTGTCGATAAGGAGGTGATCCAGCCCCAGGTTCCCCTAGGGCTACCTTGTTACGACTTCACCCCAGTCATGAACCACAAAGTGGTGAGCGTTCTCCCGAAGGTTAAACTACCCACTTCTTTTGCAGCCCACTCCCATGGTGTGACGGGCGGTGTGTACAAGGCCCGGGAACGTATTCACCGTAGCATTCTGATCTACGATTACTAGCGATTCCGACTTCATGGAGTCGAGTTGCAGACTCCAATCCGGACTACGACGTACTTTCTGAGATTAGCTCCACCTCGCGGTCTCGCAACCCTCTGTATACGCCATTGTAGCACGTGTGTAGCCCTACTCGTAAGGGCCATGATGACTTGACGTCGTCCCCACCTTCCTCCGGTTTATCACCGGCAGTCTCCCTAAAGTTCCCACCCGAAGTGCTGGCAAATAAGGATAAGGGTTGCGCTCGTTGCGGGACTTAACCCAACATTTCACAACACGAGCTGACGACAGCCATGCAGCACCTGTCTCAGAGTTCCCGAAGGCACTAAACCATCTCTGGTAAATTCTCTGGATGTCAAGAGTAGGTAAGGTTCTTCGCGTTGCATCGAATTAAACCACATGCTCCACCGCTTGTGCGGGCCCCCGTCAATTCATTTGAGTTTTAACCTTGCGGCCGTACTCCCCAGGCGGTCTACTTAATGCGTTAGCTTGAGAGCCCAGTGTTCAAGACACCAAACTCCGAGTAGACATCGTTTACGGCGTGGACTACCGGGGTATCTAATCCCGTTTGCTCCCCACGCTTTCGTACATGAGCGTCAGTCTTTGTCCAGGAGGCCGCCTTCGCCACCGGTATTCCTTCAGATCTCTACGCATTTCACCGCTACACCTGAAATTCTACCTCCCTCTACAAGACTCTAGTTCGCCAGTTCCAAATGCAATTCCCAGGTTGAGCCCGGGGCTTTCACATCTGGCTTAACGAACCGCCTGCGTACGCTTTACGCCCAGTAATTCCGATTAACGCTCGGACCCTCCGTATTACCGCGGCTGCTGGCACGGAGTTAGCCGGTCCTTCTTCTGCGAGTAACGTCACAGCTAGCAGGTATTAACCACTAACCTTTCCTCCTCGCTGAAAGTGCTTTACAACCCTAGGGCCTTCTTCACACACGCGGCATGGCTGCATCAGGGTTTCCCCCATTGTGCAATATTCCCCACTGCTGCCTCCCGTAGGAGTCTGGGCCGTGTCTCAGTCCCAGTGTGGCTGATCATCCTCTCAGAACAGCTAGGGATCGTTGCCTTGGTGAGCCATTACCTCACCAACTAGCTAATCCCACCTAGGTTCATCCAATCGCGAAAGGCCCGAAGGTCCCCTCCTTTCCCCCGTAGGGCGTATGCGGTATTAGCAGTCGTTTCCAACTGTTATCCCCCTCGACTGGGCAGATCCCTAGGCATTACTCACCCGTCCGCCGCTCGACGCCGTTATCGTCCCCCGAAGGTTCAGATAACTCGTTTCCGCTCGACTTGCATGTGTTAGGCCTGCCGCCAGCGTTCAATCTGAGCCATGATCAAACTCTTCAATTAAAAGTTTTTACAGTCACTCTCTATAAAATAGAAAGAACTGACTCAATGAATTCTACTGTCATGCGTCAATTTAAATTGAATGAACAATTCAAATTAACTTGTGTCGTATGAACATCAATGAGTTTTAAATTTTGTGACTCATCAAAAGATGAATCTGTCGAATTTAACGCTCTGTGAATGTCCACACAGATATACTTGTCATATTGTTAAAGAGCATCCCGTTCGCGCTTGGCTCATCGGGTCAGGGCTGCGTATTCTACGCTTTCCCATCTCGGCGTCAAGTGTTTTTTCAAACTTTCTTTTCGCCTTGATTTGAGTGGCTTAAATGCCTTCAAATCAAACTGTCAGGTTCACTGCCTACACCTCGTGTTGGCCGCTGCGCCGTGCCTACCAAGCTTGTTCCAGACAAGCTTTGGCATTCCCTACGTCCTGTAGGTCAGTGGGTGCGCATTATAGGGGGCAGATTTATTTGCGCAAGCCCTTATATGCGATTTTCTTAAAAACACTGCTCAAGCGCGCACAATTTAAGCAACACCAGCCCTAAATGTGCATTACAGCTCCATTTCAGTACTAGCCAGGTACTAAACCATTACTAAAAGAGCCTAGCAAGCTATGCAAAAGAGCACTGAACTCGAGCGGGACAGATAAGCATAGACTAAAAATGACAAGTTATTTTTAGCCTTAGAGCATTACTCTGCTCTCAGATGGACGCAGCGAAGCTAAGCTACTGATTCAGGTAACTTTGCCTTCGAACAATTTTTATTAGATTATTTGTTGGCTTTATTATGCGGATATCCTATGTTGGGATAAATAACAAATAAGTTCATACAACCTGGACGTTACCATGAGCCGACAGCACTCTTTACTAATCAACATCACAGCAGCCTTATTTATCTTTGTAGTTGCAATACCACTCGCCTCTGCAGCAGTGATCTACACTTGGGTCGATGATAAAGGCGTGGTGCACTACAGCGAGCAACCGCCGAAAGGCGTCAACGCAACTAAAATATATAGCGAAGACATTGAACCAGCTAAGGCAGGGTATATTGCCCCAAAGAAACGCGAGCAAGTGCAAAAGCAATCTGAGTTAGAAAAATCAGCCGCTATCATTAACGCAACAGACAAAGAACAAGCCAAAGAGCTTTGCGAAAGTGCTAAGCACAGTTTAAGCGTATTAAAGAGCTACAACCGCCTGACTCGAAAGAATGAAAAAACCGGTGAGATGGAGCAAATGACCGCTGAACAAAAAACACAGGCAATAAACGAGAATGAGCAGAGGGTAAAACTCTTCTGTAAATAGTAGAGCTTGCCGATTCAAATTCTATATACAACAAAGGGAGCAATTGCTCCCTTTGTTGTTTCTATCATTCAGTAAAAAGCACTGAGGCTTCTCCAATAGCTATTGATTAAACATCAGCTGACTATCGACAACATCTACTTTTATCACTTTGCCCGGTACTAACTCACCTTTCAGTAGTAGCTGTGCCAGCGGATTTTCAACTTCTTGCTGTAAGGCACGCTTAAGTGGTCTTGCACCATAAACAGGATCAAATCCGGCTTGGGCAATTAAAGCTAACGCGTCTTTGCTGATCTCGATGTCGAAATCTCGCTCTGCCAAACGCTGCTTGAGATTATTTAGCTGAATACTTGCGATATGGGCAATATGCTCAGCGGCAAGCGGGTGGAATACCACACTTTCATCGACACGGTTTAAAAACTCAGGTCTAAATGAATGCGTCACCACGTTCATCACCTGCTGCTTCATGCTTTGATAATCCAACTGTTCAAACTGCTCCTGAATAACATCTGAACCTAGGTTAGATGTCATGATCACCACAGTATTACGAAAATCGACCGTGCGACCTTGGCCATCTGTTAAACGGCCGTCATCGAGCACCTGCAGCAAGATATTGAACACATCAGGGTGAGCTTTCTCAACTTCATCAAGCAAGATAACTGAATAAGGTTTACGTCTTACCGCTTCAGTTAAGTAGCCACCTTCTTCATAGCCGACATACCCTGGTGGTGCACCAACTAAACGCGACACCGCATGTTTTTCCATAAACTCAGACATGTCGATACGCACCATGGCTGACTCTGTATCGAACAGAAACTTTGCCAAAGATTTACACAGCTCAGTTTTACCCACACCTGTTGGACCGAGGAATAAGAAAGAACCAATCGGGCGATTCGGGTCAGCAAGCCCTGCGCGGCTACGGCGAATAGCGTTAGCTACCGCATCAACGGCCTCGTTTTGACCTATCACTCGCTCATGCAGTGCATCTTCCATGTGCAGCAATTTCTCGCGTTCACCTTCAAGCATTTTTGCAACTGGGATACCAGTCGCTTTTGACAGCACTTCGGCAATTTCAACATCAGTCACCTTATTACGCAACAAGGTCATGTCTTGCATTTCCGCTTGAGATGCAAGATCGAGTTGCTTCTCAAGTTCAGGGATGCGGCCGTACTGTAGCTCAGACATGCGCGTTAAATCACTGGCGCGGCGAGCAACCTCGAGGTCCATTCGTGCTTGTTCCAGATCGGCCTTAATATGCTGAGTACCGGCAAGCGCTGCTTTTTCTGTATGCCAAATTTCATTTAGCTCGTTAGCATTTAGCTCAACTTCTTTAAGCTCTGATTGCAAATGCGACAGACGCTTGCGGCTGGCTTCATCAGACTCTTTTGCCAATGCTTGCTCTTCTAGCTTTAGCTGAATCGCGCGGCGCTCCAACCTATCAAGCGTTTCTGGTTTAGAATCGATTTGTAACCGAATGCTCGATGCAGCCTCATCGATTAAGTCGATGGCTTTGTCTGGCAACTTACGATCTGAAATATAACGGTGCGACATACTCGCCGCAGCAACAATCGCCGGGTCTGTAATTTCCACATGATGATGCAGCTCATAACGCTCTTTCAGACCTCGCAAAATTGCAATGGTCGCCTCAACACTCGGCTCATCGACCACAACTTTTTGGAAGCGACGCTCAAGCGCAGCGTCTTTTTCGACATACTGACGGTATTCATCGAGCGTGGTTGCACCAACACAATGTAGCTCACCGCGAGCAAGCGCAGGTTTGAGCATGTTCCCCGCATCCATCGCGCCTTCGCCTTTACCGGCGCCAACCATAGTATGTAGCTCATCAATAAATAAGATGATTTGCCCTTCTTCTTGGGCAAGCTCATTTAATACTGCTTTCAGGCGCTCTTCAAATTCACCGCGATACTTAGCGCCTGCTATTAAGGCACCCATATCTAGCGAAAGCACGCGCTTATTCTTAATACCCTCAGGTACTTCACCATTAACAATGCGCTGTGCAAGTCCTTCGACGATTGCAGTTTTACCCACACCTGGCTCACCAATTAGCACAGGGTTATTTTTGCTGCGGCGCTGCAGCACTTGAATTGTGCGGCGGATTTCATCGTCGCGACCAATCACAGGGTCGAGCTTACCTTGCTCAGCGCGCTCAGTTAAATCGATAGTGAATTTCTTCAAAGCTTGGCGTTGATCTTCAGCATTAGGATCATCCACGTTTTGTCCGCCACGCATTTGCTCAATGCTTTTCTCCATCAGCTCTTTTGTGGCACCCGATTCTTTCAGAGCTTTGGAGAGTGCATCGTTCCCCTCAAGCGCAGCAATAATGAATAGCTCTGAGGAGATGTATTTGTCTTTGCGCTTTTGCGACAGCTTATCGCATAGGTTTAGCAGGCGGATTAAGCCTTGAGATAACTGCACATCTGCGCCAGTGCCTTCTACTTGCGGCAAGCGCTCCAACTCTTGGCTTAGTTTTGAGCGCAGCGCGCTAACCTGAATCCCCGCTTGAGTTAACAGCGGGTGAATTGAGCCAGAATCTTGATTAAGCAACGCCATCATAAGGTGGGTTGGTTCTATAAATTGATGGTCGCGCCCAAGCGCTAGAGATTGAGCATCAGAAATCGCAATCTGAAACTTATTAGTCATGCGGTCGAGTCTCATACTACCTCCTACTATCTAACATGGCTGCCACTACAAAGTTCTCTTTATTAAAAAGGCTTTTACTAAGAGCATGCGCACCAAAACATTAATCTAGTAAAGAAATGGGGACTGATGAAATAAATTCAAGTCTTCGATACAGCCAATAAACCAGAGTGTAAATGTCGGATATAAAATGGAGACAGAGCGCCAATAGCACAGTGGCTAATCAAAACTAGCTAGAAAGCTAAACAGATCAAGAAAAGCTAAAGAACAATACAAAGGATCAAGCTGACTAGCGTTTACTATCAGACGCTAATGCTTAGCATTCAGTTTAAGACTTTAACCACACAAGCGTCGCTTGGCGGCCAGTTTGCTTTTCGCGGCGATAAGAGAAAAAGTCAGTATTAGAGACTGTGCATTCATCACTACTATAAATAGTGTTAATACCTAGGGCGGATAAGCGCTGCTCAGCTAACTGATAAATATTAGCCAAATACTTATCACCAGATGCAGTAAAACAATTCGCGGCATTTGCATTATGAGCAACAAACGCTTGCTTGACCTCTGCGCCCACTTCAAATTTTTTAGGGCCAATTGCTGGGCCTAAATAGGCAATCAAGTTTTGATAGTCTGCAGCAAACTTATGTGTGGTCTGCTCAATAATGCCATCGCACAAGCCACGCCAACCGGCATGAATGGCTGCGACCTCGCTTCCTTGCTCATCACATAGTACGACAGGCAAGCAATCTGCTGTCATCACAGCGCAAACAATACCACTTCGATTAGCATAACATGCGTCGGCTTCAATCGGCTTTGACGAACAAGAAGGTAAGGCGGGGTTTTCAAGTACATGAGTACCATGTACTTGCTTGAGCCACACAGGCTTAGCTGGTAGCTCAAGCATAGATGTCACTAACTGCCGATTATGCTCAACCTTAGTTGGTGCATCACCCACATGATCGCCAAGATTCAAGCTATCAAAAGGTGTTTCGCTCACGCCGCCATGTCGGTCAGTAAAGGCTACGCCAACATTAGCGGGTACAGGCCAGTTAGTTTGCCACATTAAAGGTACTCGACCGGGTTTTCTTCCAGATCTTTACGCATGGCTTTGGTTAGCTTAACCATGTCATCAGGTATTGGCGCATGCCAGGTCATGATTTCACAGGTAAACGGGTGCGCTAATTCAAGACGCACCGCGTGCAGAGCTTGGCGTTTGAAATCTTTTAAAGTGTCGAAAAATTCTTCGCTAGCCTTTTTCGGCGGGCGCGGGCGGCCGCCATATACAGGGTCACCAACCAACACATGACCAATATGGGCCATATGCACACGAATTTGGTGAGTACGACCTGTTTCAAGGCGCAGACGTAAACGCGTGTGCGCACGAAACTTCTCAGCAACACGGTAATGTGTAACCGATGGACGGCCACCATGAACTACCGCCATTTGTGTGCGCTTAGTTTCATGACGATCAATTGGCTCATCGACTGTGCCGCCCGCTGTCATAGTGCCAGTGACTAGCGCTTCGTATTCACGAACAATGTCACGAGCCTGCAGCGCGGCGACTAAGTGAGTTTGCGCTTCAACGGTTTTAGCCACCACCATCAAACCTGTGGTGTCTTTATCCAGACGATGAACAATACCAGCTCTCGGTACATGTTCAATTTCAGGGTGATGATGCAACAAGGCATTCATTAACGTGCCATCGGCATTACCCGCACCTGGGTGAACCACCAAGCCAGCTTGCTTGTTGATAACTATAATGTGGTCATCTTCGTAAACAATGTTGAGGTCAATGTCTTGGGCTTCGGCATGGACTTCTTCTTCCAGCGTGGCGTCAATTGCAATTTCTTGCGACTCAAAAACTTTTTCGCGCGGCTTATCAACTGTGGTACCGTCAATGCTAACTGCACCAGATAGGATCCATTCTTTGATGCGTGTACGGGAATAATCAGGGAACAATTCGGCCAATGCTCTGTCCAATCTTAGGCCGGTTTGTGTTGCTGTGATCTCGCTTTTTAGATTAATCTGTTGTGTCATAGGAACCGTACCCCGATATTGGGGTCCAAAGTAAATGTGCTATCTGTTACAATCGGATGTTTTCTATTTTACCGTGAAATGGAAAAATTCTTAACTACAACTTATAAAAGAATTGAATTCAAGTATGTATAAATATGCAAAAGGTCTAGCGTTAATCGCAACATTGGCGCTAACTGCCTGTAGTAGCAATCAATCAGAAGAAGAACTCACAGCCAGTAAAGCCTCTCCAGAAGTACTTTATAAACAAGCTCGCACCTCAATGGAGCTCGGCAATTACTCAAAAGCAGTACGTTCGCTTGAAGCACTAGACTCGCGTTACCCATTTGGTGCGCACAAAACTCAAGTACAACTTGACCTCATTTTCGCTTATTACAAAATGGACGATGCAGCTTCAGGTATTGCTAACATCGACCGTTTTATTCGCTTAAACCCAACGCATCCAAACATTGATTACGTGTACTACATGCGCGGCCTAACCAACATGCAGGCTGATAATTATTTGTTCCATCAGATGATGAACATTGATCGCACCGATCGTGACCCTAAAAACGCCCAAGATGCATTCCGTGACTTTGAGCGTTTGATTAAGACCTACCCAAACAGCCCTTATGCAGCTGACGCGCAAAAGCGTATGCAGTTTTTGAAAAACCGCCTAGCGATGTATTCAATCAAGGTGGCTGAATATTATGTCAAAATGAACGCGTGGAGCGCTGCGGCAGTGCGTGCGCAAACTGTGTTAGAGAAATTCCCAGGGACACCTGCAACTGAGCGCGCATTGGAAATCATGACCATCGCTTACGATGAGTTAGGGCAAGACAAGCTAAAAGAACATGCACAAATGGTGATGCAGGTTAACTTCCCTGAAAATGAGTCGCTAAACCGATAAGCGTCATCAAAAGCTAGCCAGATAGAAAATGCCCGCTAACGACATCATCGTGCGGGCATTTTTGTATCTGTAATTCGAATGATTACACAGAACTTAAAATGAACTATTTATGGTGATAAACAAAACCGCCATACAAATACTTGGTCGCCTCTGCGCCGAGCACGGCAACTTTATCGCCCGAAGTTAACTTACCTGAGTGGATCAACCGAGACAAACTCACCCAAATAGCAGCAGAGCCTAAGTTACCTAAGTGCTTAGCATCATTAATTATCCGCTGTGGTTCTATGCCTAACTCTTTTGCCATTAAGCTGTCGATATGTCCATTGGCTTGATGAGGCAAAATATAAGCAAAATCGTCTAACTGATAACCTCGACTTTGCAGCGCTTGCCAGCCTAGTTCAAATAGCTGACTTCCTTGAGCCCGCACCGCAGCGGTATTGTGGTGAAAACGCGCCATGCGTTTCTCACCCACATCGTTTGAACCTGAATCTAGGTAAAATCCAGGCTGTTTGTCATGCCCTACCTGACCAAGATAAATATCGCTAAGCAATGCTAAGTTTGAATTGTCAGTGGCTTGCGGCCCAACAATACAAGCCGCAGCGCCATCGCCCATTTGCACATAATTAACCAACTGCTCAGTGTCGATAAACTCCTTGCTCATATCAAAATAAACAGAGCCAGTTTCAACCCCAACAATGGCGACAGGTTTTGGCGTGGTCGCGCAAAAAGCCGAGGCAATTTGTAGACTATTGGCAAAACCAGTACAAGCCTGCCGCAGCTCTAAATAAGGTCCATGATAAGCAAGCACATCGGCAAGCCAAGCAGCATTAGGTGGTACTTGAGTGTGTGGCGTACAGGTATGCGTCAGCAGGTAATCTAAATCTGCAGCTGTCATATCCGCATGAGCTAACGCCTGAGATATCACCTGCTTACTCAGTTCAATGCTTGATGGATTAGCACTACTTGTCGCTGTGGTTAAATCCCGCACCAAATAACGGCTTTCAATGCCTAGGTGTTTAGTGATGCTTTTAGCTTTACGAGCTGCAAAGCGGCCACATTTTTCTGCTAGTGCAGCAAGTAAATGGGCGTTATCAACACGCTCATTGGGCAACTGATGTGCGATGCCATAAACGGCTAAATCATTAGCGGCGAACTTTACTGCCATTTGTCCTCCAATCTTTGTTTAATGCTATCTAGACAAACACCCATAGATTCAAAAGAGCGCTGCTGAGTTAATAGTAAGGTAAATAGATCTGATGACACGCTCTCCTGCTGCTGAGCAAAATCATCAGCCGAAGCCCCTAGACCAATGGCGTGATGACGGCTCACATACACGTGCTTGGCCTCATCTTTTTTTATCATGGCGCAAAGCTGGCTAAAGCCATGTTCTCGTCCTAAATTGCTGTGCTCAAAACTATGCATAATTTGTGTCACACAGGTATCTAAGGTCGCGATACGCACAAAATGCTGCTGATAATTCTCAACACGACCCAACCCCATATAAAAACGCTTTGCTAACCTTTGCACCTTAGCTATTTCACTAGCAGCATCATTATGCTGAGGCAGGGAGTCGGCAACTTGTTGCAATGCAATATCGTGGCGACACTCATCCGCCTCTACAGCCTGTAGCGTGGCAATGGTACGCAAACGTTCTTTATCTGTGAGTGAAGGTTGCTGCTGGCCAAGGCGTTCAATCTCTTGGTTAAACACCAACTGAGCAGACTGTTCACCACACAGCAACAATGGCAATAAACGAGCTAGATGTTGTTGCTGAGCCTCAGTAAAAACAAGCGGCGACTTGGCTTGCTGCGCTATCCAGCGTGTTAAGCGCTCAGCGTTTTTCCCCTCGGTCACTTTAGGCGTAGCAGCGTGACCAAAACAGCGGCGCTGACTCATAGCGGCCTCCTTAGCAAGTATCGATAGACCACTGGTAAGACGATCACGTCAAACAACCAGGCAAACGAAATCACGATTACTGACAACAAACTCAATTGAATAATCGGCCCAAACTCAGAAATCAAGCCGATACCAAAACCCAGCACCAATGTCATAGTGGTAAAGCTCACCACAGGGATCACTCCTGAGTATTGTTGCCAAAATTGTTCGGTTAAACCTGGCACCTCGGTTTTATCATCGCTGGCTACCGGCAGTTTCAGCATCAAATGCAAGGTGTCATCAACAATGATCCCGAGCATGATCCCTAACACCACTGCTGTACCGATACTGATAAAACCGCCAGTGACTTGCCATAAACCAAACATCCACAGCAAAGGCAAAAAGTTAAGACTCAGCCCAGCTACGGCAAAAGCAAAACTGCGTTTAATCAACCCTAGAATGACCGACAGCAAGCTCAGTGCAATGGCAAACGAAAGCAACATGCTTTTGGCATTATCCAAGCAAAGATGAGCAAACATTAAATTGCTACTGGTGAGTTTACCCACTTGCAGCTGCCCTTGATTTTCACCAAGCCATAGCTCAACTTTCTGTTCAAACTCCACCATTTCTCTGGCCGTTAACGGCTTTAAGTAAATGGTGAGCAAGCTTGACTCAAAACCTGTTGAAATTTCTGCGCCCAAACCAAGCTCGGCAACCGTATTTTCGTGAGCAAGCCGTTTAAGTTGAGATGAAGAAAGACCGGCGCTTTTAACCCAATCACCAATATGACTGACTCGCTTAACCTCATCTTGGGATTGCAAGTAGCGCCCAAAGCGATACAAAAAGCTTAGGTATGCCTTGTCGTAAATGGCATAAGGAGAGGTAGGCACTTGGATGTGCAATAAATTAATGCCGTAAAAGTATTGCTGCACTTTTTGCTGCGAAATTGCCAACGGGTTATCGTCAGCAAAGTAGCTCATAGGGTCATCATTGAGCTTAAGTTTGAACGCACTAGATGCTGCAACCAAACTCAGCAAAACCACCAGAGCCATGACAGCTTTAGGGTAACCACTTATGCGTTTAGCCATTGTAGCGACCTTGCTAAAGCGAGTAACGCGGTCAAACGTCACAGCAGAGATTTGCGCTTTAGCAGCAACCGTCACCAGCAAGGTATGACATAGCAAATAGTGAATTAACACAGCGCAAGCAACCAACACGCCAAACGCTTGAATAGGAGGCGATGGACTCACCGACAGCAATGAAAAGCCAAAGGCCGTGGTGAGCGTGGCGTAAAACAAAGGTTTACGGTTATGTTCAAACGTCGCAGCTATTGCGTTGGTACCTGTGCCATCATCCACCTGGGTGCCAATACGCTGCCAACCAAGATACAAGTGTGCTGAATAGGCCAATGATAAGGTCACGATAATCACAGGTATAAACGCGCTAATTGCCGCCAAGGTTAAATTGAACCAGCCAGCGATCCCAAGAGTGAGCAACAATATCATCAAACAGTTTGCTGCAATTGCCATTAACCACCAGCGACTTTTAATAAACATCAACGCCATAAAAGTGATCACTAACAATAACCCTGGCGCAAACCAACTTAAGTCATGCCTCAATACCTTTGCATATTGCCAGTTAAGCGCTTCAGCCCCAGTTAGATGGACTTCAACTCCTTGCGAGCGCCAATAAAACTGGCTCAAACTCAACACACTATCAATGTGATGCTCCCGCCATAAGGTGGTGTTGCCAAACTTATCCTGATCATCCTGATTTAAATGCAGGGTTAACATAATCGCTTGCTCATCAGCCGATAACACCAAAGGCAAGCGCGGATGCTGCTTATAACTTAAAATGGGGGATTGACGCTGACTCTGATTAACAAACTCCACGTAACCACCTACCTCATCAATCGCCTGCTTACGCTGCAGTTGAGCCACAAAATTCATTAACTGGGTTTGTCGGTGTTCGCTACTCCAAGGCTCATCATTGATTTTTGACTCAAGCAACATCAAAAACTCATCATTGCGCTCAAACGAGTGTTGCATGCGCTTCGCATCAATAAACCTAGGATCATCTTTAGCAAAGTAATCGTTAAAGTTAACGTCCAAGTTCAAACGGGCGACGCCCATAAGCGCCCAAAGCAGTAGTACAAAAATGCCTATGCCCAAGGTGATTGGCGATGCCAGTGATAAACGGATTAACTTTTGTTGCCAACTCAAATGCTAGTTCTCAATTGTTATTAGTTGAAGGCCTTAAGAGTAAGTTAATTTAATAGACCGTAGAAGTGATAGAAAAATTTGCTAATTGATTGAATTAATTTCACTAAGCTTGGATAGTTAGTGTCAAGTGAGTGACCAAGAGATGGTTTAGCTCATTTGCGCTGAATTCCGGTTTCCTCAATTGTGAATACGCTCAATAAGACTGAGCACAACAAAGATTGGCAAAGCTGGGGAATTCTTGCGCAAACACACCAGTAAAAGCAGTTTTTTACAAAAATCGTTTGACTCCAAGCCATAAAACTCGTTTAATAGCGCCCGTCGCCCGAATAGCTCAGTTGGTAGAGCAGAGGATTGAAAATCCTCGTGTCCCTGGTTCGATTCCGGGTTCGGGCACCATATTCTTAAGGTGCTTGATAACTTCGACACCTGAAAAAGCCTCGCAATGCGAGGCTTTTTTGTTTTTGGCGTTTAATCATTCTTTTATTAGCGACTCTTGTATAAGCGACTTCCGTATAAACTATCAGCGCCTCTACCAAACCTCTTCTAAGCAACACAACTAAAAGGCCAACGCAATAACGTTAGCCCATAGAATATTCTCTCTTACTTCGGTGTCCCGCCTTGGTTACATAGGCTCAATATGTTCCACCATAAGTTGCACAGTTTGATTACCGCGATACTCATTTACATCAAGCTTATAAGCGATTCTGGCATGACTAATGGTGGCATCTGGCCAAACCTTTAAATCAATGTTGAATGCAATCGCATCAAGCATTAGCGCGCCGCACTCGGTTTCAACTAGCAGCTTTAAATGCTTCTCGCCAACAATGCGTTGCTGCACTACTCTAAAGTACCCATCAAACACCGGCTCTTCAAACGCTTGCCCCAAGGGCCAGCTTGACGCAGCAGATGCGCCGTCTCCAGATTTAACTCAGCGATAGCAAGCTCACCATCAGATAGCACTTCACCAGCCAATTGCTCTTTATCCAGTGTTTGCTTCACCATGGCATCATAAGCCAAACAAAAATCAGCAAAGCGGTCTGCGTGAATCGATAAGCCTGCTGCCATAGCATGACCACCAAACTTAATGATCATCCCGGGGTTTTGGGTGTTAATCGCATCGAGCAAATCACGCATGTGCAGGCCCTTAATGGATCTCGCACTGCCTTTAATTTCTCCCTCACCTGCATCAGCAAAAGCAATCACTGGGCGGTGATACCTATCTTTAATTCTTGACGCTAAAATACCAATCACGCCCTGATGCCAGTCATCCTGAAACAGTGCGATGCCCCAAGGTAGCTCAGCTTCATTGAGCGCCATCGCATCTAAAAACTTGAGCGCTTCTTGTTGCATGCCAGTTTCTAGCTCGCGGCGCTCTTGATTTAAGCCATCAAGTTCAGCAGCCATTTGCCTTGCTTTCATAATGTCGTCACACAATAAGGTTTCGACACCTAACGCCATTTCATCTAACCGCCCAGCCGCATTTAATCTAGGGCCGACAGCAAAGCCAAAATCAGCTGCAACAAGACGCTGAGGAGTACGTTTCCCCACTTCTAATAACGCAGTGATCCCCGGGCGGCAACGCCCTGCTTTTACCCTTTGCATACCTGCTTGTACCAAGCGGCGGTTATTAGCATCTAGCGCCACCACATCGGCCACAGTGCCTAAAGCTACGATATCCAACAAGTTAGATAGATTTGGCTCGGCAATTTGCTGAGCATCAAACCAGCCTCGTTTAGCAAGGGTTGCTCGCAGTACTGACATTAAATAAAACGCCACACCGACACCGGCAATGGCTTTACTAGCAAACTCACAGCCTTGCTGGTTTGGATTCACAATGGCATCAGCATCAGGTAGCTCACGTCCAGGCAAATGATGGTCGGTTACCACAACCTGCATGCCCGCAGCTTTAGCTGCGCTCACGCCTTCGATAGATGATATGCCGTTATCAACGGTAATCAATAACTGCGCCCCTTGCGCCGCAGCAACTGCAACAATCTCAGGGCTTAAACCATAGCCATACTCAAAGCGATTCGGGATCAGGTAATTAACCTTGGCAGCGCCCATCATTTTCAATGCCAGCATGCACACGCTTGTGGAGGTAGCGCCATCAGCGTCAAAGTCGCCAACAATCATAATGGCTTTATTGGCTTGGATTGCATCAGCAATAATCTGTGCGCCAGCGTCGATCCCCATCATGGTATTGGGTCTTAACAGATGCTTAAGTGAGAGGTCGTGATGCTCAGTGCAAACACCGCGGCGGGCGTAAAGCTGGCGGATTAGACGAGATTCAATAGCTGATAAATGTGAGTCATCAACCTGAGGGCGACGGACAATAGAATGCGACATGGAGACCTATAAAAGTGCGATAACTGAGCAATAAATATGCGATAGAAATTATACCAATTAGCACAAGAACGTGATCATTCTTACTGGTTAAAATCGCTTATAACTTCGTTAGAAGTTTTGTAGGTAGAACAACTAGCTAGCTGCAATTTCCGCCTTGTTTTAAACGATTTTTCCTGCCTAATATCCGATCACTTACTTATCCCAATTGGTATTAAGGCTAAATGTAAGCCAAATAAGCTAGCAACTAACTAGCAAAAGGTAAACAAAAGGTGAGCCTGAGCTCACCTTCAAGTAGTTTATTCACCCAGCTATGTGGGTATGTTTACGGCTGACGATTATAACGCGCGCTGAAGCGTTTTAAGTAAACGTTCTGGCGGCTGATAACCAGGAATAACAGAGCCATTTTCTAATACGATGGCAGGTGTACCTGAAATACCAAACTGTTGACCTAGGTAAAACTGCTTGCTGATATCAACATCACAGCTTGCTGCCTTAACATTACCGCCAGACTTAGCTTCAGTCATCGCTTTTAGCGGGTCTTTTGCACACCAAACGGCTTGCATCTCATCTGCGTTAGCTGAAGGCACGCCACGGCGCGGGTAAGCCAAGTAACGGATGGTAATGCCTAAATCATTGTAGCCTTGCATTTCGTTGTGGAGTTTACGGCAGTAACCGCAATCAACATCGGTGAATACGGTGACCACATACTTTTCGTTTTTTGCTTTGTAAACCAGCATGTCTTTTTCAAATGGCTTAAGCATTTCTAAACGTGGTGCGGCCATCGCAGCATTAAATGCGGTGTCACTTAGGTTTTCCATGTTGTTATCTAACGCATAGATATTACCGTGGATTAACTTGCTACCGTCTTCACTAATGTAAAGCATACCTTGTTTAGTTACCGCCTGGTAAAGCCCTTCGATAGGTGCTTTTTCCATGCTCACTACATCAACGTTTAGCTTATCTACAAGCTGCTCTGTTAGTTTGTCTTCGATGCTGCCAGTTGAGTTAGCGGCCAAAGTAACAGGCGAAAATATCAAACCAGCAATCAACGCCAGCGAAAAACGAACTTTCATGTTTATTCCTATTGAATGAGATCTAACTATTTAGACCTGAGTTGCTGAGCAAAACTTACAGAGAATGCCCAATTAACGCAACTTTAATAAAAAATTTTTAAGGCAAGAGTCACTCATTTAAGTTTCCTAACCCCGCGGGTGGTGACTCTGATGTAAAGATTGAAGCCTGGCTTTAGCCACATGGGTGTATATTTGTGTTGTAGATAAATCACTATGGCCTAGCAGTAACTGCACCACCCTTAAATCGGCACCATGATTAAGCAGGTGAGTGGCGAATGCATGGCGCAATGTATGAGGCGACAAATCAGCGGTTATGCCAGCGCGACTGGTGTATAACTTAATACGATGCCAAAAGGTTTGCCGAGTCATTTGCTTAGCACGTTTAGACGGAAACAATACATCTGATGGTTTATCATTAAGCAAAATTGGTCGCGCCAGTTTCAAATATTGCATCACCTCATCAACTGCAAGCTCGCCCATAGGAACTAGACGCTCTTTACCGCCTTTACCCACAATTTGCACAACACCTTGGCGCAAACTGATCTGCTCCATGGTTAAGCTGACAAGCTCAGTTACTCGCAGCCCTGTGGCATACAGCAGCTCAAGCATCGCCTTATCTCTATGCTCTATTGGGTCTTCGGTATCTGGCTCATTCAATAATGCATCAATTTGCGCTTCTGATAATGTATCGGGAATATGCCGCGCCTGTTTAGGTGACTCTAACAACGCACTTGGGTCATCTTCACGCTGCCCACTGCGCACCAAATAGCGATAAAAACGCCTAACGCTACTCAATAGCCTAGCACTGCTTGATTTGGCGTAACCCTGTTCAAAACGGTGTGCAAGATAATCGCGAATATCTTGAGTACCCGCATCCTGTAGCCTTTGCTTACGCTTAGCGAAAAATGCATTGAGATGGGCAAGATCAGTGCGATAAGACGCGAGCGTGTTGTCGCTTACACCGCGTGATGACCATAAATCATCTAAAAACGCATCGATAACGGGATTGCTTTGTGGCTTGGTGTCGTTTTTTACTGCTGACAATTTCGATTGTTTTGACAAAGAGAACTCATTAAAAAAGCGCTAGGTTATGCAAAACATAACATAGCGCCAATTTACAAGGCTAAAGCTTTATTGATAAACCCTATTGAGCGGTTTGTTTTTTACCAATAAACAAACTGGCAATCATCATTAGCGTTGTTGGGATCACCCAAGCCATACCCTGTGACTGCAGTGGCACCCAATCGAAGAAGTGCACTTCAAAACCAGCAGCTTTAATGCCATCAAAAATACCGAAGAATAAAGCCACAGCAAGTACCGCACGATGGGCAAATTGCTGATTAGGGAACAGGTGTCCAACCAGGGTAACCAATACCAGCGCAATCGCAACAGGATAAATGGTCATCAACACAGGTACGCTAATGCTAATTAGCTCTGCCAGTCCGACGTTAGCAATCGTTGCGCTCACAACGCTGAAGAACACAGCATATTGACTGTAGGTAAAGCGCGGCTGCAAGTCGTTGAAAAAGTCAGAACATGCAGACACTAAACCCACTGCGGTGGTTAAACATGCAAGTGTCACAACAGTTGATAACAACACAGTTCCCATAGTGCCAAACTCATGGGTGACATAATTGGTTAAAATTACCCCGCCGTTATCGGCACCGGCTGCTAAATCACCGGCTGTCGCACCCAAGAAGAATAGAGACACATACACAAAAGCTAAACCACCAGCAGCAATTAACGCTGCGCGAATAAGGTACTTGGTTTGCAGCTTGGTATCTTCAACCCCCTTTTTACGCAGCAGATCGATAATCAACATACCGAACATTAGCGAAGCTAGGGTATCCATGGTGTTGTACCCTTCAAGGAAGCCTTTGGTTAATGCGTTAGCTTGATAGTCGCCTACTGGGGCGCCGACTTCTGAGCCAGGAATAAACATTACCGACAAGGCCAAACCCACAAGTAGGATAATCAAAATTGGCGTGAGCACTTTACCTACATTATCGAGTAGCTTACCTGGGAATAGTGACAGCAGCATCACAATGCCAAAAAACACAATGGAATAAACCAGCTGCGAGATGTTAAACGTCGCACCAGCAATCACAGTAGTGGCATTTGGGTTTGATAAAAATGGTACAGCGCCAATCTCATAAGCCACCAGACCGGTACGAGGCGCAGCAAAGGCTGGACCAATAATAATATAAATTGCCACAGCAAGTGCTGTAGCAGCAAAGACTGGCAAATGCGCCATAATCTCGCCTTTAGCTTTGGCAACAGCAATCAAGCCGACCAATGGTAAACCCACCGCGGTAATTAAAAAGCCAAGCATAGCTAGAGACATGTTTTCGCCGGCCATCATGCCCGCAAAAGGAGGAAAAATAAGGTTACCTGCGCCTAAAAAGAAGGCGAAAGTCATAAAACCCAATCCTAACGTATCGGTTAGGGTCATTTGGCTGGTTTGCACGCTGTGTTTCCTATTTCTTCTTGTAAGTATTTTGTTAACTTAAGTGATTCGTTGCATTTAATCTAGCGCCTAGTTGTTGCAAGATGCGTAAACTAGGCAACCCGCCCTCATGATTCCTTGGCAACAAGTCGAATAGAAAACCTAGTCAAACCCTATGCATATTTAGCTTACGCAAGCAGTCTAACCCAACAGGTTTATTCAAGTTGTAATGCAGTAGCAGACACAAATAACAAAGATATTCGCTGCAAACAAGTTGATACAGTACATCCAACCAAAAACACCAAAAAGCGTTCAACAACCAATACAGAGCAGTAACTATAGCGATACATTAACGCCCAGTTTGCAACAAACAAGCCGCGGCATTAAGGCCCCTAGTTTCAGTTAATAGATAGAGGTAAACTGCGCGGCAACGACCAGCAGCAAATTGAATGCCTGAATGCCTTTTACGTTTAAACAGTTTCATATCGATGATGACAAGTGCGGTATGCGTGTAAGCACAGATGCGGTAGCACTTGGCGCATGGGCACCATTGCAGCAAGATTTGCTTGCGGGTACACCAAGCGATAAGCAAAGCATCAAACGCATTCTCGACATAGGCAGTGGTAGCGGCATATTAAGTTTGATGGCGGCGCAGCGAACTCACGAGTCAGTTGCTATCACAGCGGTTGAAATCGATGCAGCCGCAGCAGCGCAGTCAAAGCACAATGTGGCAAACTCCCCTGGCCCAATAAAGTTAGCGTGCTAAACGCAGCCATAGGTAGCAAGCATGGGCTTGGCAAGTTCGACCACATCCTATGTAACCCACCCTACTTTGACAATGGCCCGCAAACTCAGGAACTCAGGCGCGCTAACGCCAGACACACTAACAGCTTAAGTTTCAACGAGCTATTGCAACACATTCAAACCTTGTTAGCAGAAAAAGGCTTAGCAAGCTTAGTGTTGCCGAGTGAGTCACTTGATGCATTTACTAAGGCTATGGCTAACACTCAGCTGCAACTGGCGCAACGGGTTAATGTTTCCACTGTAAGCCATAAAGCACCAAGCCGAGTTTTGTTGTGTTTACGTCATGAATCTTACGCTGAAGAGCAACGTAATAGCGGCGAATTACCAGCGCATGCTGCTGAGTTATTGCAACAGCATATGCACATCCAGGATAAAAATGGTCTTTACAGCCAACAAATGCAGCAAATTTGCCGCGATTTTTACTTAAAACTTTAGTGAAACACTGCAGATAAGTTATACTGCTCGGCTAGTTTCCAGTGAGACATGTCCATGTTATTTGAAGATTTCGAACTTGACCATCGCCTTCTTGAGTCCCTAAAAGCGATGGGCCATAAAACCCCAACCAGCATTCAGCAGCAAACAATTCCGCTTGCAATGGAGCAGCAAGACATTTTAGCCCGCGCGCCCACTGGAACAGGTAAAACTGCAAGCTTCTTGCTGCCTGCAATGCAGCACCTAGTCGACTTTCCACGTCGCTACAAAGGTCAAGCGCGAGTGCTTATTTTAAGCCCTACCCGTGAGCTTGCTAGCCAAATTCATCGCTACGCCAGTCACTTGGCAACCAACTTAAACCTCGATATTGGTTTAATTACAGGTGGCGTGCCTTACGCACCACAAGAAGAAGCGCTTGAAGGTAACATTGATATCCTTATTGCAACGCCAGGCCGACTGCACGAATATCTGGACAAAAAGCTGTTTGATGCCACATCAGTTGAGCAACTAATCATTGATGAAGCAGACCGTATGCTAGATATGGGCTTTTCTTCAATCGTGCAGTCTATTGCGATTGAAGCTCAAGGCCGCAAGCAAAACATGTTGTTCTCAGCAACCCTTGAAGGTGGTGGAGTAAACCGTTTTGCACGCGAGCTACTAACTGAACCTGTATTGATTGATATTGACGATGCACCTCGTAGCGAGAAAGCCAAAATCCACCAGTGGATCCACCTAGCTGATAATCAATCGCACAAGTTTGCCTTGCTATGCAATCTACTGCAGCAAGAAGAAGTTAAACGCGCCATTGTGTTTGTAAAAACTCGCGAGGTTGTTGCTAGCCTTGAAGGTTTACTGCGCCAAGCAGGTATCCCATGTGCGTTTATGCGTGGAGACATGGAGCAAAAGAAACGCTTCCAAGCTTTAGGTAGCTTTACCAAAGGCGAGGTCAATGTACTGTTAGCAACCGATGTTGCCGCACGTGGTATCGACATTGAAGATATTAGTCACGTGATTAACTATGACATGCCTCGCTCAGCTGACACCTATGTTCACCGAATTGGCCGTACAGGTCGTGCTGGCGCCAAAGGCACGGCTATCTCATTGGTTGAAGCGCACGATATGCGCATAGTTGCCAAGGTTGAGCGCTATATTGAACAACCGTTAAAACGTCGCATCATCGAATCACTGCGCCCTAATAACAAAGAAGCACGCGTACCGACCAAGAAAAAAGCCAAAGGCACGAAGAAGAAAGCCAAGAAGCCTAAAAAGTCGAAAAAATGATTTAACTTTGATCAGCTAAAGACAATCTCAGAATAACGAAGCCTTGAGTAATATAAATTGCTCAAGGTTTTTTGCTTAAAAAGCAACCCACTTACGTCAGTAACAAACTAAAAAATCTAACGAATACATATCACTATACCGCTCTGCATTATCACCCACATTATCGAAGCTAATACCGCTTTGCGCGATTAACACCTAGGACAAAGTCAAATTCACCAACAAACTCACTAATTGAGCTTTTACTCAGCTTCCATTCTCCCCAACAAGCTAGTAACAAGGCGCACTAAATTGTATTAAATTCTGGTAGTTAAATATGTTCAATTCATGCATTTTTTTACAAAATAGCCGTTTTGTATAAACGTATACTCTGCTAATTTATAGAGTCAAATACGCTTGGCTGAGTTGTCAGGACAAAAAGGCCACAGCGACTACACTTTCTAAAAGCGCTAAACTCGTACGGATACATAATTAAGTATGTTAAAAAAACTATTCCGCTTTCTATTACCTTTCTTAATCATCTTTGTGTTTGTTGCTCTAGCAGGGATCTTACTGAGCACAAAACAAGAGCCTGAGAAAAAGCAAGAAACAACCGTGCTACCTGTAGTCGAGGTCATCAGTGTTGAGCCGCAAACAGTGTCCCTTAACCTACCTTCATATGGTGTAGTTCAGCCTAAACACAAAACGCAACTCGTCACCGAGGTTCAAGGACGTATTTTAGAAATTGCGCCTGCTTTTGTTGCCGGTGGCATTGTTAAAAAAGGCCAAAAACTGGCGTTATTAGAGCCTTCTGACTATCAGGCAGATCTAATGCAAGCACAAGCGGGACTCGCACAAGCCAAAGCAATCCTAGATGAAGAGATTGCTCGCGGTGAAGTAGCTAAAATTGAGTTTAAAGACTTCGATGGTGGTGTGGCACCTGAGCTTGGCCTTCGTATTCCACAATTAAAGAAAGAGCAAGCCAATGTTAAATCAGCTCAAGCAGCATTGTCCCGTGCCCAGCGCAATCTAGACCGCACCGTTATTCGTGCACCATTTGACGGTATCATTAAGGCCCGCAGCGTTGATTTAGGTCAGTACATCACTGTAGGCACTAAGCTAGGTGAGCTTTACGACATCGGTATTGCAGAGGTACGTCTGCCACTGCCTAATAAGGACCTGGCTTATCTTGAGTCAATCGAAAAGCCTGAAACCACCGTAACCCTCACAGCATCCCTAGCCGGTAAGCAAGTGAGCTGGTTAGGTAAAATTGTGCGTAACGAAAATGTGGTTGATGAGCAAAACCGTATGGTTTATCTGGTTGCTGAAGTGAATGATCCATACATGCAGCAAGAATCTGATATCAGAAAATTGCCGCTAAAGTACGGCAGCTTCGTTAACGCTGTCATCAAAGGGCGCTCGGTCGATGGAATTGTCAAACTGCCACGCTATGTGGTGCGAGATGACTCTGTGACTATCATTAAAGACGACAACACTGTAGAGCTTCGTGACGTCAATATCGTGCGCACCGACGTCGATAATGTATACATCAAAGGCAGTTTAAAGGTAGGCGAGCGCGTATCGGTTTCCAGCAACAACTCGCTACAAAACGGTCAGCAAGTCAAAGTGCTAGGTGAAGAAGGTCCAGAGGAGTTAATCGAGCAAGTCGCTGAAGATGACGCTGCAATCACTCAATCTGACACTAAAGAAGAGCAAGGTAACGATTAATGGAAAGCCAAAAAGGAATTATTGCCTGGTTTGCCCGTAACAATGTCGCGGCCAACCTGCTCATGGTATTGCTGATTGTCGGTGGTTTGTTTAGCGCGCAAATCATCAATAAAGAAGTATTCCCTACCTTTGAGTTGAACCTAATCAATATTCAGGTTGCCTACCCAGGCGCTGCGCCGCAAGAAATTGAAGAAGGCATTAACATCAAGATTGAAGAGTCAATTCAAGATGTAACGGGTATCAAGAAGGTCACGTCTGTAGCGAGCGATGGTTCTGGTACGGTGACCATCGAAGTCGAAGATGACTACGATGTGCAAAAAGTACTTGATGAAGCAAAGCTGCGCGTTGATGCCATTTCAACCTTTCCTGACAATATTGAAAAACCTAACCTTTACCAGATAAAACCTGAAAACAACGTGATCTGGATTTCTGTGTATGGCGATATGACCCAACACGAAATGAAAGAAACCGCTAAGCAAATTCGCGATGAAATTACCTCGCTACCCGCGGTAACCCGCGCCAAAGTAGCTGGCGTGCGTGACTATGAGATCTCAATTGAGGTATCTGAAGACAAGCTTCGAGAATACAGCCTTACTTTCGACCAAGTTGCGCAAGCTGTGCAGCGCTCGTCTATCGACTTACCTGGCGGCTCTATCCGCGCTGAAGATGGCGACATCTTGCTGCGCACTAAAGGTCAAGCGTATACAGGTGAAGATTTTGCTCGCATTGTAGTCAGTAGCCGTGCCGATGGTAGCCGGGTGATGCTGCCGCAAGTCGCTGATATTAAAGATGGCTTTGAAGAACGCATCGGTTATACCCGCTTTAACGGTAAGCCTGCAGCCATTATTGAAGTATTGAGCATTGACGACCAAAACGCGTTGGCTATTTCTGAGCAGGTAAAAGACTACATTGCCACCAAAAAAGACAAACTCCCACAAGGCGTTGAGCTTGATACCTGGGGAGATCTAACCCACTACCTCGAAGGTCGCTTAAACATGATGTTATCAAACATGTTTTACGGCGCCTTACTGGTATTTATTATCCTTGCGCTGTTCCTGGACCTTAAACTGGCGTTTTGGGTAATGATGGGTCTACCAGTGTGCTTCTTAGGCTCGTTACTGTTAATGCCAACCGAGCCAATTGGTATGTCAATCAACATGCTAACCCTATTTGCCTTTATTCTGGTGCTGGGTATTGTGGTCGATGACGCGATTGTAATGGGTGAAAGTGCTTATAGTGAAGTGGAGAAAAAAGGCCATTCACTAGAGAACGTAGTCGTAGGCGTTAAGCGCGTTGCTATGCCTGCAACCTTCGGCGTGTTGACTACTATCGCCGCCTTTGTGCCTATGCTGATGGTGTCGGGTCCTATGGGGATCATCTGGCAATCAATTGGCATGGTGGTGATTTTATGTCTTGCCTTCTCACTGGTAGAGTCAAAGTTAATCTTGCCGGCTCATCTGGCACACATGAAAGTATCTAACAAGCCAAAAGGCCCAAGCAAAAATCCATTTTCACGATTTAAACAGGGCCTGAACGACAAGCTGCAGTACTTTATTCATAACAAGTACCGCTACTTCCTTGAGTTTGCTATTAAGCATAGGTACGCCACTGTTGCGACTTTTATCGGCGTGTTGATCCTTGCGATGGCATTAGTTGCAAGTGGTAAAGTACGCTGGGTATTCTTTCCAGATATTCCGTCTGACTTCATTCAGGTTCAGCTTGAAATGGAGGAAGGCAGCTCAGAGCAAAACACCTTAAAAGTGCTTCAGCAAATCGAAGACTCACTGTATTCGATGAATATGAAAATGGAAAATGAATACGGAAGCGAAGTCGTTAAACACAGCTTCATCGCCCTTAACTCTCGTAGTTCAGCATTCATTTTCACAGAACTTACCAAGGCTGAAGACCGTGAAATTGATGGAGTAGCAATAGCTGAAGCCTGGCGTAAGCAGCTACCAGAGCTAGCAGCAGTCAAAAAGCTAAATATTAGTGCCAGTACCAACGATCAAGGTGGCGCTCTGTCATTTCGTTTAACGTCAAACGATCTTGATCAATTAGGGCTGGCATCGAAAGAGCTAAAAGCCAAGCTAGCAAACTATGAAGGTGTATTTGATATTTCAGATAACTTTTCATCGGGCAGCCAAGAAATCCGCCTCAACATAAAACCAGAAGCTCAGGCCCAGGGTTTAAGCCTATCTGACTTAGCTCGTCAGGTTCGTTATGGCTTCTACGGCTTTGAAGCCCAGCGTATTTTACGCAACAAAGAAGAAGTAAAAGTAATGGTGCGCTATCCACTTGAGCAGCGTCGCACCATTGGTCACCTTGAAAATATGATGATCCGCACACCTAACGGTGCTTCGGTGCCATTTTCAACGGTTGCTGAAATCGATTTAGGTGATTCGTATGCGTCAATCACCCGTGTAGATGGTCTGCGCGCGATTACGATTAATGCGAACGTCAACAAAGATAAAGTTGAGCCATCAAAAGTGGTAGAGGAAATTCAGGAGCAGTTCTTGCCTGAACTTACTCAGCGCTATCCTGAAGTAGCCTCATCTTTAGATGGCAGCAGTCTTGATGAGCAAAACGCTATGGTAGGTTTAATGCAAGGCTTCTTCTTTGCCATGTTTACCATTTACGCGTTGATGGCTATCCCGCTGAAGTCATACACCCAACCTATAATTATCATGTCGGTTATCCCATTTGGTATGATTGGCGCACTGGTGGGTCACTTTATGCTTGGCCTGTCAATGAGCGTCCTTAGCCTTTGCGGTATTGTCGCACTGGCAGGTGTGGTGGTTAACGACTCATTAATCTTGGTTGATTTTGTTAATCGCGCTCGCGCTCAAGGCGAGAGCATTAAAAAAGCGGCTATCGATTCAGGTTGTTTCCGCTTCAGGGCGATTATCTTAACCTCATTAACCACCTTCGTTGGTTTAGCGCCTATCTTGATGGAACAAAGCCTGCAGGCTCAGATTGTGATCCCTATGGCCGCATCGCTTGCCTTTGGTATCTTGTTCTCAACCGTGGTGACCTTAGTGTTGGTACCAGTGCTATACATCATTTTGGATGACACCAAACATATGCTGAATCGCTTCTGGCATTGGTGGTGGCCTTGGGCTGAAGATTTACCAGCTCAAGTTAACGCTGAAACTGCCGAACTTACCAGTCAAGGCGTGACACTTTCAGCTAAAGACTAATTGCTAAAGACAAATAAGCAGAGCTTCAGTTTTGCCAAGATAAATGGGTTAAGCCAGTAAACTTTAACGGCTTAGCCCTTTTTTATGTATGTTTGAGAGCAAGGCAACAGAACGAGTCCCCGTTAATCGCTATAATTTACGCCTGATATTCGCGCTAAGGCCCAAACATTTAAAGCAGTAAAGTCTAGCTTTTAAATTAATACGCCCACTTTAGTTGTAGCAAAAAGTACATGCCTAATACTCAATCGAACACTGCTGATACCGCGACACTGGTTTACGACATTCGCAACAGTCGCTATCTCAATATTACTGGTCGCTGCACGCTGCGCTGCCAATTTTGCCCAAAACAAAACGGTAGTAAACAGGTTCATGAGTTTGAGCTTAGCTTGAATAAGACAGTGACAGCGGAGGATGTGATCCCGCTACTTGGTGATGTCACTTCGTTTGATGAGTACGTATTTTGTGGTTATGGCGAGCCAACACTCAACCTTTCATGCTTAATCGGCATTGCTCAGGTCATCAAGGCCCGTGGTGGTAAAGTGCGTGTCAACACCGACGGTTTAGGCAATTTGTTCCACCGCCGTAATATCCTACCCGATCTCGCCGAAGTAGTTGATAGCCTGTCTATTTCACTCAATGCTGATAGCGAGCAAAGTTACCAGACTCATTGCCAACCTAAGCTGGCTCACTCCTATAACGCACTA
This sequence comes from Shewanella maritima, assembly GCF_004295345.1. NCBI lineage: Bacteria > Pseudomonadati > Pseudomonadota > Gammaproteobacteria > Alteromonadales > Shewanellaceae > Shewanella > Shewanella maritima. The sequence goes on along the minus strand of NZ_CP036200.1, from coordinate 3,255,896 downwards.
TTAGAATTTATAGAGCTTGCACCTAAGTATATTAAGGATGTGCAAGTAAGTGCCATTGAAGGCCTTGAAGGGGTAAACATCGATAACTGCCGTGAAATCGTAGAACGTGCAGGTTGCACGTTTAAGCATCGGCATTTAGATGTAGTTGGGTAAAGATGTTGCTCTATTGAGCAAGTGTTGGCGATTAAACAAATACTAACAGTTAGATATATGGCAAAATTCGTCAATATCTCAACGTCATGTTAGTATGCCGCATATCAATTTGTGCTTGCTGAAATTCCATGTTTAAACGCAAAAAAGCCACTAAGTCGTCTAAAGCACTACTTATTTCATCGCAGAAAGTTCGCTGGACTCGTAAACAGGTCCTGTCACTTGCGAGCCAGCTACTGCTACTCAATATTTCCATTATTATTGCTACTGCCATGTTTATCTCAATTGGTGAGCGCAGCTTGCAAGATGACTGGGCGCAGCAACGTTATAGCGAATTACAAACGGTTGGCACCTTAACCAGTGAACGAACCGACTTTTTTAAATTCCGTACCATTACCTTTTCCCGCGGCGAGCTGCTAAGACAGTATCTTGAAAACCCAACTGCAGACAAAAAGCAGCGCCTTATCACCCAATGGGACTCATTGTCGCGTAACATTCCAGAGTTACTTGGCGTAGCCCTGTTTAGCCCTCAAGGTAAGCTCAAGTTTTCCAGCTCAGACGAGTTTATCGACCTAACATTACCTCCATCAGTGATGGATCCAAACCGCGCCTTTGGTGGGAATGAGATTTACTCATCACCCATGGCGTTTACCCCAATAAATGGGGTGCTTGAACCATATGTTTATCAACTCGCTTGGATAGAAAACCCAGACCAAAGCATTAAAGGGTACCTAGTTACTTACAACTCGATTATTAAAATGCTGCAGTCAGTAAAACCGGCCTTCTTCGACCAGGCTTCACCGCTACTGCTGCTTGATACTAAAGGTTTTTTATATGCTGGCGCCGGTCAACCTAGGCCATTAAAAGGTATGCCTGATACTTTAGGCTCAAGTATCGCCCAGTCTTATCCTGAGCTTTGGCAAAACATGGCGCAAAATAACTATGGCCAGTTCCATAGTAATGAAGCCACTTTTGTGTTTTTAAAAATTGAAGTATCTAACCAGGCAGAGGCTCAGCGCGAGTACTACACCTTGTCGTACATTCGTCATTCCGACATCGCCGATAAGTTCTTTGAATGGAAGTTAGTGTTAATTGCAGTGGGTTTAGTGATTAGCTTATTGTCATCGCTTCTAGTCATACTCAGGCAGCTCTATAACCTTGAAGGGCAAGCCAAGGTCAACAGCATCTACCTTGCCAATGGGTTATTTAATAGTGAAAACTGCTGCATGCTCATCAACCGTAACGGTCGTATTGTTACGGCAAACCAATCGGCATACAAATATGTAAACTTGCCTGAGGAAGAAATTGTTGACCGTACACTGCAGCGTATTTTCAATATCCCAGAGCAGGTATATCAAGAAATTAATACTATCGTGAATAAAGGCGAGAATTGGACTGGAGAGCTTAGGCTTAATAACGATGAAAAGCGTTTATTCCACTTGTGTATTAGTTTGGAGCCTACTAATGATCGCCATTGGATTGTCACCTTCTATGATATGAGCTTATTCGCTAAGAGTCAGCGCCAGGCAAACCGCTATAAAATGCTCGCCGATGCAGCTGTACCTATCGCGCTAACAGATGCTGATGGCAAAATCTTAAAATTCAACCAGCAGTTTAATAAAGTGATGGGGCTAGCAGAGTCACCTGAGCGTAATATTATGGCGTTGCTTGGCCAGGATTTACAAAGCCAATGGCACAACATTATGACAGCATTGCCCATCCAGGGTAGTTGGTCAGCCCAATTATTGCCGTTTTCTAAAGCGAGATTTGACCAAAGCTATCGTCTGACAATCAACTGCCAGTTAAACCAAGACGGTGAAATCGACTATTTGGTATTTACTCTTGAAGAGGCAAACCCAAGTTCTGCCAACAGCAAGGGACAAAACATCATCGGCCAGGTAGGTAACTTTGTCATGCGCATGAGCGACTTTGAAGACAAATTTAATACGCTGTCTGAATCGACTAGAGCCCAGTCTAACTTAATGCTGATTGACATAAACCCCGACGGTTTATTTAGCCATATGGGCGACATCAATCAAATTGAGAAGCGCCAAAAAGAGATTGAACTGGCACTGTTAGTGGATATTCCAAGCCAGTACCAATTAGTAAGCTGGCAACTAGGCAAATTGTTAATCTTCTTACCTGAAACCAACGCCACCCAAACCCATCAGTACGCGATTAATTGCATCAAGCTGCTGGAAGAAAATGAGCTGGGCGAAGGAATTGATATCGGTATTGCCGGCTACCTTGAACCACAGAACTTTGAGCAATATTTAGCCAAAGCTGAAGTTGCACTTAGACGTGCCAAGCAATCGGGCGATCAAAATATTTGTCAGGCGTTTACACGGCCTATGTCGATAGATGGTTAAAGCCATAAATTAAGGGTGTTAATGCAAGCTAGCGTTAACATCCTTCTTATTACTTATCGCTGACATTAAACCGCATTTAACTCATCAGGCAAGCGACTTTCTGTTAACTCGACAATGCTCGAACGGTTCATCGTGATTTTATAGCGGGCGTACTCAACTGACTGCTTACCATCTTTCAGCGCGACCACCAGATTCACCTGATAACGTCGCTCAACAGACTCATTACTGACCTTACCATCTTGCTCACTGTAAATTTTTGCCTTGCCCCGCTCTAGGTGGCGCGCAAAGGGAATTAAGCTAAAAACAACTTGCTCTTGAAACTGAGTATAACCCGCGGCAAACTCCTTAGTGTTCACCTTACTTTGGATACGGTAATGCAGAACCTCAGATTCAACCTTATTCTGCCGATGCCTATGTTTCATAATTAGCGATACTGCATTAGGAATATCTTTAGGCCGCAAAAACTCCAGCCATATCAACTGCCTCGCGACTGGCTTTTTGGTTGAAGTGTCAGTTAAAGTGCGGCTCCATCTTGGTCTACCACGTTGGATGAGGCGCCACATGGCATTGCGAATATCTTCTTTAAAGATTTCCCTGAATGCGTAAATAACTGACAGCGCCATAATGAGCGACAAGGTTAAGCCACTAAAAAAGCCCTGCGCTTTAATAATCAACGCTGACACCACAATCATCACTAGCCCTGTCGCTAAGCCTGTAACAAACTTCTTTAGCCCTACGCCCAGCACTTTCAAATCTTCTTTAAGTACAACCCCTTGTTGAATTAGACGCCTAAGTAACAACATCTTATTCGAGATACGGTTTGCATCTTCTCTAGTGCGTTGTGAATTGTACTTACGCTCCAGCTCTCGGTAATGGTTTTCTTTTCGACAATATTGCACCACTTGATCTTTAATATCGGCAAACTCGGCGCTGCGAGGTCTGGTAGAGAGTGTTTTTAAAAGCTGCTGCTCACAAAACCAAGACAGATAATTGTCTGCATGCCCAAAGTACGACTGCCACTTGTCTTGTTCAGGCTCATTACGGCGAAACTTTTTCAATAGCTGTCGTGCCCTCTCACTTAGCTCCAACAATGCCGGGTAAAACTCTTCAGGCTCAGTAAGCTGCCTTACCTGTTTAGCATCAGTCTCGATCGCTACGGCAAACTGGTAAGCAAACAGGTTTAAATACAACCTGAACTCTTCAAGGGTTCGCTTGTTAAGGCTAACAAAACGTGATTGTACGAGCGGCAAATGCAGAGCATCTGAAAAGTATGAACGCCTACCAATAATATTCGCGTGATAGTACTCTTCTTCGTTTAGGGTATCGGCAGAGATCCCCATTTCCGTGGGAAGGTAAAAATATAAGTCTAGGGTGCGCTGATCCGCCACCGATAGTTGATGGCTGAATTTAATAGATAAGGATTCTTCTTGCTTGATGTTAACTTTGGTCAAAGCTTTCCTCTTGGTTAACCCGCTAGGAACTCTTATTATATCATCGACTAAGCGTAAGCTGTAACCAATTGCTACAGCTAAACCAACTTAGTTTACGTGGGTAAAATCAAGGCTTTTTAGGCAGGTTTAAGCGGGAGCAGGCCCATAAACTTGCGCTTGGGGTAAACTTAACTAGCATAAAATTAAGCTTGCTATCCATGTCTATTACGCTTAAATGCTGAGTAAATTTATAACCATAAGCTAGGCTCTTGTCAGCCATGTCTAGCTCGCTGGTAAGATAGGGATAAAGCTGACTGTTAGGCTGCAAATTCACTTCGATTGCTTCAAAGTCGATTTTATAGGTCATAGAGCCAACCTCTAGCTCTTGCAACTCACCTTCAAATGCCACGAACTCGCGAATGGTCTCTTCAAACGCTGAATAATAAGTCAACACTAAGTGCTGCTCACGCACTTCAAGTTTAAGAATCAAATTCCCTCGAAGCGGATCACCATCAAGCGAAGCGATATCCACTTTATAAGCCTCTGCCTGACATTCAAACTGATAGATTTCGCGGCTATCAGCCCAGCGCTGTAGGACCAAATAAATCAATAGCAAACCTGCGATAAAGCCGACAACCAGCAATATCTTGTCGTTGATTTGCTTTGAATAGCGTGACAAAGTTTTACTCACAGATATTCACCTCTTTTAACCAATCTAGAGTAAAGAAGCGCTCACCTTCCACCTCACGTAAAACCTTCACATTATGGAATTGCCAGCGGTCGTCCAGTACCCGCTTCAACACAAAGTTAATGGTGAATCTATCTTTCGATAAGGAAGCGGCAATGGTGTCCCATGGCAAAGACTCACATTGAGATAAGTGGTCAACAATATTAGCCTTATGAAACTCAATAAATTCGTGATTCGCGGGATCGGTATAAATATGCAATTGAGTAAAAGCGCCACTACGATCATAAATGGGTACGCTAAAATCAACATCATTCGATACTGAACTACGAATACCCGAATACATGTACATCAACGCACACAGCAGCACCATTACAATAGCCACAAACTGACCTAGCGACATAACTGCATTAGGGTTATCCAATACCTTTGTGTGCTGATGGGTATGACGATGATGCAGTACTACCCCACGAGTTGGCATATACTCTAGTAAGCAAATATGCTCATCGCCCAAGTAGTAATGCAATACAGAGATCGTTTCGGCGATTTGCTCCTCGGTGAGGGCTTGTGGGGCATTGCCCGACTCGTCAAGATGTGGATGCTTAAAGGTTGCTAAAGACAAAACTTGGCCGCGACATTTTACCACTTCAGAGAGTATCCAAAATGCTCTATCGTCTAACGACCAAGTTTTCTTATTAATTCGATTATTTAAGGTTTTAGCCTTAATATCGAACCAACAGCCACCAATCTGCATGTTTATTACCTTAAGCCTTTGCTAATACTCTCAAAATAATTTCGTTATTGAGAACATAAGTCAGCTGCTTATACCTATTTATTACAACAATTACACCTTGTGACAAAGTATATCCAATCCTATATATACCAAGTGTGATCAAGACTGAATTAACAAAATTCATTTAGCGTTAACAGCTTTACCGCCTAGCATACTGACAAATTATCTACTACCTTTAATTAACAAAAGCTTTACCTTTCATGCACTAACAATCCGCACAGCTTACTGTTTTACATACGTTACACTTTGTAATCATGAGTAAAAACAGCTGTATAGATTAATATTTAGCCTGTAGAGAACGGCATGTTTACACAAAAAGAAGCGCACTGTTTAAAAAGAATACTAGTCGAGTCAATTAATGCTCAACGAGCCATGATCACCTGCAGCGAAAATGAGTTTGATGAAGAGCAAGAGCAGGTGCTGATCAATTTGGTATCGGTACATAATAAAATCAAAATGATGCTAAATAAGCTCAATAAACAGCCTCACGTAAACTCCATGCCACGAATATTAATAGTGGATGATGCAGACTCAATGCTACAGGTAACGACTAAAATACTTGTAGAAATGGGGTTCACCAAGGTAGATATGGCGAAAAGCGCTGAGCGCGCGTTAACGATGTTGCTCGATGCAGCTAAGAAAAAAGCACCCTATCAGTTAGTGCTTACTGACTGGGAAATGGAAGGTAAAACAGGTTTAGATCTACTTAAAGACATTCGAGTCAGCGAACAACTATTAGAGACCGACGTGTACATCATAAGCTCCCACAATGAACAGTCTCATATCCTGCAGGCTATTCAATCTGGCGTTACTGGCTACCTGCTTAAACCTCTTAACTTTAAAGCGCTAGCGGCAAAACTTACCATCTATCTTCCAGCAGAGGCAAAGCAACAAACCCAGGACAAACAGAGTAAGCGTATTATTACTAGCCCGCTGATCTAATAAACGCGAACAAGCTAACTTCAAGCATTGATTTATCTTCATCAACCCACAAAAAAGCTGACCTTAAAGTCAGCTTTTGTATATCGTTCCCGAATTAGGCAGAGATTAGAACGCGTAAAGTAACGTCATATTCGTTTCTGTATCAGTGCTCTTCTTGCCTTCCACTGGTTTACTGTTGTAACGCACAACAACCGCAAACTTCATCGCTAATGCACCAACAATGTTTGCAGTAATAGAGGTTTCAGAGCGACCATCTAACTTCTCACCCCAGTCAGCAATAAACTCTTGCTTGAAGGTTGAGGTGTCACTAATTTTATGAGAAAAGTTCATGACCGCATGCGCAACTATACTGTCTTTTGACTCAACGCCTTCGGTTATAGCAGACTCATCATCTAAGCGCTGGTAAATGTAACCAGGACCGACTTCAGCTTTAAACAGGGTTGTACCATTATCAACAAATTTATGACCATAACCCGCTGCAGACTTAGAGGTGTAGTCAAAACCGGTGAACGGGTCTTTTTCTAAGTTAGTATTAACAAACACATAACTGTTGTCGTTAATCTGGTAATCACCTTGAATACCGCCATAATAGCGCTCAGCAGTAACGACATCTGTATCTTCTTTATATAGCGCCTCTAGTACGTACTGGTTTTCCCAGTTACCTAGTTCATGCTTAAGACCTAAACGACCTTTTAAAGAAGAAGTGTCAGTGTTACCTGTTGTTAGCGTCGCACCTAGCTCAGCTTCACCAGCCCAAGTTTTGTCACCTTCAACAAAGTCTGCGCCTGCATGAGCAGCAAACGGCATCGCAAAAGAAATCGCCGCAGCAAGTAGCAGTTTTTTCATGTCATCATTCCTTTAATTACAAATGTTTCTAATCGCCCCAAAAATCGAACCGAATACTAACATTTTGAATAACAAATTGAAAAACTACTAGGGCCTGTTGTTCTTTGCTGATTAGAATTTGTTCGAATTAAAAGCACTTTAATCAAGACGCGAGCTATACAGTTTAGTCAACTAAACAAGTGGCTCACAACGCAGAGCTCTTAGCTACGAACGTAAGCGCTTTTAAACGAACCTTTCAGGCAGCGCTTGTTGTCATTTCTACTGCGTTAACGACTTATCATGCGGAACCACCACACATCAAAGTCGTTGCCTTGTATAAATTTCCAACAAGCAGCTGCAAAAATAATCTTGAAAGAGCAACAGGTCCTATTGATAAAGCATACGAATAGGTTATTTACTCTAAACGAATCCACGCTTGCAGCCTTGCTGCAAGCTTAGGCATGAATCAAACTCTTGCTTCGCCATAACCCTGTACGCCAGCGCAACAACATAGCAAGGCCGCGAGTCCACTCATCAATCGCTAGCGCTATCCAAATACCGACTAAACCCATATCGAGGTAAACACCGAAGAAATACGCCCCGGGCACCGCGATACACCACATAGAAAACAACCCCATAAAGAATGGGAAACGAGCATCGCCACTGGCCCTTAGTGCATTTATCACTATCAAATTAAAAGTTCGCCCGGGCTCCATAACCAAGGTGAGCAAAAACAACTGTCCGACCATCAACAAGATGTCGTTATCGTCAATAAATAACGCCACTAAACCGCCACCTAACCAGGCTGCTAATGCGGCAACCAAGGTGGTCAACGCTAAGCCGATTTTTAAAGCACGGTACATCTGTTTCTCGGCGCAGTTGAATCGTTTAGCACCAATTAAGTGCCCCACCATGATCTCGTTACCAATACCAATTGATAAACCAAACAACAAAATAAACATACAGATTTGAAAATATAGCGACTGTGCAGCTAAGGCTTTATCACCCATCAAGCCAACGAATGAGGTCACCACCATAAACTGGAGCATCCAAGACACGTTTTCACCTGCTGCCGGTAAACCGATATGAAACACCTTAGCAAGCATGTCTTTTTTAGGCTGAAGAATCTCATTCAATTTCAACGGAATTTTGGTGTAATACAAGAACAGGTACACCATTAACGCTATGCCCAACAAACGCCCAACTACAGTGCTAATAGCAACACCTGCTACGCCCATTTGTGGTAGACCAAACCACCCATATAACAGCAGCAAGTTACCGCCAAAGGTGACTATATTCATCAGCAAGGTAACCCACATCGCCTGCTGAGTGAAACCATGGGCGCGCATGGCCGCAGCAATACACATCGCCATCGCTTCAGGTATTAAACATAAACCAACAATTTGCAGGTATAACTTGCCATCTGCAATCAACTCCTCAGGCAAATTCATTAGTTGCAAGATAAAACCTGCACCCAGCAATACTCCAGCCGCAGCAGCCACGCCCACCAGCAGGTTGAAACCCATAGCGGAATACACCACCTGACTGGCTGCCGCTTTATTTTTTGCCCCCAAATATTGAGTCATCACAACTGTGGCACCAATACTGACAAAGCTAAACAAGGTAATTGACAGTTCGAGCACCATATTGCCCACAGACAAGGCAGCTACACCTTGATACGACACTCGGCTTATCATCATGGTATTAAGCGCCGCAGTTAGAAAATGCAGCGCAAAATCAATGAACAAAGGCCAGGTTAAAGCGAATAGTGATAATGGTTTATCAGACTGAGGGCGCATGTATCTCTCGTACCAATTCGGGTCAAAAACTAAAGTGCTTATGGCAATTAAGCGCCCATATAAATCTGCTGATTTGTTGAGCGAAAAAAGGGCGGCAATAATGCAGCAATCACATCACCAAGACAAGTGATAATTTCATAGTATTGTTTAGTTTTAATACAGCTTGATGAAGCAGAGGAACCTACAATATGCGGCGAAAAAGGCGTGGGGCAAGCTGCTACTAATCTGATGTCAGTTGTAGATGATTGTAGCTTCTCTAAAAAACAAAAAACCCGCATTTAGCCTGCGGGTTTTCACATTGCTTTTAACTAAAAGCAATCTCAATACACAAACAAGGGTTAGTTGATTTGTGGGTCTAACTCACCAGCTTGGTAAGCTTTGTACATCGCCTGTAGCGACTTAGGCTTGATCTTAGAACCCATACCCGCACAACCAAACGCTTCGTAACGAGTAGTACAAATGTCAGCCATAGCTTCCATCGATGCTTTAAGGAACTTACGAGGGTCAAACTCAGTTGGGTTCTCAGCTAGGAACTTACGTACTGCGCCAGTAGATGCTAGACGTAGGTCGGTATCGATGTTCACTTTACGTACACCGTGCTTGATACCTTCAACGATTTCTTCTAGTGGTACACCGTAAGTTTCAGGGATCGCACCACCGTACTGGTTGATGATTTCTAACCACTCTTGTGGCACTGAAGATGAACCGTGCATTACAAGGTGAGTGTTAGGAATACGCGCGTGGATTTCCTTGATGCGGTCGATACGCAGCACGTCACCGGTAGGCTTACGGCTAAACTTGTATGCACCGTGGCTAGTACCAATAGCAATCGCTAGTGCGTCTACGTGAGTATCAGCAACAAAGCGCGCAGCTTCTTCAGGGTAGTTAGCAGTTGATCGTGGCTAAGTACGCCTTCTGCACCAACGCCGTCTTCTTCACCAGCCATACCGGTTTCTAGGCTACCTAGACAACCGATTTCACCTTCAACCGACACACCACAAGCATGCGCGAAAGCAACTGTACGACGGGTTACGTCTACGTTGTACTCATAAGATGCTGGCGTTTTACCGTCAGCCATTAGTGAACCGTCCATCATAACTGATGACATACCAAGCTGGATTGAACGCTGACAAATGTCAGGGTCGGTACCATGATCTTGGTGAATACATACAGGGATATCTGGGTACTGCTCAAGCGCCGCATTCATAAGGTACTTTAGGAACTGTGGACGCGCGTACTTACGTGCACCAGCAGATGCCTGTACGATTACCGGGCTGTCAGTCGCTTCAGCAGCTTGCATAATTGCACGCATTTGCTCAAGGTTGTTAACGTTAAACGCAGGAACGCCGTAACCATGCTCTGCAGCATGATCAAGCATTTGTCGTAGAGAGATAAGAGCCATTTTTTTCTCCAATAATAGGGTGATTTCTCACCTAGGTCGCTATCGCTTGGATTGATTTTTATATCGATTTAGCGCTTAAAGCGTTAAGTTCCCCTCACCCTTTAAGCGGCTAATCGACGGTTTTTATTTAATTATTATAATTTTGTACTCGTAGCACAGGGTCTATTGACCTTTGCTGATTAGATTTTGTTCGATTTTAAAAGCACTTTAATCGCGGCGTGAGCGATGACGTCTAGTCACCTACACGAACTCGCTCGCAACAAAGAGTAAAGTGCTTTTAAACGAACCTTTCAGGCAGCGCTTGTTGTCATTTCTACTGCGTTAACGACTTATCATGTGGAACAACCACACATCAAAGTCGTTGCCTTGTATAAATTTCCAACAAGCTGCTGCAAAAATAATCTTGAAAGGTCAACAGACCCTAGTTGCCACGTTGTTCTAGCATTGCTACTGCTGGTAGTTCTTTGCCTTCTAGGAATTCTAAGAAAGCGCCGCCACCAGTAGAAATGTAGGAAACTTTGTCAGCGATACCATATTTATCTACCGCTGCTAGGGTGTCGCCACCACCTGCAATTGAGAACGCACTTGAGTCTGCAATCGCTTGAGCGATACGCTTAGTACCTTCACCAAATTGGTCAAATTCAAATACACCAACTGGGCCATTCCAAACTACTGTGCCAGCGGCTTCAATGATTTTAGCCAGTGCTTCAGCGCTATCTGGGCCAATGTCGAAAATCATGTCTTCGTCAGCAACCTCAGTCACGCTCTTTAGTGTCGCCTGCGCCGTTGGGCTAAACTCGCCAGCAACCACAACATCAGTCGGCACAGGAATGTCGCCGCCGCGGCTTTGTGCATTGGCCACTAAGCGTTTTGCTTCATCAACGAGATCGGCTTCAAATAAAGACTTACCCACTTTGTGACCTGCCGCCGCAACGAAAGTATTGGCGATACCGCCGCCAACCACTAACTGGTCAACCTTAGTTGATAGGCTTTCAAGTACTGTAAGCTTAGTCGATACCTTTGAGCCACCCACAATCGCTACCATAGGGCGCGCTGGGTTATCTAGTGCTTTGCCTAATGCCGCTAACTCACCAGCTAGTAATGGGCCAGCACATGCAACTGGTGCGTGTAGACCAACACCATGAGTCGATGCTTGCGCGCGGTGCGCGGTGCCAAAGGCATCCATTACGTATACGTCACAAAGTGCGGCTAATTTTTTAGCTAGTGCTTCGTCGTTTTTCTTCTCACCTACGTTGAAACGTACGTTTTCAAAAACAACCACTTCGCCAACATTTGCTTCAACACCCTCTAGGTACTGCGTCGCTAATGTCACTGGGCAATCCAGGGCATCGTTTAGGTAGTCAACCACTGGCTGCATTGAGAACTCAGCATTGAACTCACCCTCAGTTGGGCGGCCTAGGTGCGACATCACCATCACTGCAGCGCCTTTTTCTAACGCTAGCTTGATGGTTGGTAGTGATGCGCGTAAACGTGCATCACTGGTGACCTTGCCGTCACTCACAGGTACGTTTAGATCTTCACGAATAAGCACGCGCTTATTTTGCAGATCTAAGTCACTCATATTGATAATTGCCATAATTAGCCTTTCCTTCGTAGTTTTAAAATAAAGCTTTTATAACAAAGCGCCGACGTAACGAAGGCGCTTTGTTTTGAATTCATTTTCTATTGGGCTGCTCGTTTAGCTTGGATCATCGCCAAGCTGGTGTCTAACATTCGATTGGCAAAGCCCCACTCGTTGTCACACCATAATAATAGTTTCACCAAATGCCCGGCGCTAACACGGGTTTGGGTCCCATCAACCACACTCGAACGTGGGTCGTGGTTGAAGTCGCACGACACTAGCGGCGCATCTGTGTAACCTAAAATACCGTTAAAGCGGCCATAAGACGCCAGCTCTAATACGCTGTTTACTTTTTCAATATCGACCTGTTTATCTAGCGTGACCGATAGATCAATCGCGGTAACATTAATGGTCGGCACTCTTACCGAAATCGCCTCAAACATGTCTTGCATGTGCGGCAAAATGCGCTCAATACCACGGGCAAGTTTAGTATCTACTGGAATAATTGACTGCCCAGCTGCGCGTGTACGGCGCAAGTCATCATGATAAGCGTCAATCACCTGCTGATCGTTCATTGAAGAATGGATAGTGGTAATCGCACCACTTTTAACCCCAAAGTGCTCATCTAAAATGCTTAGCACTGGTACCACACAGTTAGTGGTACATGAGGCGTTAGACACCACGGTATGCTCGGCTTTGAGTAAGTCATGATTCACGCCATAAACGATAGTGCCATCTACATCACTTGAAGATGGGTGACTAATCAGCACCTGCTTTGCACCTGCTTGAATGTGAGCTTCACAGTCACTGCGCGAGGCGAGCGCGCCAGAGGCTTCATAAACAATATCAATATCTAGCTTGTGCCAAGGCAGTTTGCTGGCATCTGCTTCATTGAACAGTTCAATGACGTCATCGCCAATCACTAGATTATTGTCTTTGAGCTTAACCGGCGTTTGAAAACGGCCGTGAGTGGTGTCGTACTGGGTAAGGTGGCAAATCGCTTCTGGCTTTGCCAACTCATTGATAGCAACAATTTGAATTTGATGACGCAACCCCGACTCATACAAAGCGCGGAGAATAGAGCGGCCTATACGACCATAACCATTAATTGCGACCCGGATCATTCACGTTCCATCAAGTGAGTAAAAATGCAGATAAAAAAACGACCAGCATTTGCATGCTGGCCGCTATTATACAGACTAACGCTAAATTTGCATCAAGCTGTCGCTAACAAAATAAGGCTTTTAGCGATTATTTAGCTTGGCTAATTAGCCTAGGCTTTTAACCGTATTTACTACGTTTTCAACAGTAAAGCCGAAGTGCTTCATTAGCTCGCCGCCTGGAGCAGACTCACCAAAGGTAGTCATACCTACAACCGCGCCGTTAAAGCCAACGTACTTGTACCAGAAATCAACGTGCGCCGCTTCAATCGCCACGCGCTTAGTTACTGCAGCAGGAAGTACAGACTCTTTGTAAGCCGCATCTTGCTTGTCGAATACGTTAGTTGATGGCATAGAAACCACACGTACTTTTTGACCTTGTGCAGTCAGCTCTTTGGCTGAGTCTAGTGCTAGTTGCACTTCAGAACCTGTTGCAATCAAGATTAGGTCAGCTGTGCCTTCACAATCAGCAATCACGTATGCACCTTTAGCTACGTTTGCTAGTTGCTCACCGCTGCGTTGCTGCGCAGGCAAACCTTGACGGCTAAATACTAAAGACGTTGGTGCTTTGCGGTTTTCAATCGCTGCTTTCCAAGCCACTGCTGTTTCAGCTGCGTCACATGGGCGCCATACAGTCATGTTTGGCGTCATACGTAAGTTAGCTAGCTGCTCAACCGGTTGGTGAGTTGGGCCATCTTCACCTTGACCAATAGAGTCATGGGTGTATACGAAGATGTTTTGTAGACCCATAAGCGCCGACATACGTACTGCGTTACGCGCGTACTCCATGAACATCATGAAAGTAGCACCATAGTTGATGAAACCGCCATGTAGTGAGATACCGTTCATGATACCGCTCATACCGAATTCACGTACACCGTGGAAGATGTAGTTACCGGCAGGGTCATCTTGAATACCTTTAGAGCCAGACCAAAGCGTTAGGTTAGAACCTGCAAGGTCAGCCGAGCCACCTAGTAGTTCAGGTAAGATAGCACCGAAGGTGCCAATAGCATTTTGTGATGCTTTACGGCTCGCAATGGCTTCGCCTTTTTCCTGACACTCTTGAATGAAGGCATTAGCTTTTGCTTCAAATTCAGCTGGCAGTTCACCAGTCACTACACGGCGCTTGTATTCAGCCGCTTCTGCTGGGTACGCAGCTTCATAAGCAGCAAACTTGTCATTCCAAGCGCTTTCTGCAGTGTTACCTGCATCTTTTGCATCCCAACCCGCGTATACGTTTTCTGGGATTTCAAATGCGTCATGATTCCAACCTAGGAACTCACGTGCCGCTGCGATTTCAGCATCACCTAATGGTGCACCGTGACAGTCGTGGCTACCTGATTTGTTTGGTGAACCAAAACCAATAGTCGTTTTACAGCAGATCATCGTTGGCTTGTTAGTTACAGATTTCGCCTGCGCAATCGCTTTAGCAATCGCATCGCTGTCGTGACCATCAACGTTAGCAATTACGTGCCAGCCGTAAGATTCAAAACGCTTAGGCGTGTCGTCAGTGAACCAACCTTCTACTTCACCGTCGATAGAAATACCATTGTCGTCCCAGAAAGCAATCAGCTTACCAAGACCTAAAGTACCTGCTAAAGAACAAGCTTCATGCGAGATACCTTCCATCAAACAGCCATCACCTAGGAAGCAGTATGTGAAGTGGTCAACAATATCGTGGCCTGGCTTGTTAAACTGTGCTGCTAGTGTTTTCTCAGCAATCGCCATACCAACAGCGTTACTGATACCAGCGCCTAGTGGGCCTGTAGTGGTTTCAACACCTGGGGTGTAACCATACTCAGGGTGACCTGGCGTTTTAGAGTGCAACTGACGGAAGTTTTTAAGCTCTTCAATTGGCAGTGCGTAGCCAGTTAGGTGCAGTAGAGAGTAGATAAGCATCGAACCGTGGCCGTTCGATAAGATAAAGCGGTCACGATCAACCCACTCAGGGTTGTTTGGGTTGTGCTTTAAGAAGTCGTTCCATAGCACTTCGGCAATATCAGCCATCCCCATTGGAGCGCCTGGGTGACCAGAGTTTGCCTTTTGTACGGCATCCATAGTCAGAGCGCGGATAGCGTTTGCGAGTTCTTTACGAGATGACATGCTCTCTCCTGCTTGAATTGAGGTATTTTCTTTAGCACTAGAGAAAGGACTCCGACATGCGCGGCGATCCTTTCGCTATAGCAATTTTCGGGGCATATTTTCGCCTAAATGCCCTAGTGGACGCAAATTTAAATTTGCCTAATTGGGAAATTTTCACCTAGTTTGTTGAGTTAGCTAACCTTTATCTACGATTTGTCGCCACTAATGCGCACAACCCTCAATAAGATTAACCGTAAGCAGCTCAATTACCGGTTAGCTTCGACTAATTGCAACATATTTTGCTGAGTCAGTCGGTAGCTGCGCATACTAAAATAAACGCCAATGCCACACACTGCTGAAACTAACGTGAAGATAAGCACGATGCCGTGCAGTGCATACGGGGTTTGCTCAGCATTAGCAACATAGCCAAAGTAGCTTAATAGCCAACCTACGGTTGCTCCGCCAATGGCGAGACCAAACTTAATTGCCAGCAAATGGGCTGAGTAGCTCATACCCATGATCCGCCGGCCTGTATTGAGCGCGCCGTAGTCCGCTGTATCTGGCACCATAGAGAACATTAGCGGCACCACAATCATTTGTGAGAACTGTGCAATCATCATTAATGCAAAACAAAGCAGCAGCTGATCGGCTGGCACAAAATACATCAGCGCATGGAACACTATGATGCCTAGCGTCCCCCAATGAAATAGCTTTACTTTACATACTCGCTGACTCAACCACATGGTCGCCAACGCACCCGCTAACGAGGCCAGCATTCCCGAGGTGATGAAGGTGCTGACTAAGTCTTCACGACCTAAAAAGTAAGTCACATAATAGGGCGCAACCGCGCCACGCATCGACACCAGCACTAACAAGAAAAACGCTGCACCCAGTAACATTAAAAACTGCTCGTTATGTCTAAGTGACGCGAGATCTTGCCACATACTGGCAGTAACTTGACTGCGGCTAGTATTTTGCTCAGTACGCTCTTTGGTAAAGGCAAAGCAAACTAGAAAGCACACAACAGCAAAGGCAGATAACACGCCTAGCGCCATAGTAAAGCCATAAGCTTCATCACCATTGCCAAAGTATTCAACCATAGGTAAGGTCAACGCCGTGACGATTGCGCCGCCAGTCATCGCCAGTGCAAACCGATAAGACTGAATCGAGGCGCGCTCTTTAGGGTCATCTGACAACACACCACCCAAGGCCGCATAGGGAATATTGATAACGGTATAAACTGTCATCAAGGCTGCGTAAGTTACATAGGCATAAACTAACTTGGTATTCTCTGATAGATCAGGCGTGCTAAAAGCAAGCACGGCCAAAATGGCATAAGGAATTGAACAATACAGTAAGTAAGGACGATAGCGACCAAAGCGAGAGCGGGTGCGATCAGCAAGCCCACCCATCACAGGATCGGTCACGGCATCTAGCATGCGCACGGCTAACATTAAAGTACCTGCAGCCGCAGCGGAAATGCCAAATACGTCGGTGTAGAAGAACACCATAAAATTGACTACAACCTGAAATACAATATTGCTGGCTGTGTCCCCTAGGCCATAAGCAACCTTTTCTCTGACTGTTAGCATTGATATACCTTTGTTATTGTTTTTTTAGATACTGTGCACCGCTATGCGTGATCTTCTTGATAACTGAAGTAATCAAACTCGGCTTCGAAATCACGCCCAGTTAAATCCTGACAACACATGCCAACAAAGGCGCCAGTAAAGTTTGCTCCCTCGCCTTTTCCTGCTTCATCGCTAACAATGCTGTAATCAAGCTTAGCGACGCTGTGCCATGTATTCCCATCAAGCGAGTAAGCAAACTCCAACTGCATTCCCACAACCACGGCGCTAAGGTGTACCTTCGCGCCGCGCTCAATGGCAATGCGGTCATCAAAAATAGGGAAGTGTGCGCTGAAACTTTGATCGCCCAGACAACTCATCACATCAAGGTGAAAGCCAAGCTGCTCATCAAAAGACAAATACAGATAATGGAATTTATGGCTGTTGTAGTAACACACTAACCCCGCCTGCTGCTGAAAACTGTCAGGGTTAAAGCTAACGCAGGTTTGCGCGGTAAAATTAAAGTGCTGCTGACGTCTTGCGATCAAGGCTTGCTCAAAACTGTTACCTAGCGACTGCTTGCCTTTTAAGATGAGTTTGCTATCTGCAATACGGTAGAAATTCTCAGGATAAGGCGTTCTCAGCCATTGAAAAGCTTGCGGCAGTTGCGAGCCACTGAAATCTTCATAGTGCGAATAGTCACGTGCAGGCGAGCTAGTTAGCCCAGGCGGCGTGAGCTGAGCTAACTGCCCTTCGCTGGCAAGTCTAAACCAACCATCATCTGTGTAACGAATGGCTTCTATGGCTGACTCGCGCCCCAGTGGGCTGCGGCCGTTGGCCAGTGGCCTTGAGGTGAGGTGTACCAAATACCAGTTGCCTTGCTCATCTTGCACTATGTCGCCATGGCCGTTGCGCTGCAGCGGATGGTGCGCCGCATCTTTTGAGGTCACGATATGTTCATTAGGGTCTAACTCGTAAGGACCAAAAATGCTTTTTGAGCGAGCCATAGTACAAGCATGGTTGTAGCCAGTGCCGCCCTCTGCGGTGAGCAAATAGTAATAGCCGTTGTGACGATACAAATGCGGCCCTTCAGTGAAGCCAAGCTCACTGCCTTTAAAAATGAGTTTGCGCTCACCAACCAAGGCTTTAGCTTGCTCATCGTATTGCTGCAATACAATGCCGCCAAAGAAGGTGCGATCTGGGCGGTGATCCCAAATCATGTTCAGCAACCATTTTTTACCATCGTCATCGTGAAACAAAGATGGGTCAAAACCACTGCTATTTAAATAAACTGGCTCACTCCATTCACCATCAATGGTGTCGCAACAGGTAAGGTAGTTTGGCGTGTCTTTAAAATTACCATCAAAGCGTTTTACGTCAGTGTAAATCAGGTAAAACTTGCCATTGTCATAACTCAAGCATGGAGCCCAAACCCCACAAGAGTCTGGTGCGCCGCGCATATCTAATAGTGCGGCGCGATTGAGCGGCCGAGCAACCAGTTGCCAGTTAACCAGATCAGTTGAATGGTAGATTTGTACACCCGGATACCATTCAAATGTAGACACAGCGACATAATAATCCTCGCCCACACGCACTATGCTTGGGTCAGGGTGAAAACCGGGCAAAATAGGATTAACCATCGCTGTTGTCCTTAAAGTGAATAAACCTAATCAATAAATCTAATTGGTAATAACGCCCAATGTTACCGCTAACATTAAGCTTCAAACAACATATTGCACAAATAACATTTCGTCAACATCTTTGTGGTGAAGATAATCGGTTTGAGCTCTTGAGCACATAGAAATACAGGTACAAAAAAAGCAGCCTTCGCTGCTTTTTATCTCTATGCTACAGATGCTTAACTGAGTCTCGCTGCATTAACTGAAACTCAATCACATGGCGCAGATCTGACAAGCGCTGACTTGGCGGCAAGGTAAGTTGCCCTGAGGTAAGCAAATCAATAGCTTGCTCAGCCATCTCAGTAATGGGTTGGCGAATTGTAGTGAGATGCGGCCAAATGGTGGTCGCCAGAGGTGTATCATCAAACCCCACCACACTGAGCTTTTCTGGTACGGGTAAACTCAATGAATTTGCCACCGACACCACAGCGGCTGCCATATCATCATTACTGGCAAAAATCGCGGTCGGTCGTAAATCTTGTTTCAGCATATTCTCAGCTGCCTGCAAACCTGATTTAAAGCTAAATTGCCCTTGCTCGATAAAACTTGGCGGAACAGCAAGTTGCGCTGAGCGCATCGCATCTAAAAAGCCTTGATACCTCAAGCGACTGGCACCTAGGTTTTGATGGCCAACAATAAAGCCAATCTGTTGATGCCCCTGATCAATGAGGTGGTTTGTCATGTCGAATGCCGCTTGATAGTCATCCATACATACAAAGGGTGACACTTCTAAATTGGCATCGGGTGACACGCGCACATAGGGCACCTTCAGCTCATCAAGTAATGCTAGTACCTGTAAGTTATTACAAAATGGCGGTAACAATATCACCCCATCTACACGGGTTTGTTCAACCAAGTCACGAGTAATTTGTAGCTTTTCTTGCTCACTACCTTGGCACTCATCAACCACTAGGTGATAACCGCGTTGACGACAGCTCTTTAACGCCGACAACAAAAACTGGCTTACATAACCCTCACTGGGGTTTTCATACAGCAGGCCAATAAAATACGATTTTGAGCTAGCCAGGCGTCTGGCAGAAATATTAGGCAAATAATTCAGTGATGCTGCAGCTTTTTGCACTTTCTCACGGGTTTTATCGCTCACCTTAGCGTCATTGTTCAACACGCGTGACACCGTCATTTTTGACACGCCCGCTAATTGGGCCACATCCTGGATGGTACTTTTGGTTTTCGCTGAAGCCATATTGTTATCTCAATCGATTTCCTTGATTGAATAAATGAATTATTCGATGTTACAAGGCAACAAGAGTAACCCTTGTAACATCATATTGTAAGAAAAAGTTTTACTCGCATTATCAAACCAGAAAATAACCACTAACAATCAATAAAATAGCGTAAACATACACAGTAATTCATTTTGAATTAGGGTTTAGGTTTGGCCGTATTTCTATTTGAAAACCCATCTTACCAGTAACACATAATTAACATTAGACTTGCTATTGCAATAAATCCATTGCTAAATTGTTACCGCTAACAAGAAATTTTTAAATAAAAAATATCGAAGTGAAAAATATCGAAGCGAAAAGTGTCGACATAAGAAGTGTCAATGTAAGAAAAGCGCATGATGCACTGATTTAAGTGTTCGTTGCTTTTACAATCATGGCAATAACAAGGGGATACCATGCTAACCAAGTTACAGCTTACTGGATTGATAGGATGTTTACTGACAGTCTCTACAAGTTGCGCAGGCACCAAGCCAATTGATGTGGGCGGTAATCATGCAGACAAAACTAGTGTCGCCAGTGCTGTTAACGATACGGCTAAAGCGGCTTTGCTACCCGCGCACACTAAACTATTGCCCGCCGACAATAAGCTGCTACTTTTTGTCGGCCAAGACTCAGACACGATTGCCCAGTATCAACAAGCGATCCCGCAAGACAAATTAGAAGGCGTGACCTTGTACACCACGCTCAAAACCGCTGATGCCAACGTAGCGCTGCCGGCGGTTTATCAAAGCGCTGATTGGAATTCTGGCGAAGTATCATTTAGCAAAACACTCAGTAAAGCACCTAAGGCAGCGTTAGCCATTGGTCTTGCGTTCGATAGCTGTAACGACGTTAACCACAGCGAGAATATTGCATCAGGCGCCTATGATGCCTCAATCGCTAAGCTTGCTGACTACCTCACAAGCCTTGCCCCAAGACAAGTGTTTTTACGCATTGGCTACGAGTTTGACGGCCCATGGAACTGCTATTCACCTAGCAGCTATAAGCAAGCCTTTAAACGTGTTGCCAGTCACCTCAATAAGCGCAACCTAGATAATGTAGCCACCGTATGGCAAAGCGCTGCCTGGCCAGATCCAACGATAGCTGGCGACAATAGGGCGCAATACAGCTTTAACAACAAAAACCATTTAAATGATTGGTATCCAGGCGATGAGTATGTTGACTGGATTGGTGTGTCGGTGTTCTACCGCGACCTAAAACAATGGGCATACACTCCGCCATATACCCCCGACTTTGCTCAGCAACAAATCTTGCAGTTCGCCCGTCACAAACAAAAACCTATTTTGATTGCAGAGGCTGCGCCGCAAGCCTACCGAACGGGCGCTCTGACCCACAGCTATATTCAGAAAAACACCCAAAAACCAATAAGCGCCGAGCAGCTTTGGCAAGACTGGTATCAACCCCTATTCGACTTTATCTACGCCAACCAAGACGTAATACGAGCACTTGCCTATATCAATACCCACTGGGAAACCCAGGGTATGTGGCACTGCGCCGAGGATGCCAGTCCACCCAATGATGACTGCCGCAACGGTAACTGGGGCGACTCGCGCGTTCAAGCAAATCCATACATACAGCAAAAATGGTTAGAACAAATCAGTAATCCACAAAAGTGGATTCAAGCCGAATAACAAGGGGACAGTGATGGATATCCAACAATTAGTCGCGCAGTTTCAACGTGATGGTTATTTAGTGCTAGATAACTTTTTTGATAAACAACTGATGCAAGACTGCAATGAAGCGATCCTCGATCATTTTGGTATGAGCCCAGAATTCTTACATAACGATGAGTTTCTCAGCCAAGCTGATACCGAGGTTATCCCCTGGTTTCCTGAGCGTGAAGGCGTAGCCCTGTTTAGCGAAGTTAATCGCCACGCTTTGCTGAGTGAATTGACCAAAGCCATACTCGGCGACGACTGGTATTCCCAATACTCCATGGTGATGTTTTCCAAACAAGGCACTAAAGGCCAGGCCTGGCACCAAGACTGCCCACCAGAAAACCCTGAGCAATTTAATTTGAATCGCTTGGTTTACACCATGGATATTAGCGAGCACACAGGCGGACTGACTCAAGTCATGCCAGGCAGCCATAAAGCCGGATTATTACCAAGCAATGGGCAACCTATGTCCGAGGATGATATGGTCACCTTAACGCCTAAGGCCGGCACTCTAGTGTTGCTGCACGGCCACTGCTGGCATAAGGTCACACCTGTCACTGGCAAGTACCGCGTGTCGACTAATTACCGCAGCGCGCCTCAGGGAACCCCTGAAGACATCACTGACATATGCGTTTATCGCAATATGCGTTACCGCTTTTCCACCAGCGAAACGATTGAGGTTAGAGGTTAGTACCGAAAACAAAGCCAATGTCATTCACAGCCTGAATCGACTGCTCTGAACTACCCTCCCCTCAAAAACATAAGTCCAGACGAGTTTATTCCCTCGTCTGGGCTTATTGCATCAATCTCTAGGTCCTACTCAGTTCAAACCCGGCAATGACCTACTTCAAACCTAGCGCATACTTAGCCAAAAAAGCTAACACAAACACAGCGCGCGCATTTCAGCAATTCGTTGCTGAAATGCCACCGTGTCCTCGGGAGTCACCACAGCGCAGGTGAGCTTACCTTGCTGGATTTCATCGGTAACAGCAGCAATTTCATACTCAAAGCCATGACCTTGATGAGGCTCGCTGAACTCTTCGAGACATTCATCAATCTGATATAGTGCACATTCACTGGCGCGAAAGAAGTCGGGAATAACAATATAGCCTTGCTCACCAATCAGATAAGCCTTATTACCTAAACGGCATTTAAATGATGTACCTAGCGTCGCTTTGACATCCCCGAAGCGCTGCAAACTGCATACATCATCTTCAACGCCATTTTGCGCCAATGTACTGTCCACTTGCAGCGATTGCGGTGCTTGTTTGCAAAATAGGTGGGTGAGCGCGATAGGATAAATGCCCATTTCAAACAAAGCGCCGCCTGCTAGATTAACGTCATATTCGCGGCGTCTAGGGTGATACTCAATAGGGTAACCAAAATCAGCTTTAATATGGCGTAACTTACCAATACGCCCTTGCTCGACCCAAGCTTTCGCTTTTTGAATTGCTGGCAAAAAGTAGGTCCACATACCTTCCATCAAATAGACTTGCTCGCGCTGTGCTAGCTCAAATAAAGTCTGCGCTTCAAGTGGCGACACGGTAAAGGGCTTTTCACATAGTACTGACTTACCGCCCAAAATTGCCGCTTTAGCTTGCTCAAAGTGCAAGTTATGGGGCGTGGCAATGTACACGGCATCCAATTTGGGATCGTCAAGCAACTGCTCGTAACTACCATAGGCCTGCTCTGCTTGATAGTCATCAGCAAAGGCTTGCGCCCGACTGAGTTCGCGCGCGGCGATGGCATATAGATGAGCGTTATCGACTAAGGCTATATCTGCAGCAAACTGCTGGGCAATGCGCCCTGCTCCAATAATTCCCCAATTTAGTTGTTTCATATTTATTCCTTAGGCGTAAGCCTGCTCGCGAGTCAACCGTTGCTCTAACTGCTCCAATGATACGCCGCGTGTCTCAGGTAAGATTCGGCTTACAAGTAACAAACCCACTAAGGCAAAACCTGCATATATTGCAAAGGTGACACTGGCACCGAGATATTCAAGCTGCCATGGAAATAACAGCTGCACGATATAACTGACGACACTATTAATCACGCCAACCACGGCAATCCCTAACGCACGAATATTATTGGGAAAAATCTCTGACAGCAGCACCCACATCACAGGTCCAAGAGAGATGGCAAATGAAGCAACAAAACCTAAAATGCCGCCCAAGATCAGCCTAGGGTCATATTGCGCTTGTGAGAAACCATAAGCACAGACCGACATGCTCACAGTCACCCCAATTAAGCCTATTATCATCAGGGGTTTACGACCTAAACGGTCTATCAATAACATAGCGATGATAGTAAACACCAAGTTGACTACACCGACCATCGCGGCTTGAGCAAACGCTGCATCTTTACCAATACCGGTTTGCTCAAAAATAGTAGGCGCATAGAAGTACACCGCATTGATACCAGTGATCTGCTGAATAATGCCCACCAGCAAACCTATGGTTAATACCATGCGCATTTTGCTGCTAAACACCTTAGACAACCCCAACTTTAACGGTAGTTGCTCACTACATTGACTGGCGCTGATCTCTTGCCACTGACGCTGCGCCTCCTCTGGCTGCATCATCCTGGCTAGGATTTGTTTCGCTTCTTTTGGACGGTTATTTAACACTAGCCACCTTGGGCTGCGCGGCACAAAGGCAAGCAAACACGCGTAGATAATGGCAGGCACGGCTTCAATACCTAACATCCAGCGCCAAATGTGCTGTTTAAAGTTAACTAAATCAAGTAGGTAAACATCCACTTGAGCCAGCTTGAGTATGAAGTAGTTAGCAAAATAGGCGGCGCTAAAACCAATCATAATATTGAGTTGATTAAGGGAAACAAAACGCCCACGTTTGGCCGCAGGAGAGATCTCAGCAATATACAAGGGCCCTAAAATTAATGATGCAAAGGCTAAACCGCCAATGAAGCGAGCAAGCACTAACATGCTGTAGCTAAAAGCAAAGGCGGATAGCAGCGCTGAGATGGAATATAAGATGGCAATGATGATCAACACAGGTTTGCGCCCTAAGCGATCGCTAAAGTACCCTGCGCCAAAGTTTGCCAAAATCGCCCCGAGTGTCGGTGCACTAACTACAAAGCCTTGCTGCCAACTGGTTAAATTAAACTCTTGCTCAACAAAACCAATCACCCCTGAAATGACAGAGGCGTCAAAGCCAAAGATAAACCCACCCAATGACACAACAAATGCAATGACCCAGCTAGATGAAAGTTTGTCAGTCATCCTTGCCTCCTAATCTAACCTGAACTAGCAGCCTGATTTACAGATAAAAAAACCGTTAAACGAGTTAACGGCTAAGGAAAAATGTACAACTTGGTCAAAATGCTGGCTATAGGGCCTGCTGACCTTTCAAGATTATTTTTGCAGCTGCTTGTTGGAAATTTATACAAGGCAACGACTTTGATGTGTGGTTGTTCCACATGATAAGTCGTTAACACAGTAGAAATGACAACAAGCGCTGCCGGAACGGTTCGTTTAAAAGCACCTACGCCCTTAGCGAAGAGCTTAGGTTGTTGCGAGCCCTGTTGTTAAAACCAATAGGTTTAGGTGACTAGACGTCATCGCTCGCGCCGCGATTAAAGTGCTTTTAATTCGAACAAATTCTAATCAGCAAAGATCAACAGGCCCTAATCATACCAGCATTTTTACTTACATCACCTTCAAATCGTGATACTGACAATATCTAGCGACCTACCTAGTTTGAGGATTGTCAGTACCATGTGACGGAACGTGCAATTAGAAAATGATACGGTTAACGTAATTTTCTAAACGTTCCTGCTCTCCACTAACTGGTTGCGGATCAAGCTTGCTAGCAGTGGCGTAGTCTTTTAAACCTGCCAAATCGACTTTACCAGACAAGATACGCTGCCCAAGCTCACCATCCCAATTGGCATAACGGCTAGCTACATTGCGTGACAAGCTGCCTTCTTCAAACATATCAGCCGCTTTTAATAGCGCCACGGCAATGGTATCCATGCCACCAATATGCCCATGGAATAGATCATTTGGGTTAATGCTTTGACGACGAATTTTAGTGTCGAAGTTGAAGCCACCATTGGTAAAGCCACCGCCCTTAAGGATCTCATGCATGATCAGGGTCATTTCTTCCACGCTATTTGGGAACTGATCCGTATCCCAACCCAGCTGTGGATCACCACGGTTAGCGTCAATTGAGCCAAACACGTCAAGTGCAAAGGCATTGGCAATTTCATGATGGAATGAGTGGCCAGCGAGTGTGGCATGGTTTGCTTCAATGTTGACTTTAAACTCTTTCTCAAGCCCGTACTGACATAAGAAGCCGTGCACTGTTGCCGTGTCATAGTCATACTGATGCTTAGTTGGCTCTTGCGGCTTTGGCTCAATCAACAAGTCACCGGTAAAACCAATTTTGTGTTTGTGCTCCACTACCATCGCTAGGAAGCGGGCAAACTGTTGGCGCTCTTTTTTAAGGTCTGTGTTAAGTAGTGTTTCATAGCCTTCACGGCCGCCCCACAGTACATAGTTTTCGCCGCCTAGGCGCTTGGTCGCATCCAGCGCCGTACACACTTGGGTTGCACCATAAGCAAAGACTTCAGGATCTGGGTTAGTTGCGCCACCCGACATATAACGCTTGTTGCTAAACAGATTCGCAGTGCCCCAAAGAAGCTTCATTCCGGTTTGCTCTTGTTTATGAGCTAACACCTCTTCCATCGCCGCGAAGTTAGCCAAATACTCACTAATTGAGTTACCTTCAGGCGCAACATCCACATCATGGAAACAGTAATAAGGCACACCAAGTTTGCTAAAGAACTCAAAAGCCACATCGGCTTTTTGCTTGGCACGCTCTAGCGCATCACCAGATTCCAACCATGGCCTGTCAAAGGTATTAGCACCAAAAATATCGAAACCATTCCAGCAGAAGTTATGCCAGTAACATGCGGCAAAACGTAGATGCTCTTTCATGGTTTTGCCAAGCACCACACGGTTTTCGTCATAGTAACGGAACGCTAACGGATTAGTTGATTCAGGGCCTTCGTATCGAATTTTGTCAATCCCAGTAAAAAATTCGCTCATTGTTTCCTCCAGGTAATCTTATCTGCGGTGCTGCGCCGCACCTTGTTATTCGTTAAAGTAAATCTTTGGTTCGCTGATATAGCTCGCTGAACTTAATTCGGCGTAATTGGTGGCGTTCATAGCGTGTTTGATCAGCTTGATATTCACCAAGCAGCGTTGGAACTGGACACACATCATCGATGCTAGCGTCAGTAACAGCTAACTGAGCTAACCTTGCTGCGCCTAGCGCTGGGCCAACGTCACCGCTTTCTCGGTACACTAGGTTTTGCCCCAAAATATCGGCAAGCATTTGTCGCCATAGCGGACTTTTAGCCCCGCCACCAATCAGCGATACCTCAGCAGGCATCACGCCTGAGTCATGCAATTTGTCGGCTCCGTCGGCAAAGGCATACCCCACTCCTTCAAGTACGGCCTTGGTCAAATCTGCACGGCTAGTGCTATGGCTCATGCCAAAAAACATGCCTTTTGCATAAGGATTGTTGTGGGGAGTGCGTTCACCACTTAAATAAGGCAAGAACATCACTTCATCACTGAGAGGTTGTTTGTGTGCTTGCAGCTCAAGTAATAAATCAGCCACTGAAGTTGCAGTTAACTGGGCTAACCAGCTAAGGCATGAGGCTGCGCTCAATACCACAGACATAAGATGCCAGGTGTTTGGCAGCGCATGACAAAAACTGTGCACGGCTTGATCAGGGTTAGCGTGGTAACCATCAGAAACCGCAAAGTACACCCCAGAAGTGCCCAGCGATAACATCGCCTGTTCTGGTTTGATGATGCCAACACCAATAGCACCAGCAGCGTTATCCCCAGCACCTGCAACCAGCGGCACAGATTTTATGCCCCAACGCTGAGCAAGCTCAGTCTTGAGGAAACCGGTAATTTCACTGCCTTCATATAGCTTTGGCATGTGCTCGCGGCTAAGGCCTGTCGCCGCTAGCAGCTCATCACTCCAGTCACGCTTGGCAACGTCTGTCCATACTGTGCCTGTAGCGTCAGATAGGTCTGAGGCAAATTCACCAGTTAGCTCATAACGTAGATAATCTTTTGGCAGTAATACCTTATCCACTCGTTCAAACACTGCCGGCTCAAATTGTTTGGTCCACAGCAGCTTTGGTGCAGTAAAACCAGGCATCACCTGATTACCGCAAATCTGTCTGGCGTTAGGGACTAATTGCTCTATTTGCTGACACTGCTCAGCACTGCGGCCGTCGTTCCACAAAATAGCTGGACGAAGCACTTTGCCCTGAATGTCTAACAAGGTTGCACCATGCATTTGCCCTGATAAGCCAATTGCCTGAAGACCATCGAGTGCTTTGTCGAACGCCAGCTTGTCCATCGCCTGATACAGACCGTCAACCCAGCTTTGTGGTGATTGCTCAGACCAAAGCGCTTGTGGACGAGACACCTCTAACGCAACGCTCTGTGTTGCTGTGACACGCCCAGTGTCACCCATCACAATCAGTTTGATACAAGAGGTACCTAAATCGATTCCTAAAAACACGTCAGCTCCTTACACCGCTGCAACAGTAACATTAATTTAACACTAAACTAGCACACAAATGTTACCGGTAACAGTAAAATGTTATACTTTTTTTTGGAATGATAATTAGCAAGGAAAAGCCAATAAAAAGCCACTCCAACCTTGGCTGGAGCGGCTTTGTAGCATTAGCTCATGACTTAGAAGCTACCTCGAACACCGAAGCTGAATCGAGGGCCAAATGACTGTGCGCTAACAAGTTGATTCTCAAAACGGCCATGCATACGCAGTGACTCATCAGTAAGATTCAAACCTTCAACAAACACAGTGAAGTTGTCGTTGATGTCGTAACTCACATTGGCATCTAGCTGGCCGTACTCTTCAGTGAAAATCGGCTCATCAGGCGCACGGAGTTGATCTGTGCTCGATAAGAACTTATCACGCCAGTTGTAGGCCAAACGTGCCTGGAAGCCGTAGTTTTCATAAAAGGCAACCAGGTTCGCAGAGTCACTCAAACCGGTAAGCGCGGTTTGGCGCTCGGTTTTATAAATGTCGTACTCAATATCACCATTTACATAAGTGTAGTTAGCTTGTATACCAAAGCCGGTATCATCAAACAGGTGCTGCACGGCAATCTCGAAACCATCAACTTCTGCAGACTCGCGGTTAACCGGTGTAGTGATCTGCCAATCAATAATTGGTGAATTAGGTACGTTGGTGCCATCACATGCTGGTACATCTTCACCATTTGCATTACAACCTGCTGCCGCTAAATCACCTTGGCTAGGGTCGGTGTACGCGACACCATCAGCGTTGTATAACGGACCTGAGGTGGTTTCGTTAGCAATATAGTTATCAACCCACTTCTTAAAGTAACCAATCGAGGTATAGCTACCCGGCGCGTAGTACCACTCTAGCGACAGGTCTAAGTTGTCAGAGATATAAGGCTTCAGGTTCGCGTTACCTTGGTAAGCTAGGTAAGGACCGTTTGGGCGAGAGTTAGCTAGACTCACCGCTGGGCGCAGCGCCGTTAAGTCATTACGGGTTAAGCTACGACCTGCTGAAAAACGCGCAATCACGTCATCATACACTTCTAAACTGGCATCCAGATTTGGTAAGAAGTAGGCGTAATCACCATCAATCGTGGTTTCACCATATACAGGTACATCATCAAACTGAGAACGTAGCTCAGTTAAGCTTACGTAACGCAGTGCATAAGGTGTTACCTGATTGGTACTGCCCGTCACATCGGTTTGTTCATAACGCACGCCAGTCACGATATTTAGCGGCATGCCGTTAAAATCAGATTGGAAGTTAAACTGCACATACGCTGAAGTCGTCGCCTCGTTTACTTTGTTGTAAACCTCAGGGTTAAAGCTAAAGCCTGCTTGCTCAAGCTCTGAATACATCTTAGCGACATCCCACTGGTAGAAGTGACTAAATAGCGATTGATGCCCTGAGAATGCACTGCCCACGTCACCGCGCTCAACTAGCGTTAAGTCATCAGCATTGGGCGTATAGCCCGCAATACCAGTGAAATTCATGCGCCATGTGGTGTCGTACTGGAAGTCAACATAGCCTGCACCAAACTTGATGCTTGCCAGCGCGTCGTCACTGTCATTAACCCATTCAAAGTCAAGTTGATACTGATCAATGGTGTTTTCTACTTCGTTACCACGGCCAATGACCAAGTTGCCACGTACCACGCGAGGATCGTAAGGGTTGAGCCCTTCATACGGCGTGCCATGAGCATCATAAAGGTGATGAATTAAACCATCAAAACCATGCTCCGCCATTTGTGCTGGGTCGTTTAAGATAGGTAGCTGAGTACCCTGACTGTAATCAAGGGTGAACTGACCTGCATAACATTGATCTGAAGTAGCACAGAAAAAATCTGCGTTAGTAAGTAGAATCGACTTTTCAGATAAGTTGCCATCTGGCTGAGCATGCGACACTGAATGATGATAATCGAAGTTGGCTTTTAGGTTGTCGCTTAGTTGCCAATCAAGGTTGAAACCAATTGAGTCGTTACGGGTTTCTAGCTCATCGTAATAACCAATAAAGTCGGTACCACCGGCGCCATTGTGAATTTTAGCAATAGTACCATTGGCATCCGTTGCGCCTTGAACCCAGTTACCAATCCAGTGCGCGGTTTGGTAACGCTCTACCGTGTTTTGGTAGTCAGATAAGAAGTAGTCAAGCGAAGCGACAATGTTGTCGTTTGGCGCAAACTGCACCACAAATTGCGCGTTTTGACGCACACGTTCGTGGTTACTAAAGTCCATATTGAAGTTCTGCGGTAACCAAATGGTGCCATTTGGGTTAGTGCTAGCACTGTCATCAATTACATTGCCGCCACAGTTATCAATTGAGGTGGTAAAGCCAAGCTCACAGTTACCCGCCGTTTGACGTAACCAACCGTCAGATGCAATGATTTCTTGCCCGGAATCACGGCGAGAGTATGAGTAAGCTGCCAACAGACCTAACTTGCCGTCAAGAAATACATCACTCACCAAGCCAGAAAATTCAGGTGTGACGCTACTGCCCTTATCAACGGAAGTGTCTGCATTGCCTTTTACGCTAAATGCGGATTTGAACTCACCATAATCAAATGGTTTAGCGGTTTGAATATCGACCGTAGCACCAATACCGCCCGATGCGATATCAGCTTTAGCCGTTTTATAAATATTGACGCCAGTGACTGACTCTGAGGAGATTTGGTCAAAGTTGAAGCTACGGTTTTGTGTGCCACCCGCGCCTTCTTGCTTTGGCGAGTCAGCAAACGGCATGCTACGGCCATTTAAGGTCACCAAGTTAAAGCTTGGGCCAAAACCACGCACAGTAACCTGATTACCTTCACCGTTTTTACGATCAATCGACACACCAGTAACACGCTGCAGCGATTCAGCTAGGTTGGTATCTGGGAATTTACCCATATCTTCAGCAGAAATCGCATCAACTACACCATCAGATGTACGCTTGATATCTTGAGCGCGCGACAAACTACTACGAATACCCTTTACCGCAATCACTTCCATTGGCTCGTCAGCTTGAGCTTGATCGGTTGCATCTTGCGCATGTGCCATTGAAATCGTGCCTAAAGCAGACGCAACTGCAAGCGCAGCTATGCTAGGGCTTAGTCTTGTACTTTTTTTCATATCCCCCCACAGGGCTAGGTCATTATTGAGTTTTTATGTTTTTTATCTCAACCGACATAATCTGAAAGCGTACATCAAAATCACTTTATAACACCAAATTGTTATCGGTAACATTTAGCTGTTACAAAAGTTAGCACTCAACAATTTAGTTTGCAACATTATTTAAACATGATTTTATTGTGACAAACGAAAATCAAGCCGAATGAAAGAGGTAACTCACTGTTATAAATAATTTTTAAATTTAGTAGAAAATTGAAAGTTTGAATAAAGAAAAGGCAGTTTAGCAAGCGTTCTCGTTAACAAAATAGCTAACACTTGCTTTGAAATGCAGACCTTTTACTCCAAAAAATACTGGCTAAATAGCTAGGGTCTGTTAGAGGAACTGTAATACAGGGCTGAAGCGATGAGGCTTTTATTCATTGACCTGAGTTCGGGATAAGGAAGTGTCAATAACGCTCTAGAATGGTGCTATACCCAGCTTAATATTTCTAACGAGATAGTTTTGTTTAGTTCAAGGAAAAGCTACGCGTCAATCGCTAGTCTGTTGCAAGTATCTTTAACGCACCCTTTTGCTAAGAGACGGACAAAAATAGCCGTTAGAAACCCATTTATTATCTAGGGTTCAGGTTATTTACTATCCTGAGTTAAGGTTTATTAGCACCCAGTAACGCCTATCCAAAACCATAATCACTGGATTAGTTGGCAACGCTTAAAAGCCAACCAATACTCGAAGACCACCTAGAGCTCTAAATCCAACCAACGCTCTAACCCCAACTAATGTCCAAGGCTGTAAACTAATAATTACCAAAATTAGCCATTTATCCACAAAGACAAAATTTACATTGTTTATTTTCTCGCACACTCACATTGATACGTCCCGTTAACAAAAACACTAACGCTTGTAGAACAAAGACTTATTCAGCCTGCTACTAAAACGCTGTTTTGGCTTAATTTAATTTTTATGCACCATTGCACAATTCTCAGGATTTATTCGTATAGAGGGGGTGTCATCATTGTTAAATTAATCTAGAATAGACGTCTAGATGTAGATACCTCTACACGTTCAAATGATTTAAAACGAGAATTTCCGACTATGGCAAAGCACTTGTTCACCTCTGAGTCTGTATCAGAAGGTCATCCAGATAAAATCGCCGATCAGATCTCTGATGCGGTACTAGACGCAATCCTCGAGCAAGATCCTAAAGCTCGCGTTGCGTGTGAAACATATGTCAAAACAGGCATGGTATTAGTGGGTGGCGAAGTGACCACTTCTGCTTGGGTTGATATCGAAGAAATTACCCGTAAAACCGTTCGCGAAATTGGCTATACCCACTCAGACATGGGCTTTGATGCTGACTCATGCGCTATTTTAAACGCGATTGGTAAACAGTCTCCAGACATCAATCAAGGTGTTGACCGTGCCGATCCAGCCGAGCAAGGCGCGGGTGACCAAGGTCTAATGTTTGGTTATGCAAGCAACGAAACTGACGTGTTAATGCCTGCACCTATTACCTACGCACACCAATTAGTGAAGCGTCAATCTGAAGTGCGTAAAGACGGCACACTTCCTTGGTTACGCCCAGACGCGAAAAGCCAGGTTACCTTCGCATATGATGAAGGCAAGATTGTGGGTATTGATGCAGTTGTACTATCAACTCAGCACAAAGAAGAGATTTCGCAAGACGACTTAATCGAAGGCGTGATGGAAACCATCATCAAGCCAGTTTTACCATCTCAGTGGTTAAACAAAGACACTAAGTTCTTCATCAACCCAACTGGCCGTTTCGTTATCGGTGGCCCTGTAGGTGACTGTGGTCTAACTGGTCGCAAGATTATTGTTGATACCTACGGCGGTATGGCACGTCACGGCGGTGGTGCTTTCTCTGGTAAAGACCCATCAAAAGTTGACCGTAGTGCAGCATATGCAGCACGTTATGTTGCTAAGAACATTGTGGCTGCAGGTCTTGCTGATCGCTGTGAAATTCAAGTTTCTTACGCAATTGGTGTTGCTGAGCCAACATCTATCAGCATCGAAACTTTCGGTACTGGTAAGGTATCAGAAGCCGTGCTTATCAAGTTAGTACGTGAGCACTTCGAGCTACGTCCTTATGGTCTAACAGCTATGCTAGATCTTGCACGTCCTATCTACCAAGAAACTGCAGCATATGGTCACTTTGGTCGTAGCCAGTTCCCTTGGGAGAAAACTGACAAAGCTGAAATCCTACGAGCAGACGCAGGTCTATAAAGACCACTGCCTAGGACTAAAAAAACCGCCTACATGGCGGTTTTTTTTTTGTTGCTGAGATTGTTAACTTGAGCTCGGGATAATAAATCGGTTTCTAACGGCTATTTTTGTCTATTTCTGTGTTGAAGCTACTTGCAATAGGCTAGCTATTGACGCGTAGCTTCGCCTTGAACTTAACAAAACTATCTCGCTAGAAACTTAATGCTAGGTATCACTCAAGACAGAACGACCATTGACACTTCCTTACCCCGAGTTCAGGTTAGTTAGTCCTTTAGGTTAATGAACCGCGCCTGCGCATCACAAGCGCCAACAAACCAAACAGCACCAACCCGAATCCGCCGCTACCGCTGTAGCCTTCTCGGCGCTCCACCTTGGCGACTTGTTCTTGTTTAACACGGGTCTTAAAACGACTGAGCTCGTCTTCTAGATTCACCACCATATCGTCTACGGCAAGGTTAAAGCCCTGCATGGCTATTTCGTCTAAGGTTCTATCTTTACCAATGGCAGTTGAACTGTCTTCAAGCTTGCTTATGCCCGGAGCGCGAAATAGCATCTTGCGGGTTTTAATATCAAATACCGCAGTATCAACAAAGGTTTGCGTGCTGTTTTCATTGCCAGGAATGGTGTACAAGCCAACAATTGTCCAATACAACAGCGCAATATTATTCTCATAGGATTGCTTAACCTGATCGTATGACACTAAAGCAATCACATCTATGTCATATAGCCGTCCAACCTGCTCTAACGCTTCAAAGCCACTGCCTTTAGACAAGTAAACCGACGGAATAATCTCAATGCGCTCAATATACTCCAGACCAACAAATGCCTGCTTAGCTTTATCTAACAGTCTTACCTGCTCAGCACTATTAAGCTGACCGCTCGCCGAAGAAATATTTGCAGGTACGAAGGCTACTCCAACGCGCATGGGTAAACTTAAGGTTGGAATTTCCGGAGATAATTGCTGGCGACTCGCCTCATCGGGATACAGATAATTGACGAGTGAACTAGAGACTTGCTTCTTTGAGCCATGTTCGCTGACAAGACCGCTACAACCACTTATCACAAGGGTTAAAGTTAGTGATAAAATAACTGGCAGAAAACGCATAGATGATCCTTATTCATGCTAGGTACCATCAAGAAAATATCATTAAAATTAATCACTAACAATCACACTTTAACTTAGTGAGACAGGCGAAATCACACTCTTGGTAAACTCAATAACCCATAACTGGTTAACACTTGCAAATAACAACCAATTGCAAACTCAAGCACAAAAAATGCTTTGGTCGCAGCTCAAGCACTTTTATCGTCAGCAACTCGCCTATGCAAAACCGGCGCTGTCAGAACTGATTGCTTTTTCGCTGCTACACCAAGCAGACATGCAACCAAGAATAGTCGCTGCGGTGCGCCTGCGACCATATGAAGGCAATTTACTATTAACTGGTTTAGTCACCCACAAAGACTTTCGCAACCAAGGTATCGCCGGCGAGTTGCTAACCTTGGTGCAGGAGAAGCTGGCCGCGCAGCCTAGCTTTTTATTTTGCTCACCTGAGCTAAATGACTTTTATCAGCGTTACGGCTTTGAGCGTGTAGATGTTGAGCAGCTTAATGCAGAGAGTACAGATACAAAAGAAGGGGCAGAACAAGCGACTCCGAGTGTGATACAACAGAAGTTTTTCACCTACAAAAAAGGTCAAGCTAACTTGACCCTGATGAGCTTCAAAGGCTGTGGGTAATAACCCCAGCACGTTTAACTTCTAACGTGCTGCCAGCTTATTAGCAGTGATCAAAATGCGCGCTTTCCATGCACATAAACTGCAACTGCTGCATATTTAAAATCGGTACTTCAATTAACTGACTCGCCTGAACAACTTCATCATCGGCAATCAATCTCAGGCTTGCTTGATAAGCATTAATCAAACCACAAACAATATGAGTTTGCTGCCAACGAACCAGATAATATCGTTTCGATTCAGTTTCTGACTCATCACCTATAGTGGTGTTATTGACGCTGCTACCGATACTGCCCATAACAAGCTCAGCTTCCATCACCTGAAACGTTTCACCTGCTTCGGTTAATACGGAGGCCACTAGCTTGGCATTATCAAAGGCTGATAGGGTTAAGTCTAAATACGGGGCAAACAGCTTGGTAAATTGGTTCATTTCTCACCCTCAGTATTAGTTGCTCGTGCCAATAGATAATAGTCGCTTTGTTGGTAACTGATGAAGTCAATCACCTGCATATTGGCTTTGTTGGTATGCGCGGCAAATGAGCGCTCATTGTCTTCAGCAATATAAGCCACAAGATAATCATAGTTTGCCGTAAGCTGCAGGCATAAATACTCCACCAGCTTTTGAAACACACCAGCTCCACGAACACTCGGCGCAACCCAAATAGGGCCATACTGACATGAATTGTTAGTCGTTAGCGCTCTGCCATCTAGACTAAGTTCAGGTAACTTTGCACTAATGTACTGATAGATGGATGATTGAGAGCGCTTAGTTTGTTTTTCATTGGCGGTATAAAACGACCAATCCGCAGCAATCACATAACCTATGATCTCGCCGCGCAGCTCAGCTATCGCAATCACATGCTCATCAATCAACTTGGTGAGCTGCACTTTAGTTAGCGCTTGTCCCTGCATCATATTGGCAGCCATTGAGCCGGCTTGCGACAGCTCATCATTAAGGTGTTGCTGCTCAAGTTTTAATAGCTGCGCGATATCGGCAGTCTTGGCATTACGATAGTGAATATTGGAATAAGTCATTTAAATTGTATTTGCGGGCTGTTAGCGGTCTTCGTCATTTGAGGAGTCTTGCGCCTCTTAATCCTGCTTTTGTTTATCTTGCGCCTGTTTATCCTGAGCTTGAGCCCACTCAATAAACAGCGCAACCGGAAAAGGCGACATTAATAATAAACCACCACCAATTAAACTAGCGGTAATGAGCATTCCCTGAGTTTGCAAAGACACGTCACTTAGCAACAGCAAACCTGCGCCAACAAGCAGCATAACGATGCCTATGACATGAAGAATCTTAAACACTTTCACTAAAACTACCCCTGAAGATGGCCTATCGCTCCGTTAGCCACCTAAATTAACATAAATTAAGCTGCTAGTTTGTGATGCCTAGTTACACTTTGGTGCAGCAATCGCTAAAATAGCCGCTAACGCGTGACTTTGATGGATTGCCCTTATGATAAAACAATTTTTAGCTGTCAGTGGACTTGTTGTCGCCTTAACAGCGTGCTCAAACCAACCTACTGCAGTTAATGCCGAGCAGCTATTTGAAACCTTGTCTGGACAATGGTCTGTAACAGATATTGCAGGTGAGCCAGTTGCATCCTACAGCAAGCCTAGAATCACATTCGAACAAGACGGCCAACTGTCAGGCAATAATAGCTGTAATCGTTTTAGCGGCAGGTATGAGTATCAACAGACGCAATTAACTCTACAAAGTCTTGGCAGCACCCGTAAAGCTTGTGTTGATGGGCTAGTGAAGCAAGAGCGGATGTTCATGGACTCACTGCCTAAGGTCAGCCAATATCAATTTGCTAAAACCAAACTGTACCTACTTGATGCACAAGGTCAGGTGTTATTTGAGCTAAATAAATCTCAGTAACATTAACTAAGAATTTACTAGATAAAAACAGACACTCCTGCAAAATAATAAAGGCCGTAATATCGATATTACGGCCTTTGTTTTGAATGCAGAAATCAGAGCTTATTATGCTTAACTGCAACTTTCTAGCGTTAGCTTTCCTTGCTTGATGTATCCGCTTGGTATTGTTGCACGTTCAGCTCATTTTCACTGCGAGCAATAATGGTGGTTGCGGTTAAGTCACCACATACATTAACCGTGGTACGCGCCATATCCAAAATGCGGTCGATACCAGCAATAATCGCCACACCCTCCAGTGGTAGACCAACAGTGGTTAATACTAGAGTTAGCATCACTAGACCTGCGCCAGGCACACCTGCTGTGCCGATAGATGCCAAAGTCCCAGTTAGAATAATGGTGACATAATCAACCCAGGTTAGATCAATACCAAAAGCCTGAGCGACAAACAAAGCGGTCACGCCTTGATACAGCGCGGTGCCATCCATATTGATGGTAGTTCCTAGCGGCAATACGAAACTAGAGATCTTCTTATTTACGCCAAGCTCATTAGCACACTTCATACTAGCTGGCAGCGAGCCTGCCGAACTTGAAGTGGTGTAAGCCACAACAATGGCATTGCTAATGCCTTTGAAAAAGTGCACTGGGTTGAGCTTACCCAGTAAGACTAATGCAGCGCTGTAAAAACCTACGATATGTAAAACACAGCCAATGTAAACTGCAGCGATAACTTTAATCAGTGGAAGTAACATGTCTAGACCATACTCTCCAGCAACCCAAGCCATTAAACCAAACACACCATATGGCGCTAGCTTCATCACCATGTCAGTTAGCTTGAACATAGCTTCAGCTAGACTTTCGAATACTTTAATCGCTGGCTGACCACGCTCGCCAATCAGCACTAACGCAATACCTAACGCAACCGCAAATACAATCACCTGCAGAATTTGACCACTAGCCAGTGCAGCAACAGGGTTAGTCGGCACTATGTTAATCAAGGTTTCCATCAACGACGGCGCTTGCTTTACGGTTTCATCAACGCCCGATTGCACTAAATCTAGCCCAGCTCCTGGCTGCAAAATATGCCCCACAAGTAAGCCAATTGTCATTGCGAACGCGGTCGTGCCAAGGTAGAACACGAAAGATTTGAAACCAATCCGTCCCATTTTGGCGGTGTCTTGCATGGAGGTCACACCAACAATTAACGAGCAGAACACCAGCGGCACAATAAGCATCTTAATAGTGTTAACAAAGATAGTTCCTATCGGCTTTAGGTAAGTTGCACTTTCTCCAAGCCCGACACCAACAGCAATACCTAGCGTCATACCAATAAGAATTTGCATCCAAAGCGGAACAGCCATCCATCGAGACCAAGCTCGCGAAAACACTGAAGGGGTTTGCGTTGACATATGTCTTTACCTTGATTTGTTAACTTGCAAAAAATGACGGGGCGCAAGTCTAGCAAGACATACAAAGGCAAAAGATGATCTACGTCATGTGACGCAGGCTGACTGAGAATTAGTCCACTTTGTAACGCATTTTTGCGACAAAGGTGTACTGCACACGCAAACGCTTGTCACACTTTAGTTAAATCAGTGAATTTTTATTCACCAACAAAGGGGTATTCTTGACTTTGATGCAATTTCTATTCAAAATACAGCGGTTTTTTGAATAACAATCATAAGAAGAAACTAACATTATGCCAGCAACCAAAAATCAGGATGAATTGGTAAGGACCTTTAAAGCGATCCTTAAAGAAGAACGCTTTGGTAGCCAGAGTGAAATTGTTAACGCACTTCAGGCGGAAGGATTCAGCAACATAAACCAATCTAAAGTATCGCGCATGCTAAGTAAGTTTGGCGCTGTACGCACACGTAACGCTAAGCAAGAAATGGTTTACTGCTTACCAGCAGAATTAGGTGTACCAACGGCCGGTAGCCCGCTTAAAAACCTAGTGCTCGATGTTGACCACAACCAGGCGATGATTGTAGTACGCACCAGCCCAGGTGCAGCGCAGCTAATCGCACGCCTATTAGACTCCATCGGTAAGCCAGAAGGTATTTTGGGGACGATTGCTGGTGACGACACCATCTTCATCTCACCATCAAATATCACCACCATTGATGACACGCTAGAGACGGTTAAATCACTGTTTAACTACAGCGAGTAAGTCTGAACACAATTGAGAAAGCCACCCTACTCTAGTCTAAGTGAGTCTAGCCAAGGTGGCTTTTTAGTTTCTAACGCAGGAAAGAGTATCAACTAATGCCGAGTTCTCGCTGGCGATACTCCACTCCAACCACTGTATGCCCGAATAAATGAGTTCGACTCTTTAAACCCAAGCAAGAACGAAATTTCGATTAACGGCAAGTCTGTTTGCTCCAAATAATAATCGGCTAAGTGTTGGCGTACCTGTTTAAGCACCAACTGATAACTTGAATCTTGCTCGGTTAATTTTCGCTGCAAAGTGCGCTTGCTCATTGCCAGCTCTGCTGCAACATCATCAATGGCTGATTTCCCTTGAGGCAACAAATCAAGCAAGCAACTAAATACCAGACTAGAAGTTGAGTCCTTTGCGCCGATAGCCTCTAACTGTTCAACTAACCCTTGCTCGTACATGTGCAACATGGTTTCGTTACTGGTTAAAAACGGCGCCTTAGCATCGCTGGCGCTGAACTTAATCGCGGTTTGCACACCTTGGCGAATACTGCAGCCAAAATAATCTTCGTAAGGCTGCATATCATCCAATTGCTCAGGCACGACTATATCAATTGGTTTAATGTGCTGGCGCGTCGCTAGCCTGGTAAGCTGAGTAAAAAACACCAGCTCAACTAAACTCAGTACCTTAGGCAGCTTACCACTATGGCCATAACAGCGTGTTGATAGCTCTGTATATTGCGCTGTTTGCTCTATGTCCAAAATCATCGGCCCTATTAGCGGTTTAAATTGCTTTAGCCGGCTGGCTGCGGCATTGAGATTAGGGCTGCAAATCGCAGCAAAAATTGGTGCATCAAACTGCTCAAAACTCATAACCTCGGCAAACTTGAGTGCAATATCGATATTAGCGGCCTCTGCGGCAGCCTCGATCCCAATCCATAATTGAAAGTACTGCTCAGGCGTTAGCTGCACCTTTGACCTTTTAAACAAACCAGCAGGGAGTTGACTGAATGCAAGAAT
Organism: Shewanella maritima; assembly: GCF_004295345.1. Classification (NCBI taxonomy): domain Bacteria; kingdom Pseudomonadati; phylum Pseudomonadota; class Gammaproteobacteria; order Alteromonadales; family Shewanellaceae; genus Shewanella; species Shewanella maritima. The sequence continues at coordinate 3,215,779 of NZ_CP036200.1, read as the reverse complement.
TTGCTCAAGCTCAAGCCCTAAATCGTTAAATAGCACCAACCAATTACTCGGTATATTAAATTTACTGGCTGTTTTCATTGCAGTTAGCTCCACGGTTAGCTGATATATTAACTCGACTTTTCCATTGCCTGACGCGAAAACTTAAGCACAAGCTTGCGAGGCAGGAGTGGCATAATCCAGTTGAGCATGAACTTAAGTGATGACTCATTAAAGGCCACCAACTCACCTTGCTGCATAGCGTGATAGCCACATTCAGCTACCGAGCGTGGAGTTTTAGCTTTATCAAAAATCTCCACTCCTTCAAGATCACCAGCTTTAACAAAGCCAGTGGCAACCGCACCAGGGCAAAGTGCTGTCACAGTAATATTGTTTGCTTTAACCTCTTCCGCCAATGCCTGTGAGAACGAGGTTACATAGGCTTTCGTTGCGTAGTACACCGCCTGAAGCGGCCCAGGGATAAACGATGCGGTTGAAGACACATTTAAAACCTTGCCGTAATTACGCTCGACCATGCCTTGTAAGTAAAGGTGTGTCAGGTTGGTCAATGTGATCATATTTACCTGCATCATAGCTTGCTCTGCACTTAACTCTCGCTGATGAAACAAACCGTGGCCACCAAAACCAGCATTATTAATAAGCACATCTACTTGCAAACCTTTTGCCTGTGTTTGCTCAAATAACGCGTTTGCCGAGTCAGGTTCTGATAAGTCGCATGCAATAACCTCAACCTTTATCTGATAGCGCTTCTCTAGCTCGGTTTTAAGTTCAGTTAGCTTGCCTTCGGAGCGGGCCACCAAAATAAGGTCACCTCCCTTTTCAGCATGAATTGTTGCTAACTCGAGACCTATACCGCTTGATGCACCTGTCACCAACGCTGTACCTGCTTTAGATTTTGCTTGTGTCATTTGTTTGCTCTCCATTGTCGTCACCAAGTTGGCATTTGCGCCAATCGATGAGCAAATTTTATGCTATTCATTCACGCCATTTCATATCCAATCACGCCACAGTGCATTCCAATCACGCCAAACTGGTATCTTCAGGCCAATTTACAACTCATGTATCAAGATTTCGCGGCTTCAAGGCAACAAAAAAGCAATGCCTAGGCATTGCTTTATATCTACTTTAAGCGCGGTTAAAAAGGCTTTACACTTTAACCTTGCTCAAACTGCAGTAAAAAATCTAATGATGGCGCGAAAAACGACGAGCCAGTGAGCGCTTTAGTAAAGTTCATTAGGTGGTCAAAGTTACCATGCTCGTCACCGTGCACCATGCTCTTAAGCATCTCTTCAAAATGACTTGGTGTGCGGCAAACTGAGATAAACATGAGTCCTTGTTCTTTTACCGAGCCATAAGGCATGCTTTGACGCAAAATCTCTAACGACTTACCTTCAGCCGACTTCAAGTTCACACGCTTAATGTGGCTGGTAAGAGGCTTGTCTTCGCTTGCGTATTCAATGTTGTCTTCCTTGGTACGGCCAACAATGTCTTCTTGCTTGCGCACTGGCAGGCGATTCCACTTACTTAGATTGTGGGCAAACTTTTGTACATGCACATAGGTGCCTTGTTTGAATGCTTCGTCTTCATCGCCAACTAACGCTACTTCTTGACGGCCGCGACCCTTAGGGTTTTCAGTGCCATCAACAAAGCCTGTCAGGTCGCGGCTGTCCATAAATCTAAAGCCGCGCTCTTCATCAACTAGCTCAACGCTATCTTCTAGCATTTGGTTAATTTCATTGGCAACCAAGTGCAAGATGTCAAAACGGTCACAACGCAGGTGAACAAATAAATCAAACTCAATCGCTGGGGCATCGCGATTATCTTTTTGCATCGATGGAAACGGCTTTAATAATGCAGGGCGACCTTGCGGATAAAAGCTGTCCCAGAAGTTTGCACCAATCGCCACAAAGCCGTTAAAGGCGCTGTCTGAAAATTGATCCGTCAACTCATAAATATATTGAGCTACGCTAGCCAACGATGCACGTAGTTGAGCTTCGGCTCCCTCATTGACGTTAAACATTAAATACACACTGTGCAGGTTACCCTCAGCGCATATTCCAAGTTGTTCACGAGGCATAGTTTGATTATCCATTTTGAGATCTACCACCTTATCTATGTCGGCCTAAGTAACTAAAACTGCAATAATAAAAAATAGGGCTTAACCCAACATGAGAATCTAACTTACCGCTTTTGCTAATACATAGCTATATCTCACACTTTTAACATTAGGACAAACGTCGACTCTAAAATATCACCATGGGCTCAACTTTAGCAGTCAATTGCACTTTTTGTTGCGGTTTTAGGTTCAATTCTGAGCTTCGAACTTCGAATACTTGGTCTTCAACTTCTACCCAATATTGGCAAGCCGTGCCAATATAGCGTCTGTCTCGCACCACACCATTACCTTGTTCACAGGCTTCAATTTGTAATTGTTCAGGGCGCAGCAACAATTGCCCCTTACCAAAACCAAGCTGATTAATATCAATAACTTGGTCTGTGATCATCTCACCTAATACGCTAGATAACCGATGACCGTTAACCTGCTTCACATTAAGGTAATTACTTGCGCCTAAGAACTCCGCCACATAGCGGCTATTTGGTTGGTGATACAAGTCTTCAGCTAGACCAAACTGGGCGATAGCGCCGTGCTCAAATAGCGCTAGCTTGTCTGCAAATACGAAGGCCTCGTCTTTACTGTGGGTGACAAACACAGCACTTACGTTACGCTGCTTAAGGATTTGGCGTATCTCTAACATCATTTCACTGCGCACTTGACTATCGATGTTTGAAAACGGTTCATCTAACAACAACACATCTGGCTCATAAGCCAATGCGCGGGCTATCGATACCCTTTGCTGCTGGCCACCTGAAAGCTCGTGAGGATAACGCTCACCAAGGTCAGTTAACTTCACTAACTCAAGCATTTCATGCAAGCGCTGCTGACGCTGCGCTTTAGACAAGCCATTTACGCCAAAAAGAATATTGTCAGCTACTGTCATGTGTGGGAACAACGCATAGTCCTGAAAAATCATCCCTATGCCACGTTGCTCACTCGGTACAAATATGCCCTCATCGCTCAAGGTAGTACCATTGATAGCAATGCGCCCTTGGGTAATGGGTTGCAAGCCTGCAATCGCTCTGAGCAGTGTGGTTTTACCACAACCACTTGGCCCAAGTAGTGCGACTATCTCGCCTTTCTTTAGGGTTAGATTGAGCTTTTTTAAGATCAGCTCACCATCGTAAGCACTTGAGACATTTTCAATGGTTAACGTAGACATTTAGCTCTTTTGCTCCAGGGAACGATTCAAATAAATAAGCGGAATTAAACCAACCAGCACAATCACAATGGCAGATAGCGCACCTAGCTCTAGCTGCTCATCGGATACATATTGGAAAACATAGGTAGCTAAGTTTTCAAAGCCGATAGGCCTTAGCAATAGCGCTGCGGGCAACTCCTTCATGCTTTCGATAAACACTAACAGCGCGCCAGCAAAGATGCCCTTTTTCAGTAGTGGTAGGTGTACTCGCCACAACAACTGCTTAGGATTTTGCCCCATAGTAATACTGGCCATATCTAATGATGGCGAAATGCGTTTATAACTGTTCTCAATACTGCCAATGGTTATCGCCATAAAGCGCACACAAAAAGCAAATACCAGGGCGAACACACTGCCGGTAAACAACAAACCTGGTCCTTGCGCATCAAAGTACTGATATAAATCATTGATTGAAAAGTCGAGTAAAGTAAGCGGTGATAACACGCCAATGGCTAATACAGTACCGGGAATTGCATAACCTGTGCTACTTAAGCGCGAGGGCAGCGAGTCCATCGAGCGCGGGCTAATACGGCGAATAAACATCAATAGCAACGACAATGCTACACAGATAAAGCTCACAAGCGCAGCGATGTAAAGACTGTTCAAGCTGTACTCGAGAAACTCTGCGCTCCAGCTTTGCTCAAAGTAGTCAAAAGCATACTGGCACAAAATGGCGAACGGCCAAATAAAGGCAAACCATAGTAGTAGCGAACAGTATCCCGTCGCTGCAAACTTCTTCCAACCGGTTAGCAAGTATCTGTCAGCTTCATTAAAGTCAGACTGGCGCTGAAACAGTTTTTGTTTGCGCCTTGCAAAACGCTCAACCCCAACCATCACAAAAATAACCAACAGCATAATTGTCGACAGCTTTGCCGCTGCCGCCAAGCTGCCGTAGCCCAGCCATGTATCGTAAACCGCCGTGGTTAAGGTCGGTACGGCAAAATAGCTCACGGTCGCAAAGTCAGCTGCGGTTTCCATGGCGACTAGCGCAACACCGACAGCCAAGGCTGGTCTTGCCATAGGTAAGGCCAAGCGCCAAAAGCTCTTCCATGGGCTGCACCCCATAATACGTGACGCATGCAATAAGCTAGACGACTGCTCCATAAATGCAGTGCGAGCCAATAAGTAAACATAGGGAAACAGCACAAGCGACAACATAATGGCTGCGCCGCCTAAGCTGCGCACTTCTGGAAAGTAATAATCTTGAGGTGTTTGCCATTCAAACACACTACGCAGCGTGCGCTGCACCACGCCAGCATAATCAAACAAGTCAGTATAAACGTAAGCAACGATATAAGCGGGCATCGCCAGTGGCAGTAGCAGCAACCACTGAAATTGTTTTCGTCCGGGAAAATCACAGCGAGCAACAAACCAGGCTGCGGGAATGGCGATAATTAGAGAGCCGAAACCAACCAATAACATCAGCATCAAGCTGTTGTAAATGTAGGTTGGGAGAACCGTATCATAAAGATGAGAAAAGACTTCCTCATCCGGCATTGCTGCCTGCAGTAAAAGTGCAAAAAGCGGCAAAATAATAATTGCCGCTATCGTATAACCAGTAAGCGACCAGCCTCTGGTTAAGCCTAAAATCATATTGTTATCCGTTTTGCTGGCGCACTATAAAACAAAGTGCGCCAGAATAACTGAGTTTTATTAAACCATTTTTAATTAAAGGGCAATTACAGGTCGAATTTCACTTCATCAAGCAACTTGATTGCCGCTTGATGATTCTCAGCTAATTTGTGAATTGGTAGTGCGTCAGCTTTAAACTCGCCCCATGAAGCAACCAGTTTAGAAGGTTTAACGCTTGGGTTAACTGGGTATTCATAGTTCACTTCTGCGTATGCTTGTTGCGCCACGTTTGAAGTTAAGAACTCCATTAACTTAATCGCATTATCTTTGTTTTTTGAATGCTTAGCTAACACCATACCAGAAACATTCACGTGTGAACCACGGTTAGCTTGATTAGGGAAGTTTAAGAATACCGATTCAGCCCAGCTTACTTGCTTAGGGTCAGCTAGCATCTTACCTAGGTAATAGCTGTTGCCGATGGCAATATCACATAGGCCTTCTTTTACCGCTTTAACTTGTGCACGGTCATTACCTTGTGGCTTACGGGCTAGGTTATCTTTGACGCCTTGCAGCCAAGTTTTCGCCTCAGCTTCACCGTGATGAGCAATCATAGAAGCCACAAGTGCAGCATTGTATGGATGTTTACCACTGCGAGTACAAATCTTGCCTTTGTATTTTGGTGCGGCTAAATCTTCATAGTTGATATCAAGCTTACCTAAACGGTCGCGTGAAGAATAAACATTACGTACGCGTTGAGTTAACGCATACCAAGTATTGTCTGGCGCGCGGAATTGTGAAGGAATATTGCCGTTGATCACGTCACTGCTAACGGGTGCAACTAAGTCCTTTTCAACTAGTTCCATTAAGCGTGAGAAATCTGAAGTCAGTACCACATCGGCTGGCGATAATTGACCTTCGCGTTGAATTCGCTCTGCGATGCCTTTTTTAGAGAACACCACATCCACTTTGATACCTGTATCTTGGGTAAACTTTTCTAGGATCGGATCGATTAAGAAGGCTTGACGGTAAGAATAAACGGTTAAAGACTCAGCTGCATTGACCACACCAGCGACACTCGCTAGGCCTAAAATTGCAATGCTTTTTAAAAGCTTCATTATTAATTACTCCCTTAAATACTCGGTATAAGTGGTTAAATTGGTCCAGGATTATCACCTCAAACAGATGGGAATATCCGTTCGTGTTACCGGGCTGTTTCATTAGCAACTAACACTGAAAAACGCCAGTGTTTGCGCAAGTTCAGAAACCAACCTTATTCAGAAAATCCTAATCAACTTAAACAGTTACTTTAGCAACAGCTTAACCAACTTAAGTAATAATTCAAATTGAAGACCAATTAAAAATGATAACAATTATCAATTCGTGAAGAATAATTGATCCTTGCTTCACTGGCAATAATTAACGGTTAAAAGTTAATAGTATTGATGGTCAATTAAACAGCGATGATAGTTTAAATCCAAAACAAATTAGGTGATTACCAGTATTTTTCTACTGTAATTTGCCCTGGTGCTCGACGTAAATTCTTCGCCAAGCCCCGCTCAAGCAACAAGCTTTGCGCTTCAGAAATCATATCGGGATTGCCACAGATCATTACTTGCGAATCATCTGGGGTAATTTCAACACCTAGATAACGCTCAATTTCACCGCTTAACAAACCTTGAGGAATACGACTAGTTAAGCCATCTGGATTTGGCTCGCGGGTAATGCAGGTAACAAGCTTAAATTGCTGTGGATATTGTAATTCCATTGCCTTTAATTGCTCTAGATACGCTAGGTCATCGATAAAACGAGCGCCATATACTAGCAGTACACGCTCAAACCTTTTCCAGGGCTCAGCTGTTGACAGCATAGAAACAAATGGCCCAACAGCAGTACCTGTGGCTAATAACCATAAATCGCTGCCCTGTACAGCACCACTTGGGATTTCATCGAGCGTCATAAAACCAGTTGCCTTAGTGGAGACTTCAATTTCATCGCCTATTTCTAGCTCATGTAGCTTAGGTGACAACTGTCCATCCTGTACCTCAACAGCAAGCACCTCAACATAAGGCGCATCAGGTGCATTGACCAAAGAATATGCACGCGCTACCCGTTTATCACCTTGCATTTGGCTGAGCTTAATAAACTGCCCGGCAATATAAGGAGCGATATCAACTTCAATACGCAATGAGAACAACTTATCGTTCCAGTTTTGCTTCGCAATTACTTTACCTGTTGTCCACATAAGCGCTCCTTAATCTTATTCTAATGTTTATAGCGCTTTTCAACCTGAGATTAGGCTGTTAACGCTAAGCTTTATGTCTAGGACCTGTTGATCTTTCAAGATTATTTTTGCAGCGGCTTGTTGGAAATTTATACAAGGCAACGACTTTGATGTGTGGTTGTTCCACATGAGTAAGTCGTTAACGTAGTAGAAATGACAACAAGCGCTGCCGGAACGGTTCGTTTAAAAGCACTTTACTCATTGTTGCGAGCGAGTTTGTTTAGATGACTAGACGTCATCGCTCGCGCCGCGATTAAAGTGCTTTTAATTCGAACAAATTCTAATCAGCAAAGATCAACAGGCCCTAGTATCACTGACGAAATCAGATACATAAAAAAGGCATAGTTGAGTATAGTAAGTCTATCTCAACTATGCCTAATGACTTTGTTTTTATTGCGTTTGTCTGTGTCAATCCAATGGGCCATTTCCCCAGTTTGTAGTGGTCAAGTTAAATGGCATAAATGACTTCAGCTTTATGACTCAACGCATTTATGACTCTGTACCGCTACTACAAAGTACAATTACGCTTGGGCATTAGCCTCATCTGCTGGAGCATCATCTACTGGAGTGTCTTGCGAAGGCTGATTGGCTTCGAGAGTTTGCTCTCTAAATTTAGCTAAACCTTGCTGCACCAATTCATAGGTTTGCTCAACGCCTGCTGCAATATCACCATCAAGTACGCTTAAACCATCAAGGATTTCTTTAGCTTCTTCAAAGCCTTGGTCAATTGCACCAGAAATAATCTCCATAAAGCCATCAAGCTGTTCGTTAAACTCTAGATTACTGGTTTGCCCTTGATGTACAGAAAAGAAATTGGTTGCAAAGGAAACAATACGTTCAGCCGTTGCTTCAGGCGTGTAATCGACGCCAGCCTCTACACCTTTTTGAATGGCATTTTCGCCTAAGGTTGGTGCTAGTTCTTCATTAATGGCCTCAATCGCTGCGCGATAAAGTAATGCCATTGACTGATCGCCAGAAGCTATACTCACGCTTTCTTGCGCGGCTAAAATGCTGCTATTTTGCATCTGTTTGGTCACTTGACGTACCGTCTGAACACTCCCAGTTTGCTCGCTTCTGGTAGTCTGCGACGCAGCTGAACTTGCAGCTTTACCGGCATCGGTATCAACATTATTTGTCGCCGATACCTTAGGTTGGTTTGTCTGTTTAATTTCCATGGCTTACTACCTCAATCACTACAACACCTGTTAGGGCGTGTTTTATTACTTAACTCTATTATCGACCAATTTATAAACAACTTTATTAATTTAAATATTTGAGATTTAGCAAACCCTAAACTAAAGTCTAGTTGATACTACTTAAGTTATAAGTTTGTATAGCATGTTAAAACTAGGTAGTAAGAAGTGTGATGTGCTTTATCTAATTTTAGGTAGAACTTAAGTTTAGTTATTGCTCTAAAATGCACTTTCTGTACAATAAACTTTGATGCAGATCACTATTTTCCATTAAGGATAGACCTTGAGCACAAAAACTGACACACCGCTCGTTACAGATAAAGTTATGGGGCTAACTTGCCAAAGTTGTAGTCGCATGTCTGAGCTGGAAGGAGAAAAGATATGTTATGAAAAAGGTAAAATTACCCGGTTAGCGCCGGATAATCGACCTGTTCATCAACAAAAAATTGTGTGTGCTAGTTGGCAAAGGAAGTAGTTGAAGCAAGCTTAATCAAACCAGTATATCTTTTCCATCATCAGCACTTTTAATCACATCACTGCTATCATTATCGTTAATTTTAGATAGAGTTAAGCCGCGAGTCGTAACAATTAAGCCTGCACAAAGCTCATTGTACACATTTTGAATATCTGACGCTGGCACTTCACGTTTCTCAAGCATGGCTTTAATCGCAAACCAGTCTGTCGTAACTTCGTGTTGAGTACCTTCCAAGGCAGCTTTTAATGCAATATTTTGCACCTGTTCCTCCAATCCATGTCAGCAACACTGACATACCTATGTATGACTTTATTATTTTCGGATAATTATACCCATTATCGCCAAAGAATCGAGATGGCTTGTTAAAAATTGCTACAAGTTGTCTGTCAGACATCTCAGCTTATAAGTTAGCGCTCATACAACTACGATTCATTTTGAATTCGCCACAGTTTTGCATATAGACCATCTTGTTGTAATAAACCGTGATGCTGACCTTGCTCAACAATTTGCCCACCACTTAACACCACAATTAAATCGGCATCAACTATGGTCGATAATCTATGAGCCACCACTAGGCTTGTGTGCCCACGCTGAGCATCCTTAATTGCTGATAATATCGCTTGCTCCGAGCGGCTATCTAGTGATGACGTTGCTTCATCAAATACCATAATAGGCGCTTGCTTAAGCACGGCCCTAGCAATCGATACGCGCTGTTTTTCCCCCCAGACAATTTTAAACCACGCTCTCCTACTTTGGTGTCCCATTTATCTGGAAGTGACTCAACAAACTCACTTAAGTGAGCAATTTTAGCCGCGTGCTTAACCTCTTGCTCGCTTGCATCAGGGCGACCATAACGAATATTTTCATAAATTGAGCGATTAAATAACACTGTATCTTGCGGCACAATGGCAATAGCTTTACGCAAAGAGTCTAAACTCATGTCGCGAATATCCACGCCATCAATACAAATACGGCCACTGTTAACGTCGTAAAATCGGTATAACAACTTAATTAAGGTCGACTTGCCCGCGCCGCTATCACCAACAACTGCTACCTTCCTGCCTTTACTCACATTCAAGGTAACCTGCTTTAAAATCTCGCGCTGTTGATAACAAAACTCCACTTGCTCAAAGCTGATCTCACCCTGCTGAATATGTATAGTTTTCGCATCAGCGTTATCTGTGACTTGCGGCGAAATATCCAAAATATCAAACATACGCTCAATATTGGCAAAAGCGCCGCGGATCTCGCGATATACGAAACCCAAAAAGTTGAGCGGCATAAATAACTGCATCATAAATGCGTTAATCAGCACAAAGTCACCAATAGTCATGGTTTCATCAATAACTTCATACATGGCAAAGCCCATCATTGCAGTCATTGCTGCGGCAATAATAAGCGCCTGACCGCTATTTAACACCAATAATGATAAGCGATTTTTACGCTTTGCCTGCTCCCATTGACCAAGCGCAGTGTCATAGTGCTCGGCTTCTCGCTGTTCGTTATTAAAGTATTTAACGGTTTCAAAGTTCAATAAGCTATCAACCGCACGGGTATTAGCCTTTGAATCAGCAATGGCTGCGTCACGGACATAACTTGTACGCCACTCAGTTGCGACAATGGAGAATCCAATATAGGCGGCTACCGCCGCCAAAGTAATAATGGCGTACAACCAGCCATACTGGAAAAAGAAGATACCGATCACCAGGGCTATCTCTAGCAGAGTTGGCACGATATTAAACACCATAAAGCGCATTAAAAAGCTGACGCCACTAGTGCCGCGCTCAATATCTCGTGACAAACCGCCAGTGCGGCGCTCAAGGTGATAACTCAGATCAAGCACGTGAAGGTGATTGAATACGCCAAGACTAAGTCTACGAATCGCGCGCTCTGTTACCCTGCCAAACAAGGTATCTCGCACTTCGCCAATGATGACATTTAGAAAACGTAAACTTCCATAGGCAAAAACTAATGCGATAGGTGCGGCAACCAGTTGAACAGTTGAGGTATCGAGGGAGTCTACCAGCTCTTTTAAAATGAAAGGCAAGCCCACATTGGCAAGTTTAGCGATGACTAAGCAAAGTAGCGCAAGAGTGACTCGCCCTTTAAACTCAATAAGATACGGCCAGAGCATGACTAATACTTTCCAGTTGAGCTTACCTACTGGTCCGTCAATGTATGCCGTTGGTCTCATCCCTATTACCTCTTAATTACCAATATTTACACACTAAGCGTTAAGACCTCATATTACCCCAGTTTAAAGGCACTAACCTTTAACTATTTCAAACAATTATTTAAAAAAACTTTCTAACTAGGTACCTTGATTTAAGCTCACTAGGTAGAAAGTAGCCGATACACCTTTAGACTTAATCCTTTAGTCTGCGTATAATACCTAAGTGCTATTTTTGAAAATTATTTTTCAACAAGGTTAGATTTGCGATGTTTTAGAGTTATCAGTTTTTAAAGAATTTGATACTCTGCAGTCGAATTAGTTGTAGCTTTTGCTCTATGAAAAGCTAAATCTTTGAATCATTAGGAAGCTTTATGTTGGACACCACCAAAGTGCAGTACCCACCAGTTCAATTAATACAAACGTGGGTGTGGATGATGATTGAGTCTGGAAATCCTGAGTTACAAGATAAAGGTCGTAATAACTTGATTTCAGCCTTTGGCAGTTTGGCGAAAGCCAATGAATACTTAGCTGAGCAAACCAAACGTTAGTTTTTGGCAGTCGATGAGTCTAAGAGTTAACTTGTTCAGTTTTACTAGTAAAAAAGGCGCATAATGCGCCTTTTTTATTGCTTTCAAAACGATAAATTAAACGGCTTCACGGCGAGCAATCACTGCATCACTCAATTGCTGCAACAGCTTTTCAGTATCATCCCAACCGATACATGCATCAGTCACGCTTTGTCCGTAAACCAACTCTTTACCCGTTACAATATCCTGACGTCCTTCAACAAGATGACTCTCAACCATCACTCCAAAGATAGAATGGTTACCTTCGCTGATCTGTGCTGATACACTTTCAGCAACTACCATTTGACGACGATAGTCTTTGTTGCTGTTAGCATGACTAAAATCAATCATTATATTGCTTTCAAGCTTTGACTGCTCGAGCTGTTCGGTGATCACCTTAACGTGCTCAGCACTATAATTTGGCGTTTTACCACCGCGCAAGATGATATGGCAATCAGGATTACCCTTGGTTGATACAATTGCAGAGTGTCCAAACTTGGTCACTGACAAGAAGTGATGCGGAGCACTTGACGCGCCAATTGCATCAATCGCAACTTTAATTGTGCCGTCAGTACCATTTTTAAAGCCAACAGGACACGATAAACCTGACGCTAGCTCACGATGAACCTGTGACTCAGTAGTACGAGCCCCAATCGCGCCCCAACACATTAAATCAGCAACATACTGAGGCGTGATCATATCTAAGAATTCACCTGCTGTTGGCATACCACTGTCATTAAGATCAACAAGTAACTTGCGAGCGGTGCGTAAACCATCGTTTAACTTAAAGCTATTATCCATATAAGGGTCATTGATCAACCCCTTCCAGCCAACAGTCGTTCTTGGCTTTTCAAAGTAAACACGCATAACCACTTCAAGCTGGTCTTGATAACGCTCTCGCAACTCAACCAGGCGACGCCCATAATCAAGTGCAGCAACAGGATCATGAATCGAACATGGACCAATCACCACCAGCAAACGATCATCTTTTTTATTCAAAATACGATGAATACTGTCTCTTGCTTTAAAAACGGTTTCAGAAGCATTTTCAGAGGCCGGAAATCGCTCAAGAATCGCCACAGGTGGGAGCAACTCTTTCACTTCATTAATTCTTACATCATCATTTTGGTAATACATACAACAACTCCGGTCTGGCAAATCACTTACTGAAAAAATGCACTTTACCTAAACAGAATACGGCAATTCTGTTAAGTAATAGCGTCAATCTAAACCAGTTATAACAACTTTGGCAATCAAAGATTACTAATAGTAAAAATAAGTTTTTAAAACACTGATTTATTTAGATTAAAAAATCAAACCAAACACTTTATCTCATACTCTAATTGGTGACTCAAATAGGACGTTATTAAGCTCAAACTTATATTTAGCGGTTATACTTGAACTAACAAAGAAACAGTTAGACTAAAACATGCCAAAGCCTTTTTTCATTATTAGCTTACTTTTCATCAGCCTATACCATCTGCCAACTGCAATAACATCAGTTTTTGCTAACGAAGCAACTCCAACTGTCGGCCAAAGCAAATCGTATAGCTTCGCCACGAGTAATAGCATCGAGCCATTTTTCTTTGCTCATCAACACCGAGGGATCCAATACGATCTGTTAGTTGCCGCGCTCAATCAAAAAGGCATCGAATTAGATCACATTGTATTCGCACCCAACCTAAGAGCTTTACGTCTTGTAAACACACAACAAATCGACTGTATTATTAACGCTCCTGCAGATGCAGATGGCCTCCACTTCACTCAAAGCTTAATTGAATATCAAAATGCCTTGTTTTACCTTACAAACTCTAAGCTTGAGGTTGCTTCAATTGAAGATCTATTAAGGTACTCATTGAGCGGATTTCAAAACGCCAAGAAGTTTCTTGGAGAAGAATATGAAAACATGGTGGCGCGGCACTCGAATTATGAAGAGCTCAGCAATCAGAAAGGCCAGGTTGTCATGTTGTTTAACGGCCATGTAGAGGCGATTGTGATGGAAGAGAAAATCTTTAAATACTACAGCAAACTATTAGTCGGGAAACTAGACACCAAGCAACTTGTCACTCAGACAAACCTCTTCAAGCCCGCCCCAGGATTATCGGCTGCTACGACAGCGAAGTCGCCAAACAAATAGATGAGGCGATAACTTTGCTAAAAGCCACGCCTCAATACCAACAAATCTTACAAGCAGATTACTGAACTTGAATGGGCTTTTGCAGTAAGGCCATCCTATTGAGCTCGCATCGCGTTAAGCTTAGTTTGATAACGACTCTTAAACTCGTCATCTCGGGTTAAATCTAACGCTTTTGCCATATTCTTTTTGGCTAGCCTTTGCTCACCCGTTGCCCAATAGGCTCTTGAAAGCCCGAAATAAAACTCATGACGATAATCGGCTTTCGCCACAGCACGTTTATACCAGGTTAGCGCTTCATGATACTGCTTATCAAAGTATGCTTGCTGCGCCATGTCATAATAGTAAAAAGGATTATTGATCCTAGCCAGCTCCAACACTTTATGTACTTGATGCCACTCATCGAGTCTGTCTTGCTCACTTAGAATAAGCGCGAGGTTAAACAGGGTAGTCAAATCTTCCGGCTCCTGAGTTAATGCTGCGCGGTAAACGAGTTCTGCCTTATCATTCATACGCTTGTGGCGATAAATCACCGCTAAAGTATTTATAGAAGGAACATAACTGGTATCTTGACGTATAGCGGCTTTTGCTAGCGCATAGGCAAGGTCATAATCACCATCTACTAGCGCCTCTGCAGCCACATTGTTATAGTACATTGCAACTAAGGTTTGTTTATTAACCGTTGTCGCCTTGTAAGCCCTTACCGCCCGCTCAGGTAAAAAGTCCACCAAAACTTCATTTTCTGAAACCGAAATTCGATTAGCCTTTCTCACTGGCAATAAACGCAAATTCACGTGTCCGTTTACTAAATAAAAGCCGCCCCGTTTATCCCAAATGGGCTGAACTTCAATATCTTGGAATTTCACAGGAACATCGAATTGCTCTGCCAAAGCGGCAGAAAGCACCACTAGTGACATGCAATTTCCCTGACGATTTAAGGCGGTTATTGACGCTTTGCGCGTATAGTGGTCACGATATTCAAACGCGCCTTCTTGGGCTCCAACATACTCTGCTAGCCACTCGTTAGCGGAAAAATTAACTCCTTGCTTAAGCTTAGCACTGCGAAATTCAGAAGTGACTTGTGACTTGAAATCATTGGGTAGGCGAAAAATTTCTTCCACACTAGCAACACTCTGCTCCTCAAAGTGCTCGTCAAAGAATAGTGATTCAACATCCAGATCTGGAGTAGATTTTGCAGTTGACTGACAACCAGAGAGTATGGCACTCGCTAACAGTAAAATGCTTATTGACACCTTCGACGTTGCGCTAGTTATGTGACTGACTGATGTATCAATTAATGAATTGAATTGCTTACAAGCACCGTTTTTTAGACTTGTCATACTGCCTCCCTTGTGAGAAAGCCTGACTTAAGCCTAGTCAACAATCCGATTTATCGCCAAAGGTTACGAGCAGCGCAGTAACACCAACTTTGTTACAGAAGATTAAATGCCAATTTTAACGTTGTGGCCCTGCTTGAACTGGGGGGTCGACTTGTACAAAGTGAGTTATACCTTTGTATTCATAAGGCCGATAAAAGTTAAGCCCACAATGATAGTAACGATAAGGGGTAACCACGGTAATGCAACCCACTGGTAATGATTGAATTACCTTGATTTGCTCTTGAAAGCGGATAGATTCTTTCCATTGATGTAACTCACGAACATGGTCGCGAATAGCGAAAGCATCAAATGGCTCTGAGGATTTACGCACAACCACCTGGCCAGCATAAGCCTTGCTCATGCTCAAGGTCATTACCGCTAACGCGAGGCCAGCCAGCAGAGCAAAGTGCTTACATAGCATCCCATATCCTCCTTTAAACCATCCTAGTGATTAAAAGTTAGCACAAGTATAGGGTAAATATAACCGCCTTCAGGTTTGTAGCGCGTGGTGAGCCAAAGCTCAGTTTGGTGGATAACGCCCTAAAAATCATCCAAGTGAAGAATCCACCTTCTGAAGAACACTAAAAATTACAGTTAAAGGCGACTCGGTGATAACCACCTATTGAAGTAGATGGATTAGGGGTTGAAAACAAAAACAGGGCTATCAATAGCCCTGTTTTCTATCATTTAAGTTTGAAGCGTTAGCCTAACTCGCACCTTTAATGCTTACAAACTCAGGGTACGCATCAATACCACAATCTGATGCATCCATACCTGTGTACTCTTCTTCTTCAGTAACACGGATACCCATGGTCACTTTTAGCACTAACCAAACTACCGTTGAAGCAGCGAACACCCAGCCAAAGATAACGGCTGCACCAAACAACTGACTGCCAAAGCTTGCATCAGCGTTTGATAGAGGTACAAGCATTAAACCTAGGAAACCAGCTACACCGTGAACAGAAATCGCACCCACTGGGTCATCAATCTTAATGCGATCAAAACCAATGATTGAGAATACAACCAGACCGCCAGCAACCACACCAATCACGCCAGCCATTGCTAAAGATGGAGATAGTGGGTCTGCAGTAATAGCAACAAGACCTGCTAGCGCACCGTTTAGAATCATAGTTAGGTCTGCTTTACCCCAAACTACTTTACATACAATCAGCGCTGCTACCGCACCAAAGGCTGCTGCAGAGTTGGTGTTAACAAAGATTTTAGCCACTGCACTTGCGTTTTCAGCGTCAGAAACCAACAACTGAGAACCACCATTAAAGCCAAACCAACCCATCCATAGAATAAACATACCTAAGGTTGCCATTGGCAGGTTTGAGCCTGGAATTGGGTTAACCTGACCATTTGGGCCGTACTTACCTTTACGAGCACCTAACAGCAGTACGCCTGAGATTGCAGCTGCCGCGCCCGCCATGTGCACGATACCAGAGCCTGCAAAGTCAACAAAACCAGCCTCAGCAACAAAACCACCGCCCCAAGTCCAGTAACCTTCAATTGGATAAATAACACCAGTCAGTACTACTGCAAATGCTAAGAAAGCCCAAAGCTTCATACGCTCTGCAACTGCACCAGATACAATAGACATTGCGGTTGCAACAAATACCACCTGGAAGAAGAAGTCAGACTCAAGAGCATGATCAGCGCCTTCAGCTTGCGTACCAATTAATGAGCCAAAGCTTGGTAAAATACCGCCTTCAGCATTATCAACATACATAATGTTGTAACCTAGAATGAGATACATAATACAAGCGATTGAATAAAGACAAACGTTCTTAGTTAAGATTTCAGTGGTGTTTTTAGAGCGAACCAGACCCGCTTCTAGCATGGCGAAACCTGCCGCCATCCACATCACTAGTGCACCAGAAATTAAGAAATAAAACGTATCAAGGGCGAATCGTAACTCAGTTACGGTTAGGCCTAATTTTGTTAGTTCTTCCATTGCTTCCCCCTTAAAGCGCTTCGTTATCGTGCTCACCCGTACGAATACGGATAGCTTGTTCTAAATCAGTCACAAAAATCTTGCCGTCACCAATCTTGCCTGTATGTGCAGCCGACGTGATAGCTTCAACCAAGACATCTAGGTTTTCAGCCTTAGTCGCAATTTCTAATTTTACTTTTGGCAAAAAGTCGACCTGATATTCAGCACCACGATAAAGCTCTGTGTGCCCTTTTTGACGACCGAAGCCTTTTACTTCAGTCACTGTCATACCCTCAATACCCATGCCTGCAATGGCTTCACGGACATCATCGAGTTTAAATGGCTTGATGATTGCGCTGACGAGTTTCATCCCGACCTCCAAAATTAAAATTGTTGTTTTAAATTTATATTCACACTTGGAGTCAACTATTCAATCATTAGACCAATTATGTAAATCAATAATAAATATACAATTTTAATAATTCGCACTGATTTAGAACAAAACTGCAGCACCAATTGAGTGCATAAATTTTCAACAAATGTGATTTTTTGGTGCAAATCGAGAAGAAAACGGCTCATTGGGAACATCTGCACTGACTATGTGCACAGTGTAGGTAGTGAGCAGTCGGATTTAGGACTGACTACACTCGATTAAACCATGAGTTTGGGGCTAAAAATTAAGGGTGTATTAAGAGGAAGTACTAAAAAGTAGGGCTGGCTTCCAAAAGGCTGTCTTATACCGATCAAGATAAATCAGATTTCAGAGGTTTCGCAGAAAAAGCGCCAAGAACAAAGCTGGAATAGCCGCGAGCGAACAACTCTACTCTCAACATGTTTAGCACAGTTACAAGCTATGTTAACAACTAAGAGTTAAACGGTAAGAGTGTTCAAATACATGTATTGGTTAACATTAAATGACACCCAATAAAAAGGCCCTCATGATGAGGGCCTCTTGGTAATCAAAAAACTTTAAAATTTAAAGCTGTGATTACTTGTAAGTTGCTTCGCGTTTTTTAGCTTCCGCATCCCACTTAGGTAACATGTTCTTCTTGAACGCTTCTTTTTCAGCATTCATCTTCTTCATGTCCATACCAAGTGCAGCTTGTGCTTTCGCTTTGGTAGAGATATCAGGTAATGCAACTGGTTGCTTAACACCTTTAACAGCAAATAGCTGAGCTAATTGTAGACGAGCGTTAGCCGCCTTATCTACTGCTGTGCCTAAGATGCGCAGCGCTTCGTCAGCTGCGTGAGCTGCAACACCGTGAGAAGCTGTTGCATAATCCCAACGCCATTGAGCGTGACGGATATCCATAAGGATTGGCTTCATTTCTTTCTCAGTTGCACCAGCATCCCAAGCAGCTTTAGCTTCGAAGTGAGCGTGAACAAGTTGCTTTTCAGCGCTTGCTTTAAGCTCAGCAACTTTGTGCTTGCGCTCTTCAGTCAGGTTAACCATGAACTCTTTGCTTTGAGTGTGACAAGATGCACAAGTCTCTTCGAAGCGGTCGAATGGGTTACCCACTTTATGGTCAGTGAACTTACCTTTACCGTTTGCTTTTGCAACACGTGGCATGTGACAGTCAGTACAAGTTACGTTGTTCTTACCGTGTACACCTAGCTTCCAAGTTTCATAACCAGGGTGCTGTGCTTTAAGCATTGGCGTTTTAGAAACTGCATGAGTCCAGTCAGTGAAGTCCATTGCGTCATAGTAGGCTTCCATCTGCTCAACAGTGGTACCCATATCCCAAGGGAACTTAACAAAACCTTTCTTATCTGCAGTCTTCTCGAAGTAGTACTCTACGTGACACTGAGCACAAACCATTGATTGCTTGTCTTTACGAGAAGCTTTATCAAATGGAGTGCCGATAGTTTCTAATGCACGCTCAGCAAAAGGACGCGAAATGCGTAGTTTTGGTGAACCTTTAACGTGACAGTCAGCACAACCGATAGTGTTTACAATCTCAGCGCCGCCTTTAGCCCACTTACCAGAGAAGTAGCCATCTTCACCTTGCTCTTCGATTACGCGAGGTACGTCAGGGCTCTTACAGCTCCAACATGCCATTGGCATTGGGCCGTCTGTAGCATCTTTTGGTGCACCAGTACGTAATGTATTGCGGACATCTGCTACCGCATACATGTGACCACGTGGCGCATTGTAGTCTTTAGCGAAACCATAACCAGCCCATAAAACGACTAGCTCTGGTACTTCTTCAAGCATATCGACAATTTCTTCGCTTTCGCCAGTAGCGTGCCAAGATTCAAATTGTGCCGAATACTTCTTCTTATATACTTCACTTCTTGGCTCAGTCTTGTCGCTTGCATAAGCGCCTGAAGCCATAAGTGCTGCAGCAATCACTGCACTTAAAGCAGCTTTTTTTGCGTTCATCTTCATCATCACCGTTTCTCCGTGTTACATATTTTTATAACTAATAGCACGTCCATACACTGTCAAAATTATAGTTTTTCTAAGATTTTTATATACCCTAAGGGGTATAGCAGGCGAAACTTGCGCCAGATCAAAATGTAAACGTGTTGTAAATCACATTTTGACAAATCCTTTAACATTCACAAGCGAATGCTAATGTAAGTTACCGCATAAACTACTCTATTTTTGGGGCAAATTTAAGTAAACTCGAGGCGTTAAATTTGTTAATAAAGGCAGTTCATGATTAAACGCGGCAGTCTCACCTCAACTATTTTAGGGTTAATGTTAGTATTCATTTTGCTTTCTTCAAGTTTGGCGCTTTATGCCATCTTAAATTTGTCGATTAGCATTGGTGATGCAAAAGCCATTAACGCCTCAGGCTCATTGCGGATGCAGAGCTATCGACTCATGCTTGCTGCTCAAAACAAACCTGAAACAACCCCTGAAAAAATTATCTTTTTTGAACAAACTCTGCATTCTGAAGCACTGCAGCGCTCACTTAACTGGTATTCACCAGAACAGTTATCTGACCAATATTTGCTGGTAATCGAGCGCTGGCAAAGCATGAGAAAATTCATCGAGACAAAAGATTTAACCAGTTACCGTGACAGCTTAAAAGACTTTGTCGACACAATTGATACTTTGGTATTAAAGATGGAGCAGTTTGCCGCACTCAAACTGCGCTGGCTGGTCATCAGTCAAGTTAGTGGTTTGATATTAATGCTATTAATTGCAATCTTTGCAGTTTCATACACGCGAAAAAAAGTTGTAAAGCCACTAAAGCATTTAATGAACAGCGCTGAAACCATCTCTAAAGGTGTATTTGATGTTGATATGCCTAAAACGGAATACATTGAGCTTACGGCGTTAAGCCGCGCACTGAAAAAAATCACCACAGAACTATCGACTCTATACCGAGATCTTGAAGGTCAGGTCAATGAAAAAACCTTAGCGCTAACTCGTACCAACAACGAGCTCAATTTCTTGTATGACAGCTTAGTCAACCTGCACGCCGATCAACTTGAGTACAAGACGCTAAAAGAGTCACTTGACCAATTAAAACGGTTTGAGCGCATCTCACACTTACGCATTGTGATTGAACACACTGACGAGACCAGCGATGTCATTGAAGCGCAAGGCGGCTGGCCAGAAGATAACAACTATAAATCTGTGGCTTTCCCGCTAATGATTGACCAGAGACAGCTTGGTCAACTTGAAGTGATCTCAGATAAGCGCCCAAACCATCAGTTATTTGAAAACTTCGCCTTGATGCTCACCCGCTCCATTACCATTCACAATGCCACCGAGGAACGTCAGCAGTTGGCGTTAATGGAAGAGCGCGCAGTGATTGCACGAGAACTGCATGACTCATTAGGACAACTGCTGTCATTCTTGAAAATTCAGGTTAACTTGCTGACAAAATCGTTAAAGCGCCACGGCATGAACGAAGAGGTTGAAAAGCAAATTAACGAAATTAACTCTGGCGTAAGCACGGCATACAGCCAATTACGAGAGCTGTTATCAACATTCAGGCTCACCATTAAAGAACCCGATCTTAAACACGGTATTGAGGTCATGCTCGAACAACTAAAGAGTCAAACCAAGGCAGGCATCGAGCTGGATTACAAATTGCCGCCACATTTGATGCAAGCTAAACAGCACATTCATATCTTGCAGATCACTCGTGAAGCCACGCTTAATGCAATAAAGCACGCCAACGCGAGTGAAATCGTCATTCGTTGTCATGTAGATGACAAAGGCAATCCAAACATTTCTATCTGTGATAACGGTAAAGGCATCGAGCATATTAAAGAGCGAGATCAGCACTTTGGCATCGGGATCATGCATGAAAGAGCAAACAAACTTAACGGTAAGGTCAACTTTCATAGTAATATGGAAGGAGGTACAACCGTGAATCTTAGTTTTCCACCGCAGCAGGAGCCACTAAATGGGTAAACCATATTCAGTGTTGGTCGTCGATGACCACCCTTTACTTCGCCGAGGTATTTGTGAACTTATCTCATCCGACGAAGATTTCAACTTGTTCGGAGAAGCAGGCAGCGGGTTAGATGCGCTTAATATGTTGCAAGACAACGAGCCAGATATTGTGCTGCTCGACCTAAACATGAAAGGTATGTCGGGCCTTGATACCCTAAATGCACTACGTCAAGAAGGCGTAACAGCAAGAATTGTGATCCTGACTGTGTCTGACGCCAAACAAGATGTCATCCGCCTACTTCGAGCAGGTGCAGACGGTTACCTACTTAAAGATACAGAGCCGGATCTATTACTTGAGCAACTTAAGAAAGCCATGCTTGGTCATCGCGTAGTCAGCGATACAGTTGAAGAGTATATTTACGAGCTGAAAAACGCGTCAGAAGATGAACAATGGATTGAAAGCTTAACGCCAAGAGAGCTGCAAATTCTTAAAGAGCTGGCAGAAGGTAAGAGTAACCGCGTAATTTCAGAGGACCTGCACATCAGTGAAGGCACGGTAAAAGTTCATGTGAAGAACTTACTGCGCAAAGCAAACGCTAAGTCTCGTACTGAAATGGCTGTGCGTTACTTGAATCACTAAAGTTTGCGCAACATTGGCTAAGGCTCTTAGTTAAGAACACTGACTAAGCTCATACTAAAAAACCGCCTTGCATGGCGGTTTTTTTTGTTTCCTGCGTTATCTAGCGTGGAGCAATTAATCTTGCTCAATAAATGCTTGCCAGCTCAAAAGCACTTGTTCAAAATCTTCCAGTCCACAAAAAGATTCAGACTCAGCGTTGTAAAGTGACATCGACTCTTGAAGTTCAAGCTCCTCATCTTGAGCCATCACATTGGCGAAAACTCGTACCTGCTCTCGGTCTAAATCAATCGTGAGATCACCACCAACATGCCGCCAATGCTCAAGCGAGCCTGATTGCAGTAATAATACCTGAGCTAAAATGTGCTTGATTAAAGCCGCGTCACTGCCTAGCTCTTCACTAAACCAGCGCCCTAATACCACGTGCTCCATGCTAAATTCCGCGAAGACAGTCCCTTCTAAGCGATTACGACGAAACTCATACTCCATGATATATCCAAGCTTAATGTTTTTGATTAAAAGCTGTTAACCGAACTCGTGATTAACCAATACTGTCATTGTAATCCAAATCTACGACACGCGCTAAAAGTCAGTCATTCGACTGTTAACTTACTGCTATTCAATGGGATCAAAAAAGGGCGCTAAGCGCCCTTCATTTAGTAGTAAAGCTCGACTCAATTTAAGCTAATCGAGCTCTTACTAATTACTGCTCAGCCGGTACTTCAGGCTTAGCAACAGAGATTAGCTCAACTTCGAAAACAAGTGTTGAGTTTGGTGGGATAGAGCCACTACCAGTCTCACCATAAGCAAGCTCTGATGGGATAGTGAACTTATACTTAGCACCAGGTGACATTAACTGTACACCTTCAGTCCAACCAGGAATGACACGAGTAAGTGGGAACTTAGCAGTCTGGTTGCGAGAGTATGAGCTATCAAACTCAGTACCATCAATTAACGTACCACGATAGTGAACTTCAACGGTATCTTCTGCGTTCGGCTTATCACCTTCACCAGCTACTAACACTTCGTATTGAAGGCCAGATTCAGTCACTGTTACGCCTTCTTTAGCCTTGTTTTCTTCAAGGTACTTTTGGCTTTCTTCAACAGTTTTTGCAGCTAGCTCTTGTGCTTTAGCTTGACGCTTTTCGTTTAGCTTTTGATCAAGCGCTTGTAACACAGTTTGCATTTCTTCTTCGGTCAGCTTCATTTCGTCGTTCAAACCGTGCTCAAAACCTTTAACAATCAGCTTGCGATCAATAGGCATACCAAGCTCTTCTTGCTCTTTGATATGACCAGAAATGTACTTACCAATTGAGCCACCTACGCTGTAAGCTTCTTTTTGAGCTTCTGTTGTTAACTCTAGTTTAGCTTCAACAGGCTTAGCCGCTTGCTCTTGGTTACACGCACTTAAACCAACAACGGCCAATGCTACTAGCGATAGTTTATAAAAAGGTTTCATTAAAGCTTCCTCAGCAATTAATAGGGTTACTATTTGTTCATACCTCAAATAAATGAGCTATTTAAGTGAAATGTTAATCAGCCACTTTATACTAACTATCAGGCTTATACCAATACGCAATCATTAATATTTGCTAAGGTAAGGGTCCTAAACAACAAGCAGTTTGATTTAATAACTATTTCCAACAAGATAGCTATAAGACACCAACTTGAGGAGCAAGTTCATGCCACGCATTCTTTTGCTTATTTGTTGTGCACTCACACTTATGGCTTGCCAACCCAAGACTAAAGAATTTCAAGCCATCACCACAGATGCTGTCTACAATGCCGACCTATCCCAAGACGCACAATTGCTTTTAATTAGCACGGCAAACACCGGTTTACAGCTGTGGGATCTCAAACAAAAAAGCCCTCGCTACAACTGGAATCACGGTCAAGAGAACCAGGCTAACGACGTTATTGACGTAGCAATTTCGCCGAACAACCAATTTGCAGCATCCATGACCAAAGACTCACTAGTTATTTGGCAGATAAACGACGGACAAGCCGTTGGGTGGTGGAGCCTACCTGCAACAGCACGCAGCATCACTACTGCAGACAATGGCCATACCTTAGTTGGTTTGAGCAATGGCTCAGTCATGTCGCTGTCAGTTGTGCAAAATAAACTGATTGAGTTTTTAGGTCATCAGGAAAAAATCAATAGTGTCGCAATTAATGCCGCTGGCACCCTTGCCCTTAGTGGCGGTAATGATGGCAAAGTGATTTTATGGGAAACCCAAACAGGACAACCACTGCAGGAGTGGCAGCTAGACTCTCGCATCACTAAAGTGCTACTAAATAACGCCGGTACTCGCAGTTTTGCCAGCGACATCACAGGCAATGCCAATATTTGGCAGTCAGGTGATGGTAAAAAAATATCTTCCCTAGATATTAAGCGCAGACAAATCAACTTTAGTGCCGCTAAATTTGTCAGTGACGATAGCCAGTTACTGACAGGAACACCCGCTAAAGATGTGATGCTATGGGACAGCCAAACTGGTCAACTGCTAGGCAAATGGCAAGCTCAAGTGACTAAAACCACGAAAAACCGAGGCGCTGTAGTATACTCTGTAGCAATGACTCAGCCCGACAAAATAATCAGCTTTAGTAGCAAGGGCTTACTGGAAACATTCTCTCCTAAGTAACGGTTTTACATAGAAAGCCGCACAACAGAGACACACTGCACAGACAATAGAGCGCTATTTTTGAGGTAAGCATGCAACAACTGTGGGACAAGCTAGAAGATTTAGAAAGTAAAATCGCCTTCCAAGATATGACCATTGAAGAATTAAATCAGGAAGTGATTAAGCTTAACGAACTAGTGGCAACGCAGCAGCGCCAATTGGTGCTGCTAGTCGATAAACTAAAAACGATGGAACCAAGCAACATTGCCACTCAAGCAGAAGAAACACCGCCACCGCATTATTAAAAATGCTAGTGATGCAGGGTAATATGCTCTGCTGTATTGTTAGCCACTATTTTATTAGCTATTTTTTCGCCCACCCAATTGCCATAAGGACTATTAATGAGACAACTGCTGCAAGTGTGCTTAGCCTGTTTGACGCTAAGTGGCTGTGCCTTCAACAGTATCTTTATTAGTTATCCGTTGCAGATAGCACCATACAAGGCACAGCTAAGTAATGACCAAGCAAGCTCCCAATTGGCCGAGCTTGCCGAAAATATCGACACTAATGACGGCCTTTTGTATGCACAAGAGTCTGGGCGCATCGCGCAAATTTATGGCGATTTTGAGTCCAGTAAGACTTACTATGAGCGCGCAATTTCGGCTTATCGTGATTTTGACGACAGAGCCACCATCAGCGCCAGCGATGTAGGTGCGACTGCCAGTAGTATCATTCTCAACGATAACGCCATTCCCTATCGCGGCCCTGGCTATGAGCGTATCATGCTGCATCAGTACCAAGCGCTTAACTATTTGTTAATGGGCGACCCACAAGGCGCATTAGTTGAGGTACGCCGAAGCAATCAACTGCAGGCCAGTGAGCAAAGCCGATACCAAAAATCACAAGACTCAGTCAAAGCAATGGCAAACGGGACGGTTAATGCTGAGATGAAAAAGCTAAGCCGTGCTTCTGGTACGGTGACAAGTTCATTCTTAAATGCCTACAGCTACTACACCACTGGTCTACTGCACGAGCTTTTAGGCGAGCCAAACGATGCCTTTATTGACTACCGCAAGGCAGCGCAGATCTCCCCTGATAACCAGTTTTTGCAACAAGATTTGGTGCGCCTAGCAAAACAAATGTCGATGCCACAATACGACGAATTTAAAAAACGCTGGGGCGATGCGAAGCTGCCTAAGGCTGGCCAAGGGCAGGTCATTTTTATGGTTGAGCGTGGCTTTGCACCAGTAAAAGATAGCCTAACAGTCCCTTTTACTATCGATGGAAACTTTCAAACCGCATCGATTCCTACTTACAAGCCTCGCTCTGCGCCAACAAGCAAAACTGCAATTAGTGGCCTAGGTACAGTGCTACGCGCAGACACCATCGCCAATATTGATGCCCTAGCTTATAACGCGCTAAAAGAAGAGCTTCCAGCGATACTTTTACGTCAAGCAGCGCACGTAGCAGCCAAAGCGGAAATGAACGCTCGCGCAAACCCTGATGGCAAACGCTACAATCAAACTTCTGATGCCGGTGCGATTGCCATGCAAATTTTTAATGTGATTTCAGAGCAAGCCGATCGCCGTAGTTGGTTAACTCTGCCACAACAAGCACAAATAGCGCGTCAATTTGTTGATGCAGGCGAATATCAAGTGCAGGTTGCCAATGCACCAGCGACAGTTGTCAAAGTACAACCTAACCGAGCAACATTAATTTGGGTTATAGAGACTGGCAATCATACCCGTTTTTATTCGATAATCATCTGATCTAAATGTTTGCTGATTATCACTTTGGTTATTTAGCGTTTGCCGAATAGCCTAATGCAATTAAACTTTGCAATTAACTTAGCCAATTGAATCACCAATGGAATTTATTATGAAACACATGAAAGTCATATTTGTTTTAGCCGCTGTAATAGGCCTAAGTGCGTGTCAATCGAAAGTGGAATACGGTGATGCAACTGAAGTTGAAACGGTAAATGAGAACTTTGGTTCAACTGATCTTCAAGCCATCTCAGCAAAGATGGTTGATAGCATGCTGACCTTCCCACCAATTGTGGCGATTACGCAAAACGAACGCCCAATTATCTTTGTTGATAAAATTAAAAACAAAACTTCAGAGCACATTGATACTGAATCAATCACTGACACCGTCAGCACTAAGCTGCTACGCTCTGGTAAGTTCCGCTTCATCGACATGAGCAAGGTTGAATCAGTACGTAAACAATTGGACTACCAGAACAACTCAGGCATGGTTGACCCAAGCACAGCGATTCAGTTTGGTCGTCAAATTGGTGCCCAATACATGCTATACGGCAACCTATCTAGCATCGTAAAAGAAGCGGGCAGCACCAAAGATGTGTACTACAAAATGACCATGCGTTTGATGGACTTAGAAACAGGCCTGATTGAATGGCAGGATGAGAAAGAAATCCGCAAAGGTAAATCTAAATCACTGTTTGGCCTATAACGCCCGTTAATCTTATAGCGAGCTAAAAAGATTGCTAAAAAGTCGGCCTATGCCGGCTTTTTTTATGTTAATTTGAGGCACTCGAGAAAGAAGCTACACCAGATAAAAGAGCAAAAGCCTTTCATCGCAGCATTACTAATCAGGACGAAAGCCGTGACGCGCCCTAATAATGATAATAATACGCATCGCCAGCAGCACACATATTGCCAATCAAGCCAACAGCCAATGACGGCTAACATCCTTAAGCGCCTATCGATTACAGCAAGCCTTTGTTTTGCCGCTAGCTTACTAACTGCCTGTCAGTCGACCCAGCCAACGTCACCGCTTGAGCGTGACCAAAGCGCCAACATTACCCAAATACAGGCCATGGCGCGCTCAGAGGTAATTAGTAATGTCAGCTACGATTTAACCTTTAATATCACTGACGAAGCGCGCTTTAGCGCAAGCTCCAAAATTAACTTTGACCTTGCCCATACAGACACGCCACTCACTCTGGATTTAACTCAGGCGCAAATCGAATCTTTTGTGATTAACGGCAAGCGCATTTACCCAAACTATAACGGCGCCTACTTCAAGCTAAACCCTGCCTTATTAGCCCGTGGCAATAACAGCATTGAAGTAAAATTCAATCGCGCATACAACACCAATGCTGGAGGTCTGCAGCGCTTTGTTGACCCAGT
This sequence comes from Shewanella maritima, assembly GCF_004295345.1. NCBI lineage: Bacteria > Pseudomonadati > Pseudomonadota > Gammaproteobacteria > Alteromonadales > Shewanellaceae > Shewanella > Shewanella maritima. The sequence continues at coordinate 3,187,986 of NZ_CP036200.1, read as the reverse complement.
TGATGGCAAGGTTTACCTACACTCTCACTTTGCACCTGCCGACGCGCAGCAAATGTTTGCGGTATTTGACCAGCCCGATCTTAAAGCGCAATTTACCCTTAGCGTAAATGCCCCTAAAGACTGGCAAGTGATCAGCGCCATGCGCGAAACTCAGGTAATGGATAATGGCAGCAGCAATACCTGGGTATTCCCACAATCGCCAAAGCTTAGCCCGCATAACTTTTCGATGCATGCTGGCCCGTATCGCATCTGGCAGGACAGCAGCGGCAAATACCCAATGCGCCTATTCGCCCGCCAGTCGGTTGCTGAGCACGTACCGCATCAAGACTGGTTTGCGTATACCAAACAAGGGCTCGCGTTTCTTGACGACTATTTTGCTATTGAATACCCGTTTAAAAAGTACGATCAGGTTTTAGTACCAGATTTACCCTCTGATACAACAAACAAAAGCGCGATAAAAAACGCGGCGGTCACCACCTTTGCGGAAGAACATTTCTTACATCAAGGGCAAATGACCAACACCCAAAAGCAAAGTCTTGCTGGCGCAATTATGCAAGGGGTGACACAGCAATGGTTTGGCAACCTCGTCACCATGAAGTGGTGGAATGAGTTATGGCTTAATGAGTCCTTTGCCTCATTCATGGGTACACTAGCGCTGAGCGAAAACGCCGAGTTTAGCAATGTCTGGCGTAGCTTTTATGCTACAGACAAACAAAGCGCATACTTTAAAGACAGCCTAGTAACCGCTAAACCACTGCAAGTACCAGTCGCAGCAATCTTCGACGCGTTTGATAGCACTAATGTATTTACCGACCACAAAGGTGCATCTGTGCTCAAACAATTAAGGTACTTGCTGGGCGAGGAAACATTCCGCCAGGGTGTAAACTACTATCTAAGCCAATTTAGCTACCAAAACGCTACCCTAGATGACTTCATCAACAGCCTGGCAACCGTTGCTAAGCGCGATTTAAGTCAGTGGACACAAGACTGGCTATATCATGCTGGCACTAACACCATTAGCGCTGAATACGTTTGTGGCAATGGCAAAATTAGCGAATTCAATCTACTACAGTACGCCGCAAGTGATGAGTTACCAACGCTCAGAGAACAAAAAGTGCAAGTGGGTTTGTTTAATCAGCATCGACACGGTATTGATAAAGAAAAGCTCATCACAGTCACCTACCAAGGTGAGAGCACTTCAGTACCAGAGCTTATAGGCACTAGCTGCCCTGATTTAGTTTATCCAAATATCAACGACTGGGGTTTGTCAAAGTCGCCCTAGATAAGCGCTCGTTTAACACAGCAACTGCGCAGCTAAGCAATATCAAAGATCCATTATTACGCTCTATGCTGTGGCAAAGCATGTGGGACAGTGTGATTGACGGCCATATTGGTATCGACCGCTACATTAATGTCGCCATGGTCAACGTACCACTTGAGACTGACTACAGTATTCTCAGTCAGGTGGTTGCCAACCTAAAACAAGCAAAAACCTATCTCGATAGAATGACGCCCAGCCACAAAGCATATACCGCCAAAGTGACCAAAGCGCTAGGGCAAGTGAGCCTGCGCATGGTAATGCAGAACCAGCGTGATAGTGATCTTCAACGCCGCTGGTTTAATGCTTACATTCAGTTCGCCCAATACAGTCAAGCGTTGGACCATTTAGATGACTTACTGCGTGGCCATACGCAAATTGCTGGAATAGAGCTAGATCAGACTACTCGCTGGCAAATCATTAAACAGTTAAATCGATTTGCTACCCCAACAAGCAAGCGCTGGCTCGCTCAAGAGCGTAGACAAGATAATTCAGCTACTGGACAAGAAGCAGCAATTGCTGCCGAGGTAAGTCGCCCAGATGCCAATGCCAAACGCCAGTGGTTAGCCCGAATTAAGCACGACAATAGCTTAAGCTTTGCCAAAAAACGTATTGCGATGAATGCGCTATACCCTAGTGAGCAAAAGCACTTTAGTCAGGCGACAGCAGAGCAAAGATTAGATGAGCTAAATGAGTTTGAGCAAAAAGGTATCGTGTTTATGCGTAGCTTCAATCAAAGCTTAATCCCACTGACCTGTAGCTCAGATAATATTGAGCGACTTACTCTAGCCATTAATCACTCCCAGGAGTTGAGCGCAATGACAGTGCGAGCACTTCAAGAAGCAAGACAGGAAGAACACCGCTGCGTTGATATGAAAGCTAAGCTGCAACCTTAAGCTGTAGCTACGAGTTTTACGGCGTATGATTGAAGGGCTTTCTTAAAGGATCTTAATTAATAGCGCTTGATTAAAGGCACTGGAGGACAGCGGCGTTGTGAAAGGCTATTGGTACAAACGCTAGCGCCTAAGCTCAAAAGTCATCATCACCGGAGCGTGATCGGTACTGTCTTTATCGCGCTCATAATCAGGCTTAATCAAATGACGATCAAAGGTTTGATAATCCACCACCTGAGCAAGATTTTGCAGTGCAGCAGGATTAAACTCGCTCGACACTAAAATGTAATCTAACACCGAGCCGACATTACCGTAGTAGTGCGTTGCACTGCGCTGGGAAGCACTATGTGACTCAAGCTGATTAAGCTCATCAAGGCTAGTTTCAAACTCATCCTGCGCCAGAGTTTTATTACATCTCGCTCCTTGGAAATGCAGCTCGTAACTATCAAACACCGCAAACTGCTGCAGACTCGCTTTAAGCTCGGTATCTGACTGTTTAGCAAGGTTTGCATCACTAATATCACTGCGGAAAATTCGCTGCGATTGCCGAAAAGCCGAAAACAAATCACTGGCCAGCTTGTCGTTAAAATCGCCCATCAATACATACGGATTTGTCGACTCAAAACGGCGTGCGAGCATGGCATAATAAAGCGCTGTTGCCTCACTGCCACGCTGCAGGCTTGCGCCCCATTTCCCAAGTACTTGTTTAGCAACAAACTCCGCAGTACCAGTCATCGAACTTCGATATTCGAGGTTATCATCTAATTGATTCCGCTTAGATTTAAAGTGGATAACATAGCAATCAAGCGCGCCAAATTCTGGCAGTTCAACCGTTGCCCTGAGTGGTCTGCGACTAAAGCTAAAATCACGGCTTAATCCCATTAGCTCGCAGGCATCCTTATCAATACTAACCTCGCCAAAGTCGGTGATAGGAAAGCGCGATGCAAACGCCACCACAGGGCTTTTGTAGGTGTAATCATTCACCAATGTTGGCTCATCAATTACTGCAAAATGCGGGTAACCATTGTCTTTTGCCCAGGCTGCTAACGCCTGCGGGCTAAACACTTCTTGAAAGCCAATCATGTCTGGGTTTGCTGACGTTACCCAATCAGAGAACCAGGCTAACTTACCCTGCCACTGCGCTTGGGTATAGATGTTTTCAAAGTCATAAAACGCTGCCGGTGGCTCAATAAAATTAAACAGATTAATACTGGCAACACGGTATCGCTTAGCTGACTGATTCAAACTAGAGTGCGGCAAGGTTATTCCCTTCAACAACATAAAAAAGTTACAAAATACAAGTAACAAAAATCAAGTAACCAAAACCTGATAACAATAAACCAAACAACAAAAAGCTGTATTAAACAAAGGCGATAATCAACAAATTTCAGCAAGTTCAAGTTTATCACAAGCGACTCATTGCTAAGGTTTTTTATTAACTTCAATACGGCCTAATTAACACCTAGATCGAACAAGTATGTAGATTTTTTGAACTTTTCAAAAAACCAAGGCGTATAGATTCCTCGACGATTTTCAACCAATGGCTTAAACAAGCCTTTAAGAGGAATTATCCCATGAAACGGATTTACCCAATTGCACTAGCTGCTTCACTTATCGCGCTTGCAGGTTGTAGCGATGACGACAACGACGTAATTACAATTGAACAAGACGAACCGCAGACAATGGCTTATGTGAGAGTCATTCATGCTGGTAGCGATGCACCAAAGGTCAATGTAAACGTCAATGGTAGTCAATTACTTGCAGATGTCGATTACGCTATGTCGAGTGGACTTATCCAAGTCGATACAGCGACTTATGATATTGACGTAGATGCGATTCTTGCTGACGGAACCACGGCAACGGTACTTGAGACTAATCTAAGTACAGAAGCGGATATGGAATACACCGCCGTAGCTGTTGGTAGTGTGGCAGAAGAAACTTTAGCGTTAAAACTCATCGCTAACCCAATGGCAGCCATCGCTAGCGGTTATGCTCGCGTTCAAGTGCTTCACGCCGCGGCAGATGTTGGTCTAGTCGACATTTACGTAACTGAGCCAGGTGCAGATATCGACATGATGTCGCCAACACTCAGCGCTAACTACATGGACAATAGCGAACAATTAGAGCTAGCAACGGGTGACTATCAAATCCGTATCACGGCTTCAGGCATGAAAGATGTAGTTTACGACTCTGGCACTATTACTCTTGGTGATATGACAGATTATCTCGTCAGTGCCATCACCAATACCTGGTCAGGTGATGCACCAGTAGCCCTGCACATCGCATTAGTTGAAGGCCAAGTTATTGTGAACGATGCAAACAGCGGCGCTGATTTACGTGTTATTCACGCGGTTGCTGATGCGCCTGAAGTTGACGTATTTTTAGATGACGCGACCTCTCCAGCGGTTGATATGTTGGCGTTCAAAGCGTTCACTCCATATGTGAATATCCCAGAGGGCATGCACACAGTGACAGTTGCAGCCGACGCCGACAATAGCGTAGTGGTCATCGATAAAGCGCCAATCGAGCCGATGATTGGCATGAGCTACAGCGCCTTTGCAGTTGGCTCACTGTCTGATGACATGATTGAACCGCTAGTGCTGATGGAAGACACTCGCCGCGTTGCTACTGAAGCTAAGCTTAATGTACTTCATAGTGCTTACAGCGCACCAGAAGTCGATATTTATCTAACAGATTCAGCTGACATTTCAGAGGCGACACCAGCGCTAACCTCAGTACCTTTTAAAATGGCGTCAGGTAGCCTTTCAATTGCACCGGGCAACTACACAATTTCAGTCGCCGTTGCCGGCACTAAAACAGTCGCAATTGGTCCACTTGATGTCACGCTTGAAGCTGGCGGCATTTATGGTGTTGCAGCAGTTGATAACATGGGCGGTGGTGCACCATTTGGTGTGATCTTGCTTGATGACTTTAACGCTGAGATGTAGCTCTAGGAGACTTTTGTAAAGTTCCCTGCTGATGATTATTCAATTTGAACCTTGAGTTAATTTGTTTTGGCGATTGGTATTAGTTTTACTTGATCTCAATGTTAAGTACAAACGTAATAAGTTTTGTTCGCACAGTACTTTTGGTTGTACTCGTCATTAAAGGCAAACTAATACCTCGCTCTGAGCAGACGTCATTAATCATCACCTTTGTGCTTGCCCACCCAGCAAGCACTTTTTTATGTCTGAATGAAACTGGCATTAATTGAAAAAGAGGTACATTCATGAATCCAGTCCACCCTAAAAAACTTCTCAATAGTAAATGGACCGCTTCTAAACCGGTTAACAAACTCAAACACTTCAGTGTTTGTCAGGTTGAATATGACGAAGACCAAAAAGTCAGCTTGTGTATATTGCGTGCAGAGTATAACGCTGAAGAATTAGCAATTGATTGGCGACAACTAAAAGACCCAACCTTATGGCGTCAAGGTTGGGTTTAAGATTAACAATGCGACAGCAAACGATTAAACCAACTTTGGCGCCAATGACTCTATGGTATTTAGCGCGGTATCGATTTGCGTATCGGTGATATAAGGTGCTGTACCTAAACGCAATTGATCGCCGCGGCTATCGGTTAATACATTATTTTGCGCCAGCAGCTTCACCCACTGCGCGGCTTTTGGTGTGGTAAGTGACAAGAAACCTGCGTTATCACCTAGGCTATGTTTTGGCAAAAGCAAACCACTGCGGCTCTCACCGATTGCCTCAATACCCTGCCACAAGCGTTTAATTTGCGCCTGATTAATTTGTCTTAGCTCAATATCATCAAGCTGCTGCTCAGTTAGAAAGTCGAACACAGCCGCTGCGCGGTAGTGACTTGTAGGGTCGTAAGTTGAGCCTGCAAATGCTGCTTGCCCTGCACCATAACCCACTTTGCCAGGCGCTTGATCAAGCACATCAAACTCTGCATACCAACCTGTGATAACAGGGCTCCCCTGATAGTCAGCAGGAATACGCATAAAGCAATTGCCTTCACCCGCCTGACAGTATTTATAACCGCCACCAACCACAAAGGCGCTTTCTAGCTCCCAGGTTTGCAGGTTAAACGGCACCACGTTGAGAGCATGATAAGCATCAACTAAACAAGGAATATTCAGATTGTGAGCCGCTTTAGCAACCTGGCCCACATCATAAAAAATCTGGCTTGAATTAAAGAACACTGCCGATAACATCACAGCATCGGTTTGATTGTCTAGCTTATCAATCACCCGCATAGCCAGTGTGTCACTAGGCTCAACCGGCACAACGTCAATCTGGCAGTTTAACTCTTGTAGACGCTGCAATTGACGGCGCAGCGAATGAAACTCGCTATCTGTAGTGACGATTTTCAGCGGTCGTGAACTGGCTTTGGCTTGCTTGAAATAATCAAGGTCTGACATAAAGCGCAATATCAACTCATGGGTTGATGAGCCTAGCGCAATTTGGCCATTAGCCTCGCCCATTAGTGTGCGATAAAAGTCACGCACTTCATCAGCCTTAGCAAGCGCTGCGCCCCACTTTTCATCAACATGTTTGGCCGCATCGTCATAGCACTGTAGTACACCTTGACGGGCAACATCAGGCCAAGCTTGATGTGAATGGCCTGAGAGTAAAATACGCTCGCTAACATTAAAGTCGCTATAGTGAGCCTGTAGCTGCTCAGCGGTTAATCTTGGCATGGATAATTCCCTATTTATATGGTTCATAGCTATGTGCTAATGGCAGCGATTACAACTGAGTACGCAGCTCAAATAACTCGGGGAAGAAACTGATATCCAGCGACTTCTTCAAGAACTCAACACCCGATGAACCACCTGTGCCCGCTTTATTACCAATAATGCGCTGCACTGTGTACATGTGTTTAAAGCGCCATTGTTGGAAACTATCTTCAATATCCACCAGCTTTTCTGCCAGCTCATACAGTTCAAAATGCTCATCTGCGTTTAAGTACACACCTTTCCAAGCTTCAAGCACTGAGGCATTGGTTTGATAAGGCTGAGTCACATCACGGTTCAATTGCTTATCATCAATTGCAAAGCCTTTTTGCTTGAGAGTTGCAATGCACACGTCATACAGACTTGGGGCTTCAAGCACTTGTTTTAGCTCTTGATAAATGACGTCATTACTCTTGTGCACCTCTAGTAACTGCGAATTTTTATTACCAAGCAAGAACTCGATTTTACGGTAGCCATACGACTGAAAACCTGACGAATGACCTAGAGCATCACGGAATTTTAAGTAATCAACTGGCGTGAGTGTCGCCAAAATATTCCAAGATTGTGTCAGCTGATTGAGGATTTGTTTGACTCGTGAGATCACCTTAAATGCATGACCAAACTCACCGCGCTGCAAGTTACCTACGGCGCAAGTAAGCTCATGTCCGGCAAGCTTTAGCCATAATTCACTCGCTTGATGGATAACAATAAACAGCATTTCATCGTGCTGATCTGACAGTGGATGCTGCGCCGATAAAATTTGCTCAAGACTGAGGTAATCGCCATAAGACATATCGTCTTTAAAATCGGTGTGGATAGAAGCTTCCATCTCACGAAAATTAGCTGTAGGTTGCGAGGCTGATGATGCGGCATCGCTTGTAGGGGCTGACTTATGACCAAGAGGGCACGCCATGTTCTGCTACTCCTTGTAGTATGCGTATAGGTCAATGCGCACCAGATTATTATTTTTGTATTCGCTATTGATAGATAGCTTAAAAGGAATTAGGCGCATTGTTCATGCGCCTAAATTATCACGCACCATGACATCTTCATAACTTAGGCAAACATTGGCTGTCAGCTAAGTTTTACAGGCTATAGGCCTTTTGATGAGTGAAAGCATAGGGGAATTGGCGGTCATCGCTACCAATGACCATGACAAGTACTTAAGCCAAGTACTTAAGACAAGTACTAAGACAAATACCAAAGCAATTAGCGCAAATGATTAAGCGCGTCGACAAGTGAGCTAGGGTTGTTAACGCCTAAATACACCTTGTCGCCAGAGTTAAGAACCAATTCAACATTGGGTGCGCCGGTCAGGTTGTAACGCTTAATACCTTTGCCGCGTTTTATATACTCCTTATTAAGATTAATCTCGGCAATATCTTCATAAGCTATGTATTGAGGGTTCCACACACTGTAACGCACAATCAATTTGTCGCGTTTTAGCGATACCGGCCGCTTGCCTAGTGCGCGATATTCGGCAATAAAAAATACCATACCAATCAAGGTTAATACGCTAACGACTGTGGCAGCCCAAGGCGAAACCATATAGTGAAGTAACAAGTGCACAATTGGCAGCTCAAACAACATAATCATGATAAAACCAAGTTGATTTGATTGAGTACCATCTTTTAAATCACTGTAAAAATGCCACTCACCTTCAAAGTGCTGCGGCTTAACCTTATGAGCGAACAACAGGTAACTCCATACTCTGGTTTCCACCATCAGCAAACGCCCCACGGCCTCTGGCACAGCGGAAAAATAGCGGCAGATAGAATCTTTGATTGCTTGATCTAAATCTTGTTCGCGAATAAACGCAGCTTTGATCGCCCACACCACAGTTGCAATACTGAGCAGTTCTAACAACACAAAACCAGCAACGAGCGCGTATCGCAGTGACTCAAACCAAGGCCAGATACGTTTCTCAGTTTCAGGAATAATAAAGCTACCAAGCAAAACTAGCAGCGAGCAGTATACCAATACCTTAAGGGCTGCCTGCTTAGTGTCACGAATATAAACAAAGCAAACCAAAGGCACAGTAATAAACACATCGACTAATAGCAGCCATTCAGGTCTATCCTGACCAAAGTCATTTAACGCACTATCAGCCAGGTAGAAGTAGCTCCAAAACAGACTTATCACAGCCAAAACTAGCAAAGGTAGCCGCTCTCGGTTATGACTGGTTATCAGGCTTAAGTTCATGACTCCTCCTTGTGGCTCTTGGCTCTTGTTTCTAGCTGCTGACTCTAGCTTTTGCCCCTTGCTTGCCCTTTTAGCTGTGACTATTCCTTATGTTCCCACTGGCTTTATAAGCCAATTGAAACCTGTCACAGCCAACGGCTTGAGCAGCTATAAAAAGTCACAGATTTCTTCTAACGATTTTTTCTCAAGCGCATGTGCTGGCACAGTGGCATCTTCAGCGGGGTAGCCAGCAACAATCAGCATGTATGGGCGCTCATTATCGTTATCGCGACCGCACACTTTCGATAAAAAGCTCATCGGTTTTGGCGTATGGGTTAAGGTGCCAAGGCCTGCATTGTGCAACGCTTGCAGTAAAAAGCCGGTCGCTATACCTACGGATTCATGCACATAATAATTTTGCTTTTGCTCCCCATTATCTTCACTGCGCTTTTTAGTAAACACGGCAATTAACCAAGGGGCATGCTCTAAATAGGGCTTGTTGGCATTGGTGCCTAAAGGCTTTAAGTTATCTAACCACTCTTCACCACCCCGGCCACCATAGAAGGCTTGCTCAATCGCTTCTGCTTGCTCACGAATCTGCGACTTCACGCTAGGGTTATTGATTGCCACAAAATGCCACGGCTGGTGATTAGCCCCATTGGGCGCAGTACCAGCCGCTAGAATACATTGCTCGATAATCTCTTGTGGTACCGCACGATCTGAAAACTTACGAATAGAATGACGACGCTTAACCTGCTGATAGTTTTCCTCGGCACGTTTGATCATTTCATCTTGCGGGTACTCAATAAAGTCCGTTAGCGGTAAGTGTTGTTCACTCATGACAATTCCTTGTTTATCTTGCTTTGTTGTTATCTGAAATCAGTGTTTTAAGTTTGAATGAGCATTTAAATTCACGAATGCGGCTGACCGCGACGCAAGCGCTACTCCTAAGAGCTGCAAGAGCACTTGAGTTTAGTGATAGGCTCTAGATTAAAAGCGTTGCATCTAAGCTAACAAAGCTATTATGAAAGATCATATTTAATTAGCAGCAAACAGAGCTTAAAATTTGCATCTTGAGTACAGAAACACAAAAGGTAATCTATGAATGCGGCAATTGTTGGTGCCACAGGCTTGGTTGGCAGTGCCATGTTAAAAATGCTTATTGAGCTACAGCGCTACAAATGCGTGTTTGTCATAGGCCGGCGTCAACCACAATGGCTATCTCAGTATGCTGAAGCACTTAAACAATCCCAACAAACTTTGGTGGTGTTCATTAAAGCTGAAATAGCCGACTTCCCCAATCTTGAGCTTGATGAGCCGATCGACACTCTGTATTGCGCTTTAGGTACAACCATTAAACAAGCTGGCTCACAAGACGCATTCATTGCTGTGGATAAAACAGCCATAATTGATATCGCTTCACGTGTTATTCAAATGAACCCAAACGCTAATAAACTGGTGCTCGTCAGCGCTCATGGCGCAAGCGCAGAGTCAAAAGTATTTTATAATCGAGTCAAAGGGGAAACGGAGCAAGCTGCAATAGCGCTTGGCTATCAACATGTAGTGATACTGCGGCCAAGTTTACTCATAGGAAAACGCAGCGAAACAAGAATACTAGAAGATATAGGTCAATCAGCATCACGCTACTTTGCCCCAATATTTCGCGGCCCGTTGCTTACAATCAAACCCATTGAGCATCAACAAGTTGCCGCTGCTATGTTGTATTTCTCAATGCACGCCCAGCAAAGTGTAGAAATCGTCAGCAACAAACAAATGCATTTGCTCGCCGATAAGCTGGCGGCGTTTAGTTAAATCATCGGACAACAAGAGTTGAGTTCAGGGCAGACTGTTAAATAGATAATAGAAGCTTTGCTTTAACAGCAAGTAACACTTAGCTTATGTTCTAGCCGGTTTATGTCCAAAAGTACGCTATATGTTTACGTAGCAAAAGTTCATTCAAAAACCAACCACCTTCAGAAACTATTTCCCCCAACCTAGACAAATCTAAAACTCCTATAGCACTCAGTCGCACTGACATTTAAAGTCTTGAAAAAATAGATGCTTTCGTCGATTTTATAGGGATGAGCTCGCTGCGTGCTTTAAATGTCATTGTAACGTGAGCTAATTATTAGAGCTAAAAGCCCTGAAGATAACTGGATATAACAAGCAAAGTCATTTTTGATGATAACCGCCCACTCAAGCCGTGGTTTAGAGGCAAAACAAAAAAGACGACCTAGGTCGTCTTTTTCATTTGCTTTAAGGCTAAGCTCTAATCACCAAAGTCATCGAGTAAGATGTTCTCTTGCTCAACACCTAGGCTTTCTAGCATATTGATAACCGATGAGTTCATGATTGGAGGGCCACACATGTAGAACTCGCAATCTTCTGGCGCTTTATGCTGCTTGAGGTAATTCTCATACAGCACGTTATGAATAAAGCCTGTGTAGCCAGTCCAGTTATCTTCTTCAAGGGATCTGATAGAGCCACATGCCACTCAAAGTTTTCGTTCTCTGCAGCCAGTTTATCGAAATGATCTTGATAGAAGATCTCACGCTTAGAGCGCGCGCCATACCAAAAACTCATCTTACGCTTGGTTTTAACGCCTTTAAGCTGATTAAAGATGTGTGAGCGCATCGGCGCCATACCTGCACCACCGCCAATGAATACCATTTCAGCGTCAGTTTCTTTTACAAAGAACTCACCAAATGGCCCTGAGATAGTGACCTTATCACCGGCTTTTAAGTTAAAGATGTATGATGACATTTGCCCCGGTGGTAAACCTTCTGCTGGCGGCGTTGCGATACGCACGTTCAGCATGATTAGGCCTTTCTCTTCAGGGTAGTTTGCCATTGAGTAGGCGCGCAGCACGTCTTCATCCACTTTCGATACTAGGTCAAACAACCCATATTTTTCCCAGTCGTCGCGATACTCAGCAGGAATATCAAAGTCGCTGTATTTTACCTCATGGGCTGGCGCTTCAATTTGAATATAACCACCCGCCTTAAACAATACTTCTTCGCCTTCAGGCACTTTAAGCAGTAGCTCTTTAATAAAAGTCGCCTGGTTATTGTTAGAAACAACCTCACACTGCCATTTTTTAACGCCGAAGATTTCTTCGTCGACCTCAAGCTCCATGTCAGTGCGCACCGCAACCTGACAAGCTAAACGACAGCCCTCTTTAGCCTCTTTTTTGGTGATATGCTCAAGCTCAGTCGCCAGAATATCACCGCCTCCAGATTTTACAGTTACCCGGCACTGGCCACAGGTACCACCGCCACCGCATGCCGATGGAATAAAGATATTTTTACCTGCTAGCGCACCTAGCAGTTTTTCACCCGCTGGCGTTTGCAGGCTTTTGTCGTCGTCGCCATTAATTCCAATGGTGACATCGCCAGTATTCACCAGCTTACTTTTGGCGAATAAAATCACCGCAACCAACACACATACCACAGTGGTAAACATGCCGATACCAATTGCCATTTCCATTTAATCTACCTTCTAATAATGCATTAACGAGTAAGGCGCGCCTTACAACGAAATACCAGCAAATGACATAAATCCAAGTGCCATTAGCCCTGTGGTGATAAAGGTAATGCCGATCCCCTGCAATCCGTCTGGAATTGCATGGAACTTCATTCTCTCACGCAAACCTGCCAACAACACAATGGCAACAGCCCAACCTACGGCACTGCCGCCAGCAAATACGACTGACTCAGTTAAGTTGTAGTCGCGGTTACTCATAAACAACACGCCAGCAAAAATAGCGCAGTTTACGGTTAGCAGAGGCAAGAAAATGCCTAGCGATTGATGCAGGGTTGGCAAGTAACGCTCAAGGAACATCTCTAAAATCTGCACCAGTGCAGCAATCACACCAATAAAGGTGATCAGCTTTAAGTAGCTAATATCAAGCTCAGCCATACCCGCCCATGCCAGTGCGCCAGGCTTTAATAGGTTGACGTAAATGAGCTGATTCACAGGCACAGCAATCAGCATGACAACAATCACAGCGATACCCAAGCCAAAAGCAGTAGAGACTTTTTTCGATACCGCCAAGAAGGTACACATACCAAGGAAGAACGACAGCGCCATGTTGTCGATAAACGCGGCCTGAATAAATAAATTAATATAATGTTCCATGATTAACCTCGCTTACGCTGAACAACGCGAATTGCCCAGATCATCACGCCAATCAAGAAGAAAGCACTTGGCGGCAAAGTGAACATTTCATTGGCAAGATACCAGCCACCGTTTTCCACGGTTTTGAATATCTCAGCGCCAAACAAGGTGCCTTTACCCAGTAGCTCACGCACAAAGGCAACACCAAGTAAAATCACACCATAACCTAATGAGTTACCTGCGGCGTCAACCAGTGCCAAATGCGGTGGATACTTCATCGCAAAGGCTTCTGCGCGCCCCATGATGATACAGTTGGTGATGATCAAGCTGACAAATACAGATAGCTGCTTTGACAACTCATAGGCCACATCTTGCAGCACCATATCGACAATAATCACCAAAGAGGCAATTACCGTCATTTGCGCAATAATCCGCACACTATTAGGGATGAAATTGCGAATGGTGGAGATGATGAGGTTAGAAAACACCAATACAAAGGTGACTGCCAGCGTCATAACTAGCGCGGTTTGCATTGAGTTACTGACTGCCAGCGCCGAACACACACCCAACACCTGCATAGCAACAGGGTTGTTAGTGAATACTGGCGTGAGCAATAAGTCTTTATTGGTAATCACTTTATTCATTACTGACCTCCCGCACTAGCAAGCTGGTTAAGGTAAGGCTGATAACCCTCTGGCCCAAACCAGAAATGCACCGCCTTTTGAATACCTACGCCGGTACGAGTCGCACCGCTCACGCCATCAACGCCGTGAACATCGCCCTCTTTCGCGCCGCCTTTAATCACTTTAATGGCAACCTTACCTTTGCTATCAAATACTTGCTTACCTTGCCACTTACCTAACCAGTCAGGATCAGTCACAAAATCAGCAATGCCAGGAGTTTCACCATGCTCGTAGAAGGTAATACTGCCAACGGTATTAAAGTCTGGCTCTATTGCCACATAGCCATAAAGAATTGACCATAAACCTTTACCGTAAATTGGTAGCACCAAGCGAGATAACTTGCCTGACTCGTCATACACCTCAAACACACGCACTTGATTAGCGCGGCGCTTGATTTTAGCTAAGTCTTTTTTCGGCTTAGTTGAGGTTTCAGGGTTAATTGCTGCCATACGCTCATCAAAATCAAGAATGTTTTCTTGCTCGCTAAGCTCGCCTGTCTCTAGGGTTAACAGCTTAGGTTTAACACGGTCGGCAAACAGAGTTTGAAAATTGCCCGCATTGCTGTCAACCCCTGCTGCACTAAGCACAATTTGTTGTAGCTCATTGCGTTTTTTCACCAGCTTGCGCTCTTTAAGCACCTCTGCGGTACCTGTGATCATAAATGAGCAAACAAGACTAAGGCTGATAACAAACACCATGGTGCCTAGCACTGAATCTTTATTTAATGCCATGACGTTTAAGCCTCCGCTTGATATTGGCGCGCGCCACTAAGTAGTCGAAAATCGGTGCCCATAGATTGGTAAACAAAATCGCCAGCATAATGCCCTCAGGCAATTTAGCGTTCATGCAGCGAATAAGAATGGTCATGAAACCAATCATGGCGCCATAAGCATATTTAGCATTACGGGTGTACGAGGCCGTCACTGGGTCAGTCGCCATAAACATCATACCGATGGCAAAGCCACCTGTGACTAAATGCCAAGTCCACGGCATCGCGTAGAGCGCGTTTTTGTTAGAGCCAACCAGATTAAAGATAACCGTAGTCGCAATCATGCCAAGCATAACGCCCGCGACAATACGCCAATCTGCCACGCGGGTTAGCAGTAAAATACCACCACCCAACAGCAGTAATAGCGTACTGGTTTCACCAACTGAGCCAGGAACAAAACCTAAAAAGCTGTTCCACCAATTAGCATCACTAAACACGCTGTACCAGCTAGTGTCAGCAAAAATCATCTTCTTACTGGCAGCAGCCATGCCTAAAGTCGTCGCGCCAGAGTAACCATCAACCGCAACAAACTGACTGATAGCAGCGACTTCACTTGGGTAGCCAAAGTAAATAAAGGCATAACCTGCCAGCGCTGGGTTTAAGAAGTTATAACCCATGCCGCCAAACATCTCTTTAGCGACAATCACGCCAAAGGTGACACCAAGGGCAATAATCCACAGCGGTGTTGATACCGGCAAAATGAGCGAGAACAATAGCGCGGTTACGAAAAAGCCTTCGTGCAGCTCTTGCCTTCTTACCCGAGCGAAAACCACTTCCCAGAACAAGCAAACCACTAGCGTGACTAGGTAAATAGGGACATAAAAGCTGGCGCCATAAATGAACTTACTAACAAAGCCAGACTCCGCAGTTAGCTCACCAAAAATGGCGTTAAATAAAAACAGCTGCCAACTTGTTGATTGGCTTGCACCATCAACAATGGCAACCTGCGCTTGCACGCCTAAGTTATACATACCAAAAAACAAAGCAGGCAGCAGACACATGCCGACAATGTGCATAGTACGTTTTACATCAATGGCGTCACGTACATGAACGCGACCTTTGGTGCTGCGACCGTGGGCAATCCACAACGAGCGCAAATAGGCGCGCATTGAGCCACCATGAGCGTAGTAGCTGTCTTGTACGTTTGGTTTTTTATCTTGCTTACTCATTAACCTTCCCTCTCGATAATGTCTAAACAAGCACGTAGCTCTTTACCAAAATCGTACTTACCTGGACACACAAAAGTGCACAAGGCTAAGTCTTCTTCATCCAACTCCAACGCGCCCAATAGCTGAGCTTCATCAGTATCACGCACTACAAGGTCGCGCACTAACAAGGTTGGCAGAATATCTAGCGGCATCACCCGTGCCAGCTGACCAAAGGCCATCATGGCGCGCGCAGAGCCACCAGCATGAGTGGTGAATTGGAATAGTTTGCGGGTGCGGCTAAAGCCAGACATCATCAAGCCAGTTAGCGAGAATTTTTCACTGTCAGGTTTTACCCAAGGTAGAACTTGCTGACCGTAATCTTCTGTCAGCACGGATATTTGCATATGGAAGCGACCAAGGTAGTCATAAGTATCTACTGCAGTATGGCCCGATAAGATAGAGCCTGATACTACGCGAGATATACTATCGTTTAGCTCACCAACAACCAGTTCAGATAGTTTAGCCCCCATTTGCATGCGCACATGACGAGGCTTAAGCACGTTTGGACCAGCTAGAGTAACTACACGGTCGGTGTAAAGCTCGCCAGTTAAGAACAACTTGCCGTAAGCAATAACGTCTTGATAGTTCAAATGCCATACCTGACGTTCAATGCTCACAGGCAGCAGCATGTGGATGTGAGTACCAACAAGACCTGCTGGATGAACACCTGCAAATGGATACAACTCAACACCGTCAATTGCCTGTTCAATTAGCGGCGCGTTATCGTCTTGGCACAAATAAACTTGACCACTGGTAAGCTTGGTAAGCACCTTAAGACCAGCTTCAAACGCAGCTTGCTCTGCAGCAATAATCGGTCTTGGATCAGCAGCCAATGGATTGGTATCAATAGCGGTAACAAAAATGCCAGCGGCTTCAGCGTCAAGTTGCGGAACGCGCGAAAATGGGCGAGTACGCAGCGCTGTCCACAAGCCTGAGTTAACAAGGTTATCAACTACTTGTTGTTTTTCTAGCTTGCTGACATCGCCAATAGCATCAAAGCTCAGCGCCTGTTGCTCACTATCGCAATCAATAACAACCGACTGTAATACGCGGCGTTCGCCGCGATTGATTGCACTGACAACACCACTTGCTGGCGCGGTAAATTTTACGCCTGGGGTTTTCTTGTCTTCAAATAGCAACTGGCCTTTTTTTACATGGTCGCCCTCTTCGACTGCCATGGTAGGTTTAAGACCAACGTATTCTTCGCCAATCAATGCAACTTGGGTGGGTGGAGTTGCCACATCAAGCTGCGCGCTTGGTTCACCCGCAATCGGGATATCCAAACCACGCTTGATCGTGATAACGGGTTTTGCAAAACTCGCCATTAAAATCACCATCCTGATAAAATAGATGGGCTAATTTTAATTCCTTGTTAAAAACTTTTCCTGATCGAGTTCACATTACCAGCGCTTTTTGTAATTTTAATACACCAAACCCCAGCCTAATTGTGACCATGGTCATGCAAAAACGTCGATTTACGGCCATTTTTGTAGTATTAAATACAAAAACTGCTTTATTTAGCAGTAACTTATGTACTTTTGACTGATGTTTTCGCCTGTAAGCAAGCTAAGTCATCAGACACTAGCTTGTAATTGACCGCCGTCCATATGGTAAATCTCATCCATATGCTCTAATGCGGTATGTCTGTGGGTGATCATTAACAAGGTTTTGTGACGAGCAAAGTCTAACAGCAAGGCCATAATATCTCTCTCGGTTGCCTTATCTAACCCTTCAGTTGGCTCATCAAGTAACAACAAGGGTGCATCGCGCAGCAAAGCTCTAGCCACACCAATGCGGCGGCGCTCACCTCCTGATAACTGCCTGCCACCTTCGCCAATCCACACATCCAAAGGTTTGTCAGCCTCTAACAATGTATCAAGGCCAACTTGCTTAAGCACGGCGACAAACTTGTCATCATGGGCTTTGCGCTTCTCGCCTTTTACATAAGGCATAGCTATGGCTAGGTTGTCACGCAATGTACCAGCAAATAGATGAATACGTTGGCTAACCAAAGTCATAGATTGGCGCAGCTGCTGTTCAGTAAACTGCTCGATAGCTTGGTCATTTAGCTTGATGCTGCCCGCCTGCGCCTGCCACTGACGGGTGATGAGGTTGAGCAAACTCGACTTACCACAGCCAGTTTTCCCCAAAATAGCCACCTTGCTACCAACATTAAGCGTTAACGACAAACCGTTTAGTACCTTGTTGTTATCAACTACGCTTTCTAAGTGATTCCCATTATAGGCAAAATGAATTCCGCTTAACTCAAGGCTCACGGCGGGTGAGTTTGTAGAAGCGCTTTTCTCGGTCGATGAGCTAGTCGGTTGCAGGGGAAATTGAATATCACTTTGCTGAGCAGTGACCTGATTTAAGCGTTTCGCAGCCAACACAGTTGACGATAAATGCTGAAATGCGCCAGCTATTGGCATCAACATTTCTAGGGTTGCCATCGCGGCAAACACCACCATCGCCATCATAGGTCCTGGCGGTACATACTCACCTACTCCTTGACTTGCCATAAACAAAATCAAAGTCACAATCGCGCCATTGGCAGCAATTACCATCGCCTGACTTAGCCCGGTAATCGTCGCCATTTTCGCTTGCGCATCAAATAATGCCTGTTGTGATTTGACTAGTTCAGCCTGATAGCGCTTATTGGCATTGAACAAGGTCAGCTCTGCCTGTCCTTGAATAATATCGAGTAGCTTAACGCGGTAGTGTTGACGGCTAGTAATTAACACCTCGCCAGGTTTGCGGCCCAATTGATAGAACACCACGGGCACAATTAGCCACACGGTAAGCAGCGCACTGCAAAGCGCGTTGGCAATGGCCAGATCAAACCAAGCGATAAAGGCGTACAACCCAGCAATCATCAATAGTGATGCCGCCATAGGCGTAAGCAAGCGCAGATATAAGTGATCTAGGGTATCAATATCTGCCACTAGGCGATTAAGCATGTCACCTTGGCGCAGCGACTGTAGGTTTTTATCCGATAGTGGTAATAGCTTTTGCCACGCCCATACTCTTAATTCAGTTAGTAGCTTAAAAGTGGCTTCATGAGTCGCAAGGCGCTCACCATAGCGACTCGCAGTTCGGGCGATGGAGAAAAACCTCACTCCACCTGCAGGTGTGAAATAGTTAAACGCTTGAGCTGCTGCTACGGTTAAACCAGCCACAGCGGTGGCGGATAAAAACCAGCCCGACAACGACAATAAACCTATCCCAGTTACTAACGTGGTAAAGGTCAGCAATAAGCCCACGCCCATCATGACCCATTGACGGCTAAACAGCTTTATAAAAGGCAGTAGAATTCGCATTACACCGCCTCCTTGCCAGCCACAAGCCGCGCAAATAAACCCGCCTCATCGGCAACCAACTCTTGATAACTGCCAGCCTGAGTTAGCTTTCCCTTACTAAGTACCAAAATTTTGTGCATGTCGCTTAACTCATCGAGCCTGTGAGTGACTGTGATGCAGGTTTTAGCGCTAATGGCTTGATTGATCGATTGCATTATTTGCATTTCACTGTGCTTATCTAAACTCGCCGTTGGCTCATCAAGTACAAAGACACTGGCATCTTGCGCAAATGCGCGCGCTAAAGCGATACGCTGCGCCTGACCAACCGAAACACCTGCCGCTTGATCGCTAATAGGCGCATCTAACCCTTGATGATGCTGAGCAACAAAATCAGCTAACTGAGCACGGCTAAGCAAACTCAAAATTTGCTCGTCAGTTAACTCAGGGTTAGCTAGCGCGACATTATCTCGCAGCGTGCCGTGGAATAGCTGTGGGTCTTGCCCGAGCCAAGCAAGATGTGAACGCCACTTAGCCAATGGAATTTGCTTTAGCTCAACACCATTAATCTTTAGTGAGCCTTGATATGGCAAAAAGCCAAGCAGTGCGTTAATCAGGCTAGTTTTACCCGCACCACTTGGGCCAACCACAGCCACATGCTCACCCGTATTCACCTCAAATGACACAGGCCCAAGCAGACACGCACCATCCTGACTAAAGACTTTTAAATCCGTAGCAGTAATCGCAACAGTAGCTAGGTCGATTTGATCCTGCGGCGTGCTCAACATGTCTTTATCTGGGCTACTGCTACTATTCGCTAAATAAGTCTCGGGCGTTTCCAATAGGTCAACTAAGGACTCTGCTGCACCAATGGCTTGCGCCTTCGCATGATAATGTGCACCTAAATCCCGCAGGGGCTGATAAAACTCAGGCGCCATGATCAACACAAACATGCCTGTGAACAGGCTAATTCCAGCCCCATAGTGACCAAAATTGAGATGACCCAAATAGCTAAAGCCAAAGTAAACGGCTAGCACGGCGATTGACACCGCGGCAAAAAACTCCAGCACAGCCGAGCTTAAAAATGCCATTCGCAGCACGGCCATGGTGCGAGTACGAAAATCCTCTGATGCCTGCTCTATCTTGCCAAGCTCAGCTTCAGCACGGTTAAATAGCTTGAGGGTTGCCATTCCCTGCAGGCGATCCATAAAGTGACCGCTTAAGCGTGCCAATGCGGTAAAGTTTTTGCGATTGGCATCAGCTGCGCCCATCCCAACTAAGATCATAAACAGCGGAATAAGCGGCGCAGTTGCCAGCAAGATTAACCCTGCAGCCCAATTGAGAGGAAACACACAGGCCAAGATAGTGATAGGAATAAAACCAGCTAGGATCATTTGCGGTAAGTACTTAGCATAAAAATCATGCAAGTCTTCCACCTGCTCGAACACGATACTTGCCCACGCCCCTGCTGGCTTACCTTTAATGAACACTGGCCCTAAAGCGATCAGCTTGTGCAGCACAGCCTGTCGAATATGCTCACGTAAGCGCCTGCCCGCTTCAAACGACACCCGCTCGCGCCCGAAAGCCAATATCGCGCGCAGGCCAAACAAGCCAATTAGCGAAATAAAATAGTGACTTAATTCAGATACCGCTAGCTGCTGCATAATAACGCCATCGAGAATAGTGGCTAAACAATAAGCCTGAGCAACAATGGCAAAACCGTTGAGAATACCTAATAAGATCGACAGCTTAAGGAAGTGACCACAGGCGCTTTTTTGGCCCCTAAGCCACTGGGTGAGAGATTTTTCTAACGACTTATCCATAACGTCCTAAATAAGTAGGCGGGCGATTATCGCGCAAGTATCGCAATAGTTATGCTGGGTTAACACCAAAAACCACATAAGTGTTAACTAACTCACATAAAACACTAGCTGAATGTGAGAGGTAAGCAGGTAGTCAACATACGAGTTAAGCCTTAATTAAGGTGAAGCTAAACTAGCGACACTATAGCGCTCGCCAAATTAAGAGTCTGCACCTAATAAATTCCTAGTTCAAAGGTGTTTACTCTGACCCAAATTTGACCAGCACGTGCCAGAGTAGTTTGAGGTTTTGTTGTTGCTGCCTGTGTGCGGTGCGCTCTTGCCAGGCAGGAAGATGCTGCTCACATTGAAGTGAAGACTGACCAAGCTTATATGGTGTGAGTATTTGCCGCTCATCGTCATTAAGCTCTTCACTCTTAAGCTCCTCTAAACCTAAGCAGTACGTGGCAACTTGAGGCATATCTGGGCCGCGAAAATCAACCGGCACGTCTGCAAGCGCCATTCGATAGCCGCTGTGGTAAGTCAGCTCAAGTTGATACACTCTTGCAACGGTTGCTAGCTGCTCACCAATTGATGTGCCTTGGTAGCTTGGGTCGACAACCAGTAAATCAATATCCCGCTCCAGAGTGACATCCGCATGCACCTGCGCCTCGATGTAATGGTCTAGGTTACTGCCACCGCCTTTGATGCCTGTTAGCTCACTGCGTTTATCAAGATTACATAAATGCTCAATTAACTGCGCTGGTGTTAATGGGTCTTTACCTATGGCAGATTGACGCTCAAAGGTTTCACTTAAAAGCGCAGCAAGCACGGCATCAAAGCAATTGAGGGTACCCCTTTCTTTTGGCAGTCGATAAGAGTCGAGATAGCAAAAACTGCAGCTATTTAACAGCTTAGGCTTAGACAATAAATAGCAACTGCCAAAACGAGGCGCGGGTCCAAAGCTGCTTAAGCCGAGATCTAGTGCGCCATATTTAGGCCGATGTTTAATGCCAGAATAAGCGTTACCAAACAGCTCGTTCTCCCAATGATCGCGACTACCACCAAGCTCAGGCGATAAATGCCCATTTGAGGTATGGGTTTCGAACTGACTTTTATAGATGCCGTCTTTCAACAATCCTTGCGCCACTGTCAGCCCACGGCTATCGAGTCTGTCAGGATGAAAATGAAATGCAATGCGCCCATGCGCGGCAAGCATTGCCATCGCTTGTTGCAACTGAGTAGATGGCACATTCGACATAGCCAACACGTTTTTAATAACGCTATGGCTTTGCTCGCGCAAACAGGCGACAGCTTTATCTATATGGGATAGCGCAAGCTTATTCATAGTTCGCCTTTGCAGGTTAAATTAACGATTGTAGATTGTTGTTATTTTAATCATAGATAAGATTAAGCTAAATTCACCAAATTATTGAATTAAAGCTAGTTTTCAAACTCAGATAACACTAGATAGCGACAGCAGTTAATTTCAATGGCTAAATTGCAAGCACTGATGTTTTGCGGCAAAGTAACAACTGGAATGACATTACATGGAAGCAAAATGAAGCACTCAACCGTTTTTATTACCGGGCTGTTCCTAGCGCTTGGCAGCCTTTTCGTCGGCTTACAAATAGGCAAAGCACAACTAAAACAAACCACGCCAGCAGGCACTATTCAAGCAATAGCTCCTGAGGTTGATGACAAGCCAGATAGCAGTTTACAAACCCAAAGTATTGCTCTGCTGCAACAGCAAATCATTACCCTGCAGAAACAGCTTGCCGATAAAGATGAACTAATCGCGTCAATGCAATCTTCAATGGGATTGTTAGAACAGCAAGTTGAAATTGCCGTTGAGGAAAACCAACAGTTTAGCGAGCGAGACGTCAGCGCGCAATCACCCTTTAAAGATGAGCCTTACACCTTATCGATAGACAACATAAAACAATGGACACCTGAGCCATTTGCCAATGTGATTGCCAGTCAATCTGGCGACATAGTAAAAGCTTACGAAAAACACCATCTAAGCGAGCGCAATGAAGATTGGGCTACAACTGAAGAAGAGCAAATTTTAGCAGCGATTAACCAGCACCCTCTAAGCGGCGACATTCAAATCGATAGCATCAGCTGCAAACAAAATACCTGCGAAATTCGCGCCTTCGAGCTTGCCCCACAAGCTTGGATGGAAGTGTCTAATGGTTTTCGCAACCTCAATGAAAACCGCAGCACTAGCAGTTGGTCTTATCTTGCAGGCTCTGAGCAAGGCACCTTGATTTATATGCTGACCGAGTACAAAGCCAAAGACGCTCAAGACTCAAGTGAAGATGGTGAGTAACGACTAAGCAAATCATGTGGAACCGGTTTGATAGCGCCGTTCATATAATCAACAATCAAAAGTGGTCATTTCGTTATGACCGCTTTACCAGCGCGATATCCCTAAACGTCGGTGAAAATACGAAAATCAGTGAAGAAGGGAGTATCAGTGACAATAGCCATGTCACTGTAGTGAGAAGCTTTAGTTACTTCGCTCCAAAGCGCAAGATTAACTTTAGCTACCAAGGTCAGCAATATCAGCTATCGATATCCTGGCTGCTCCTATGGCGCAGCCAGTTGCTTGAACACTCAGCTGAATCAACGAGTGTTGTCATCAAAGAGGTGTTTACTAAACGAAGACGCCGCTCAATCACTATCGGTTGCTATGTTGCGCTGCTCAGTGCAATCAAGCTAGGGCTAATGTATGCCCATGCTTAATAAACAAGCCACAGGCCCGAATAACCTTTAAAGCGAACAATCTTAACGCTAACCAGCTTTATACCAATTGAGATAAATAAGTGTTCAGAGATTACGCAGGAAAAATCGCTTAGAACAAGGCTGAAATTGCAGCTAGCTAGTTGCTCTACCTACAAAATTTCTAACGAAGTTATAAGCGATTTTAACCAGTAAGAATGATCACATACTTGTGTTAATTGGTATTAAACAAACCAAGCGCGGAAGGTGCGGTTTTTAAGGCGTCCTTTAGTGATTTTATTGAGCGCGGTTTTAGCCAAAGCTTGTGGCACTGCAACGTACGAGCGAATATCGGTCACTTTAATCTTACCAATCTGGTTACCCGCAATCTCTTTGCCATTCGTTAGACAACCAACAATGTCACCTGGGCGCAGCTTGTGCTTCTTACCGCCGTCAATTTGAATGGTAACCATTTCCGCCTGCAGCGGCTGTTTAGTTAACACGCTCATATCGGGTAACGCTTTTGGAGATACCTCAAGTTTCATGGCATCTTCAATGGCTGTGATCTTGTACATTTCTTCTAGGTTATAGAAGGTGTACGCCACGCCAGTACTACCTGCGCGCCCCGTACGACCAATGCGGTGAATATGCACTTCAGTGTCATAAGCAATTTGATAGTTAAACACGGCATCTAGCTCATCAATGTCTAAACCGCGGGCAGCAACATCAGTCGCCACTAGAATACGCGCACTCTTGTTGGCAAATTGCAGCAGCATTTTATCGCGATCGCGCTGCTCTAAATCACCATGCAGCGCCAAAACGCTAAAGCCTTTGTCTGCTAGACTGTCTGCTACTTTTTGAGTTTCACGCTTGGTATTACAGAACACCACAGCGCTACTAGGCTGCTTGTCTAGCAGCAATAGCTCTAACGCCTCAATCCGATTTTGCCCATCTTGCATCTCAAAGAACTGCTGCTCAATGGTGACATCATCGTGGGTCGTCTCAACCTTAACCATGGTTGGCTTAACCATAATTTGCTCAGCGATAGTTTGAATCTGCTCAGGGTAAGTTGCGCTGAATAATAGCGTCTGTCGGTGCTGCGGCATCTGGGCGATAATGTGGTCAAGATGATCTTGAAAACCCATTTCTAACATGCGGTCGGCTTCATCAAGCACCAACATGTTGACGTTATTTAGGTTCAAACGCCCGCTGTCAAGATGGTCAACAATACGCCCAGGGGTACCAACAATAATATGTGCGCCATGCTCAAGCGAGCCAATTTGCGGCCCCATTGGCACACCACCACATAAGGTCAACACCTTCACGTTGTGGGTACCACGCGCTAGTGTGCGGATTTCTTTAGCGACCTGATCGGCCAGCTCACGAGTCGGGCACAACACAATGGTTTGAATACGAAAGCGTTTTACATTGAGCTTGTTCAGCAACCCAAGGCCAAATGCCGCTGTTTTTCCACTACCGGTTTTGGCCTGAGCAATCACATCTTTACCCGACAAAATAGCTGGCAAGCTCTCAGCCTGAATCTGGGTCATCTGGGTGAAGTTCATCGTTTCGAGGTTGGCGAGTAAATCCGGCTTTAGCTGCAAAGATGCAAAAGAACTCGACGCCGCTTGGTTAGTTGATTGACTCACATATCCCCCTTAACAAAACTCACTTTACCATCAGGCAAAAACAAAAAGACCAAGGCAAATTAGGCTTAGATAGCGCCAACCTTGGTCGTCTACTGCTATTGTAACAAGTCTTAGCAATGAATGCCCGATTTTGATGCCGAGGCTTGAGCTTAAATTCGTAATCGGCAAAACAGTTTGACTGTTGGCAAGCCAATAATTGAGCGCAAGCAAAGTCCTCTGACAAAAGCGCGAATATAAGTTTAAAAACCAAGCAAGCTAGGTTGAAGTTTAGATACTCTAACAAGAAAGTTTGAGGTAATAATTAGGCTCAGCATTAGGGCCTGTTGATCTTTGCTGATTAGAATTTGTTCGAATTAAAAGCACTTTAATCGCGACGCGAGCGATGACGTCTAGTCACCTAAACAAATTCGCTCGCAACAAAGAGTAAAGTGCTTTTAAACGAACCTTTCAGGCAGCGCTTGTTGTCATTTCTACTGCGTTAACGACTTATCATGTGGAACAACCACACATCAAAGTCGTTGCCTTGTATAAATTTCCAACAAGCAGCTGCAAAAATAATCTTGAAAGGTCAGCAGGCCCTTATAACTACAACTCAAAAGCACGCGATTAAGACAGAAAAAACACCTTACCACATAATTAAAACATGATATTTTTTATAAACTTATGGTATTCGCAACCACTGGTTGACAAAAAACCAACTGAGCTTGCTAGTGTGCAACCAATCGTTTTTCTATTGTGATGGCTACATTACTGACCAAGGATAATCACAGATGATATTAGCGGACAAAATAATCAAACTAAGGAAGCAATTAGGCTGGTCGCAAGAAGAGTTAGCTGAAAAAGTGAATGTATCAAGACAGTCTGTTTCCAAGTGGGAGAGTGCAAGTAGCATTCCTGACTTAAACAGAATCATCATGTTGGCAGAGTTGTTTGAGGTATCAACTGACTTTCTACTAAAAGATGAACACGACACCTTTGAGCCAAGCTCACAAAGTAGCCATCAGGATGCCAACCTTCATCAAGTAACAATTGAAGAAGCGACGAGATACGTGGCAAGCAAAATTGAGGTAGCGAACATCAACACTAAAGGCGCCATATTATGTGTTTGCTCTGTTGTGCCGCTGTTTTTTTTCTTGGCAATGGCTGAGACGGGCCGCATGGGCATGACCGGTGATATTGCGGCAGCAGCAGGCGTGGTGGCTATTTTAGTTTTAGTCTCAATCGCTGTGAGTTTTTTCCTTAAAACCAATCAATTTGATAAGGATATTGAGTTAATCGACAACGAGAAATTTGAGTTATCTTACGGCGTACACAGCGTGTTTCAAGAAAAGTTAGAAAGCTACAAACCCGCTTACAACCGCAGATTATCTATAGGTATATTTCTATTTATCATTAGCTTTGTGCCGTTAATGTTGGGCGCTATTCTCAACTGCCAATCCGACACCATTTTAATGCTAATGGTAGTACTTATGATCATGATATCAACAGGCATATTCGTTGTATCACCTGCTTCAGCAACATTTGATGCCTACAATAATATTCTTAAAGAAAGTTTTGCTAACAAAGAAAAGAGCAAGCGGGCTAAGCGCGCCGAAAAACTAGCAGCCTTCTACTGGCCTCTTTTAGTCGCCGTGTATTTAGGTTGGAGCTTATGGACAATGAACTGGGGTATCACTTGGATAGTGTGGCCTGTTGGCTCAGTTTTATATGCCGCCTTGCTAGGGTTAATGGAGTTATTCGAAAAAGAAGACTAACCTGAAAGTGGGCAGATAAGCGTTATCTGCCCTCAACATCATAAAGTTTAAGTTAATCTAGTAAATACAATTGACCCAGTTAATCCAATTAATCAATAGTTCCAAACTTGCCAGACTCATAATCGGCAATCGCTTGCTGAATCTGTTGCTGAGTATTCATCACAAACGGCCCCATGTGCACAATATTCTCATTGATGGGATCACCGGCAAGCACCAGCATCCCAGCGCCATCGTCGGCGGCAACTAGCTCAACTAACTCTGCACTATCGACAACCAACAATTGACCATCAGTAAAACGAGTTTGCACGCCCTGATAAGTTGCGATAACTGCGCCGCTATAGACATAAATACTCACAGCACCATACTGCGATAGGTTCAATTTAGCGCTCGCATTCGCTGCTAAGTTCACATCGGCAATCGCCGCATTTCCTGCAAGCTGTGCAGCTAACTTCCCGTCGTAGCCACTTTGGCTAATGATGGCTGACACTGTTGATTCAGGTTGGTCTGCAAAGCGCCAATCTCCCGCCAGCGGCGTTAAACTTGCCCCATTTTTATTGGTCAAAACTTTCGCTTGTTGCTCACTTGAGTCGCGGTACTGCGGCGCCCGCATCTTATCTTTGGCTGGCATATTCAACCAAATTTGAAAACCATGTAGCCCATGGTCACTATCAGCAATGGGCATTTCAGAATGCACGACACCACGCCCAGTGCTCATCCATTGCACATCACCCGCCTTGATTTGCTTAACATTGCCAAGTTGATCCTTATGCTCAAAACCACCTTTACGAATGTAGGTAAAAGTTTCGATGCCGCGGTGAGGATGCGGTGGAAACCCAGCCATATAGTCCGACTCGTCATCTGATTTAAGCTCATCAATCATTAAGTACGGGTCAAAGCGTGTATTGCCAAAATCGGCAATACGACGAATTTTAACGCCGTCACCATCCATCGCAGCTCGGGCTGAAAATTTAGCAAGTAATTTCATCACTCTTCCTCCTGCGCATGCGCCAACGTAGGCATGCTCAATATTTGCAATGAAATTAGATTAGCAACCACAAATGCGAATAAAAAGCGCATAAAACCGCACTTTTAATTCGTAAAATTCGAATACAAATAGCTGTAACAGTAAAATCATTACTGCAGTTAAAAGGAAACACATCTAATCTGGATTAGTTTCAAACGTGGATCTGGGGTAAAGAAATGCCAATAGCGCTTAACATCTGGGCTAAACCTAGCTTGATGTTTCTACAAGATGCTGCTGTCTGATTAGAGGCATTTTCAACAACGCTTTAGTTGTGATAAAAATATTAATCACACTAAAAATAAAACGAAAACCCAAAAGACCATCACAGCAGTCATCGCTTTTTAGCCAAAGCGCTGTACATACAAAATAACGCAAAAACTAAAAGAAATAGTGCCCAGTTGCACAGAGCAAACAAGCAGTAGAGGTACCTTATGCCAGAAGCAGCTCACGGCGAATTCACCATTCAAGTAACAGGCAATTTAATCTGCACAAAAATGACAGGCTCTTATAACGAAGCTGGGGCTACCGCCTATACCCAAGCTGTCATGGAACAGGTAAAACGACTGAATGGCAAACCTTTTGGCATTGTAGCCGACAACCGCGGAGTATTAGGGGGTACGCCAGAAGCTTACGCAGTATTAGATGAATACAATGTGTGGATGGAAGACAACAATATGCACGCTAAAGCAGTGGTATTTAACGCTAAGATCATGGCTACGATTCTCAAAAATCAATCACCATCTATGCAGGCCGAGAATATTCAGATGTTTACTGATTTAAATCAAGCCAATCGATGGATCGAAAATAAACTTGAACAAATAAAGGCATAACGCTCATCCGATGCACGAACTTAACTGAGCGTAAACCAACTAAAACAAAGCCCCGCTTACTTGCGGGGCTTTGACGATAACAAACAAAAATGAATTAGTCGCAGCATTGCTTTTTACGGCACAATTTAAAATTACGCCAATGCGCCAGCGCGACAATCAATGCGCCAATTAAAGTCGCGATTTTTTCACCGACTTCGCCCAAAAAATCATGACCAAAGAAAGCCGACACCATCAAGACTGCCAACCCTGTTAATGCAAGTAACCACACTTTAGTATCTTTATGGCGCTTACAACCTAAGGTAACCGCCACTGCACTAGTTGGAAGTACTACCCAAACGAGCATTTCATGGAAATGATGGTCAGCAATTGGCAATGCAGACAAAGATGGGAGCAGCACCAGTAGAATCGGTGTGGCGACACAATGCACGGCGCACAGTGCTGAGACACCAATAGCCAGTCTATCCAATGCCAGTTGAGCTGTATTTGTCATGATACTTCCTGCGTCACTTAAAACCTTACTAAAATAATAGCGCTATATTAAACATTAAAAACTTGTTAAATGCTACTAAGTATCATTATCAACAGTAAATTTAATCAGCGAACTTAAGTGTTTTTCTAATCACAGGAATATTTAAATAGATCTTATTCTGTGGGTCTTCGTTATTAAAGCTCGCTGGCAATAGCTCAAAATCTGGCTTGTCGGCATATTCGTAATCACTCTTTGGCAACCAACTCCCCCAAATGTAGCGCAGAGTACTTTCTAGCTCCGCGATAGGTCCTACGTGGGTGAACTGCGCATAGGTTTGCGCCTCAAGTTCACGAGTGATCATCTGCTCAGGCACATCATCAAAGTTACTGACTTCCACCGAGCAAATATATACAAACTGGGTTTTATCATCAGCCTCTTGATACGACTCATATATGCCAAAAAAATCACTTCCTACTCGATTGGCAACACTGTCACGGTAGGGACGAAAGGCCGACCACAACTTAGGCAAGCTTAAATCGCCATCGTCATACTCTGCTGCAATGCCAACAATTTTCATTGCGGGGCGCTGAATTATCTCTGGCTCCATCGAAATACGCGATTGCAGGTAATCAAGATCTTGCTCAGTAAAAGGTCGCCGATACAGCAAGCGATAAGGCTCATTAAGCTTGCGGTACTTAGCTGGCGTCATATTAAACTGCGCCTTAAATGCCCTTGTAAAAGCCTCTTGCGAGTCAAACTGACTATCTATTGCCACCTCTAGTACACCGACATCCTCAGTAAGCAATCGTTTTGCTGCAAGAGTTAGCCTGCGCTTTCTTAAATACTCTTTAGGCGTATCACCCACTAACGCTTTAAAAATGCGGCTGTAATGATAGGTTGAATAATGCGAGGCGGCAGCAATTTGGTGGACACTTATCGCTTCATCTAGGTGTTGTTCAATAAAGTCGATACTATTAAAAAATCGCTGCATTATGCCTCCTAGCCAGGTTATCCATTTCATTAAACAACTGCCGACATTTGACGCGGCTGATGTTCAATGTTCTCTGCATAGTCTTTCAATCCACGCAATAACTTAGCAAAAACTTTTGGAAACATCAGCCTAAGCAAAGGGTACATAGGATAAGCAAACCACTTAAGTTGTGGCGAGGCTGTCCAGCTCACCTCGCATTGAGTCGGGCTTATCTCACGCACAGACATAGCAACATGATTTTGCTTAATGGGAATAATTGCCGGGTTATTAATCGGCAGCACATCAAAACTTAGCGTTCTCGCACTTTCACTATAGTGAGTAATCACCTCTTTAACTTGGGGGCCATTAGGCTTTTCGGTTAAATCACACATCCGCCCCACCATAGGCGCACCAAGCTTGCTGCCACCCGGTGCAATGGCTTTAGAAAATGGGATTGGCGCCATCCATAAATAGGCTTTATCAAAGTCATGGGCAATCAGTTTCCACATCTCAGTTGCTGATTTATTGATGGTGACTTTAGAAGTAATTTTCATGATGCTCTCCTGCAAATGTTTTAATTGCGGCTACCTATAAGTCATGTCTAACCGACATCATTTCTTGGGTAGCCTAGTTGTTTTGTTCACCACAAAGTTAAAACATCGGCAATCAGCATTTTTGATATTTCTTGCTATTGTCTACCCGTTCTTAATAAACCAGTCAACGACTAGCCATTATTAAGCTCAAATAACACAAGCTGACAATCGCCCACAAAAAAGAGCGCCAAAGGCGCTCTATTTGCTAAATCTGCCGTGAAAATTACTTCTCTAACGTCACCACATCGCCAATAAGCGCGACGCCAGCAATAACATTTCCTGCACCACATTTAAAAGTCTCAGCGCTGCTGGTTTGATGGTTATCATAGTTTGAGCGGATATTAACAACCGCATTACCACCTTCTTTTTGAGCGCGCTGCTTCAGCGACTTCATTGCAGAGGCAAATGCCCACTGGCATGCCTTTAAATCACTTTTACCGAACGCATTAGTCTTTTTACTGGTTTTAAACTCGCCGAGAGATTTAACGATGGCGCCATGTTGTTGACCGGCAAAATAAAATTCAACGCCTTCACCAATTGCTGACGAAATCTTATTAATAGCCATAGCCTCATTGATTGAAAAATCTTGGATATCTTCACGTGCAGTTGCCGTAGTTGAAATAGAGCCAAGCAACAGCAACATTAGTAACTTTTTCATTTCTTTTCCCTGAAAAATAAAACTGATATTTAGTCCACTAACTTATAATAAAAACAATCATTTAAGCAGCAGATGAATCAAGATAACAAAAGCGTGTTAATAATATAAGTGACCAAAATCAAAAAAGAGCGCCAAGGCGCTCTTTTTTGATTTTGTTTGCAATAGTCGTGAACTATTTCTATTTACTATTAACTACGCAGGCCAATGCCGCGTGAAATCAAATAGTAAGCAATAAACCATAGCGCACCACAAAAGCCAAGCATAATGGCAATGGACAAAGGCACGCTCATGTCAGCAAAACCTAAGAAGCCGTAACGGAACACGTTAATCACATACACTACAGGGTTTAGCGCAGACACACCTTGCCAAAAATCAGGTAGTAATGACAACGAATAAAATACCCCGCCCAAGTAGGTCAATGGCGTCAAGACAAAGGTTGGAATAATACTGATGTCATCATAGCTTTTGGCAAATACCGCGTTGATCAAACCGCCTAAAGCGAACAGCACTGAGGTTAGAAACGCTGTAAGCAGCACCAATCCGGCATGATGCAAGGTGATATCAACAAAGAACATGGCAACCAGGGTAACGATGCAACCCACCAGCAAGCCACGGGCAACACCGCCGCCTACGTAGCCTGCAATCATCACATAATGCGGCACAGGTGCCACCATGATCTCTTCGAGGTTGCGCTGAAACTTAGCACTATAAAATGATGATGCGACATTGGAGAACGAGTTGGTGATCACCGACATCATGATTAAACCAGGCGCAATAAACTCCATGTAGCTCACGCCGCCCATTTGCCCGATACGGCTACCAACTAGGTTACCGAAAATCAGAAAATACAGCGTCATGGTGATGGCTGGCGGCACCAGAGTTTGCACCCAAATACGGGTAAAACGGTTAATTTCTTTAGTTAAAATGCTCTTAAAGGCAATCAAATACAGCTGATTCATTATTTTGCCTCCTTGGCTTTTTCAACTAGCTCAACAAATAGCTCTTCCAGACGGTTAGCTTTATTACGCATCGACAATACTTCGATATTGGCAGCAGACAATAAACTAAACACATCATTAATGTTGTTATCTTTAGCCACATCCACTTCTAGCGTGTGAGCATCCACCAGTCGGCAACGAATGTCGCCTAAGTCCGGCGCACTGCTAATATCTTTTCGCAGGTCAAGAATAAAGGTTTCCATGTTGAGCTTGCTAAGAAGTGCTTTCATAGTCGTGCATTCCACCAGCATACCCTGGTCGATAATTCCTATGTTGCGACACAGCATCTCCGCTTCTTCAAGGTAGTGAGTAGTCAAAATAATCGTCACACCTTCGGCGTTGATTTGTTTTAAGAAATCCCACATTGAGCGGCGCAGCTCAATATCAACGCCAGCAGTAGGTTCATCTAAAATCAACAGTTTCGGCTCATGCATTAGCGCGCGAGCAATCATCAAACGACGCTTCATTCCGCCCGAAAGCTGACGCGCTTGTGAGTCGCGCTTATCCCAGAGATCTAACTGGGTTAAGTACTTTTTCGCTCGCTCCAATGCAACATCACGTTTAACACCATAATAGCCAGCCTGATTCACTACAATCTGCAGCACTTTCTCAAACTGGTTAAAGTTAAATTCTTGCGGCACGAGACCAATCTGCAGCTTAGCTTGCTCTAATTGTTTATCAATGTCATAGCCAAACACTTGCACACTGCCAGCGCTTTTTTGCACCAGCGAGCTGATCACGCCGATGGTCGTCGATTTACCCGCACCATTTGGCCCAAGCAATGCAAAAAAATCGCCTTGTTCCACCGTGAGGTTGAGGGTTTTAACCGCTTCAACTCCACCTTTATAGGTCTTTTTTAGACCTTCTATTACTAATGCATTGGCGCGCTCGCCCATGAAAATTCCCTCTACTACAACAAACAAAAACTCCCGCATGAGCGGGAGCTTTAACAATTACGCTTTTTTATCACTCTAATGGAATAACTTTGGCAATGTAAGGCAGGTTACGATACTGCTCGGCATAATCGATACCATAGCCAACGATAAACTCATCAGGAATGCTCATACCAATAAAGTCGACAGGTACATCAACTTCACGGCGCTCTGGTTTATCTAACAGGGTACACAAAGTTAAGCTCTTCGGGTCACGAAGCAATAACATTTCGCGCACCTTATTAAGCGTATTGCCTGAGTCAATCAGGTCTTCAACAATCAGTACATCACGACCGGCAATATCTGATTGAATGTCTTTTAGCACTTTAACATCACGTGAACTGGTCATCGAATTGCCATAGCTAGACACAGACATAAAGTCGATTTCAACGTGGCCTTTAATGCGGCGGCATAGATCAGCCATGAATACGACAGAGCCTTTAAGCAGGCCAACCATTAATAGACGCTCACTGTCGCCGTAGCGTTCATTAATACGCTGCGCTAAATCGTCTAACATGGTGTCGATTTCTTGGGTAGAAATCATCTCTTCAATGGTGTGCTTCATATGTTTCTCAGTTTTCAATATCATGAGCCTGAGACTGTCCGTAACCCCAGCGACTCGTCAGTGAGTGTGCGATCCCCAGATGGTCGAGAATTCGCGAAACCATGAAGTCTACCAGATCTTCAACCGATTTGGGATTATGATAAAACCCAGGTGCTGCAGGCATAATGGTCGCGCCGTTACGAGTTAGACTCAACATATGCTCTAAGTGTATGGCACTAAAAGGAGTTTCCCGCGGAACCAGTATTAATTGGCCACGCTCCTTTATCACGACATCGGCAGCTCGTTCTAACAAATTATTGCTCATACCAGTGGCAATGGCGGCTAAGGTGCCAGTTGAGCATGGACACACCACCATTTGCTTAGGTGCTGCGCTGCCTGATGCTGGCGGCGAAAACCATTCATCTTTGCCTAGCACCACCAATTCGCCCAAGCCTTGCTGCGATGGCATATCTTCACTTAAATGCGCCATTAATTGCGCTTGTGCTTTATCACTATTGGCACTGAGTTGCAGCCCATGCTCAGTCGCGAGCACCACGCGCGCAGCGCTCGAAATCATTAAAAACACCTGATAATCAGCTGCAAGCAAACAGCTAAGTAGCTTTAGACCA
The DNA here is from genome assembly GCF_004295345.1 of Shewanella maritima. NCBI lineage: Bacteria > Pseudomonadati > Pseudomonadota > Gammaproteobacteria > Alteromonadales > Shewanellaceae > Shewanella > Shewanella maritima. The sequence goes on along the minus strand of NZ_CP036200.1, from coordinate 3,153,253 downwards.
TAAGGTGCGCCTGAAGCCCCTGTCCAGGCAAGACTAATGGCTTTATCGGCTTTTCTATATCCCATGAAATTTCCTGCTTAACGAGACAAGCTCAACTTGAGCCTGCTGTCGCTACTTACTATATTTATACCAGCTTAACTCAAGCGCAGTTACAGCCAACTTGAACTATAAGCTACTAGCTACTAGCTACTAGCTACTAGCTACTAGCTACTAGTACGTAGCAGATAACAAACTAGCTTAATGAGCTACTGTTAATGGCTAAAGTTAATTGCTATTTGCCAGCAATCGCGCTTATCAGTTTTTGATGAATGCCATTAAAACCGCCGTTACTCATCACCACAATGGTATCACCTGGACTCACCTGGCTAGCTACTTGCTCAACAATGGCATCAATATCTGTTTGTACGATAACTGGGATTTCAGCATGCGACATGTGTGCTGCGATATCCCAATCAACATTGCCAGCTTGATACAACCAAGCCTTATCAGCAAGGCGAAAAGAATAAGCTAAGGTGTCTTTGTGAATACCGCGTTTCATGGTGTTAGATCTTGGCTCTAGCACCACTATCACCTTGCTTTTACCTACTTTGGCGCGCAGCCCTTGTAAGGTCGTCTCAATAGCGGTTGGGTGATGGGCAAAATCATCATAAATTGCGATACCATTGACAGTGTCAAGCAATTCTAAGCGGCGCTTTGGCGGCGAAAACTCAGTTAAAGCCTCAATAGCTTGAGCTGGTGCAACGCCCACATGACGTGCTGCAGCAATCGCCATCACTGCATTTTCGACGTTATGCTGACCAATCAGTTGCCAGTTAAGTATGCCTTGAGGCTCACCATCAAACCAAACCTCAAACTCATGACCATCATCTGCGATCAGCTTAGTTTGCCACCCTTGCTCTTGCTTTTGCTGTTCAACTCGAGCGGGAGCTTGGCGGGTATAGGTTTCTTGCTCACTCCAGCAGCCCATTTCCATCACCAGTTTTACTGCATCAACATCTTTAGGCCAAATCACTTTGCCTTGCCCTGGCACGGTGCGAATAACATGATTAAATTGACGTTGAATAGCGGCAAGATCGGGGAAGATATCAGCATGATCAAATTCTAGATTGTTGATCACAAGTGTGCGCGGTTGGTAATGCACAAACTTAGAACGCTTATCAAAAAAAGCGCTGTCATATTCGTCTGCTTCAACCACAAAAAAGGGTGAGTTACCTAGGCGCGCTGACACGCCAAAGTTTTGTGGCACCCCGCCAATCAAAAAGCCCGGCTCGTAACCACAGTATTCTAAAATCCATGCCAGCATGCTTGAAGTTGAGGTTTTACCATGGGTGCCCGATACCGCCAATACCCAACGATTAGGCAAAATATGCTCAGATAAAAACTGCGGTCCAGAGGTATATTTAATCCCGCGATTAAGCACAGCTTCAACACACGGATTACCGCGACTCATGGCATTACCAATAACCACAATATCAGGCTGGTTTTCACCTTCTTTGCCAAGCTGCTGCGGGTCAAACCCTTGAATAAGCTCAATACCTTGCTCTTCAAGCTGGGTGCTCATCGGCGGATACACATTGGCATCACTGCCAGTGACTTTATGTCCCATAGCTCGGGCAAGCAGGGCAAGCCCTCCCATAAATGTGCCGCAAATCCCTAAAATATGTACATGCATGCAATAGCTCTTTCGCTAACGATTAATGGGCTCTATTCTAATCTAACTCAGCTTATGCTGTCAGTTAACTCAGGTTAACTTTTGCATAGGTAGTTCAATCTTATAACTATATCGTGGCGCTATCTTGGTTAAATAGAGGCACAAAAAAGGTGAACACCAAGGTTCACCTACCGGAAAAATGGAACAGTTAGTAACTGTAACTTGTTAACCAGCTTGCTATCACCTCAGATATTTGCGGCCACTTGTAAATAATCGCAGCAATCAAAGCCAAAATCATCGGTGACAGTATGAAAAGTCTCAACAACTTTAAACGTCTATATTGATATTGCAATTGGGCGATATCGCTATCCAATTTCACAATCTGGGAATGATATTCTTTCATCGGGTACTCCTTTACCACACGTGACAGCCTTGTATGACAAGTATAATCAATCTTGCCTAGAGCCTAGCTATTTTCGAACCACAAACAGTTGTCACAAATAAGAACGACATACACTCAAACGACGACTATTGCAGGTTTCTCGCCATAAATAAGTGGTTCTATCCTACTGATTTTCATCGTTAAATCCAGTTGTTAAACTTTTGTGATAATTTAGCGATAGACCAGTGATACCCCTTTCTCATACTTGATTGCAATTAAACACAAGGAGAAAGGTTATGAAACGCACACTAATCAACGCCAGCTTGTTAGCAGCAGGTTTAGTCAGCATGGCGAGCTCAGCTGCAGAAATCGAAGTCAGTGTTACCAACCTCACCCATGGTAATCATTTCACCCCTCTACTTATTGCAGCGCACAACAGTGATAGCCATCTATTCCATGTGGGCGACACAGCTACAGCCGCTCTACAAAAAATGGCTGAAGGTGGTGATGTTAGTGACTTAGATGCCGCAGTTATGGGTGCAAGCGGGGTCACCAGTGCAAACCCTGCTGGTGGTTTACTTGCCCCAGGCATGAGCGTAAATGACGTCATGCTAGATACTGGCGACAACATGTACTTGTCTATTGTCGCCATGCTGCTGCCAACAAACGATGCATTTGTTGGTCTCGATAGCTGGAAAATCCCTACTGAAGCAGGCAGCTACACGTTTTATTTGAATGCTTATGATGCAGGTACTGAAGCCAATGATGAAATCATCAATGGCGGCGGCATGTCAGGCGTACCAGGAATTCCTGCTGCACCAGGCGGTGACGGCGGCGCGAATGGTACAGGTGTAATGGATGGTGCAGGCAATACTTATGTGCACATTCATCCGGGCGTGTTGGGTGATACAGATCCAGCTGGCGGTGCCAGTGACCTTGATAGCCGTATTCATCGCTGGTTAAACCCAGTAGCCAAAGTGGTAGTTACCGTAAAATAAGGAGGCCATATGAAATTTTCACATGAGTCAATCAAACCCACTCTGGCGCTAGCCTTGCTATCTAGCCTACTACTAGCAGGTTGTGGTCACGACGATGATGATGTTGTGGTAAATAATGACCCAGAGCCAACGCCACCCGTGATGCTCTCTTATGAAATCGCGGTAAGTAACTTAACGGCTAATCAGCCACTATCGCCAGTTTTTGTAGCAACGCACAGTGCTGACATGCAACTGTGGATGGCAGGACAAGCATCTTCAGTAGCACTTGAAAAGCTAGCTGAAGGCGGTGACACCAGTGACCTAGCAGCAATTAGCGAGCTCACCAGTAACACAACTGGCGCCGGGGTAATTATGCCGGGCATGTCAGAAACATTAAGCTTTAGCATTGAGCAAGATGATGTCGCGAGCGTGAGTTTAGCCACCATGCTAGTTAACACTAACGATGCGTTTGCTGGGGTAAATAATTACGACTTAAGTCAGCTAGAAGTGAATATGCCAAGTAGCATGACCCTTAGGGTGTATGACGCAGGCACCGAAGCCAACAGTGAAGCCAAAGGCACGTTGCCAGGACCAGCTGATGGCGGTGAGGGCTATAACGCAGCGCGGGATGATGTCGATTTTATCCATATTCACCCAGGCGTTATCTCTATGTATGACGGTTTAGCAGACTCAGTGCTGACGCCATCACATCGTTTTGATAACCCAGCGATTAAAGTCACCATCACCCGAACTCAATAAGCTGACTTTTTACGCCTTAACTAGTGCATTTTCGGCGTGATGAAATCTACCGCTTGGTTTACCGCTTCCCAAAACCAATCGGTTTATTTTTCATCACGCTGAAATTTATTGCGCTCGATACAGGTCTGCTTGTCTATGAGCTTATGCTGATAAACACAGGCCGGAGAGATCGGGATGAACGCAACCGCACAACACGGACACACCACACAGCGCATTTTATTGGTCGAAGATGAGCAAGATTTAGCCCAGCTGGTGCAGCTTAACCTCAAGTCAATGAACTATGAGGTATGTCACGCCAGCACACTAAAGCAGGCAATACAGATACTTGAGAGTAAGCGTATAGATCTTATCCTACTCGACCGCATGCTGCCTGATGGTGACGGGATTATGCTATGTCAGCAGCTGCGCGAACAGAGTAAGGCGATGCCGATTATGCTGCTCACCGCGAAAGACTCAGAAGCGGACGTAGTCCTAGGGTTAGAAGCTGGCGCGGATGACTACCTAATTAAGCCATTTAGCGTGCTTGAATTGCGCGCCAGAGTTAAAGCGCTGCTCAGACGCGGCGTAGTGCAAACAGAGCAACAAGCAGAAGTGGCGTTTAACGGGCTCAGTATTAATGCGACCACCAGACAAGTGACTGCCTTTGACAGTGAGCTCGAACTCACTGCCAGAGAGTTTGACTTATTGCTGTTTTTGGCCAAACACCCGCAACAAGTATTTAGCCGCAATCAACTACTTGAGGCGGTATGGGGTTACAGCTATGAAGGCTATGAGCACACAGTTAACAGCCATATTAACCGCCTGCGTAGCAAACTATCGCAATGCAGCGGTGAGGCAGAGTTCGTTAAAACCGTTTGGGGCGTGGGCTATAAATTCTCACCACCGGAAGCGATGGCTCACTAGTGAAAACGACCTCCCATTAAAACCACTGAAAGCTAGCCTAAAGCTCAGTTCTAGCTTAAATGTATGCGAGCGCGAATATGAACCGACTCTTTAGCCGCTTATTTATCACTGCCACCGTTATCGTACTCGCACTGTTTATGGCGCTATGGCAGTGGTTGCAACTTAACCATGAATTTAGCCGCGATCAGGTGCAGCAAAACCTGCATCGTGAGCTTGCCGATCATATGGCGCACATCAACCCTTTATTGTCCCAAGGGATCACCTCTGACGCCGCATTAAAAGAGGCATTCCATGATTTTATGCTACTAGGACCTAGCTTTGAGATATATACCCTCGACCCAGATGGAAAAGTGATTGCTTACGACGCCAAAGAAGAAAAAATTAAACGTAAACGCGTGGATGTGGGGATTATTCAATCCTTTCTCGCAGGCAGCGAATTGCCGATTTTAGGCACAGATCCGCGTTCACTCGACACCAAGAAAATTTTTTCAGTAAGCAAACTCATCAATCAAGACGGACTGCATAGCGGTTATTTATACGTCATTATTGGTGGTGAAGATTACGACAGCTGGCAAGCCATGATCAGCGCTGAAAATCAGCCCAAGCTTTGGGGTGCAACTATCGGTTTTTGGGTTATCTTTGCATTAGTGCTATTTGTTATGTTGCTACGATACTTCACTCGCCCAATCGACCGTCTAGTAAAAGATCTTAATCACCTGCGCATTCAAGACTCACAAAGCCCAGCTTTAGCACACCAAAGCCTAGAAAATAACAGCCGGGAACATCAAAACTCGGAAGCTAAGCTAGCCCTGCCCAAACGCCATTTAGGTAGCAGTGAAATTACTGAGTTAACAGGCCATATCAATGACTTGCTCGCGCAAATTCAACAAAAACAACAACAAGTTAAGCGCCAGCAACAAGCAAAGCATGACTTTCTGTTGCACCTGTCTCACGATTTAAAAACGCCGCTAACCGCACTACTTGGTTACATAGATACCTGGCTGATTTTGCCAGAAGGCGAGCGAGATACAGCATTGATTCAATATGCGGCTAATTCGGGGCAGACACTTCAGCAATTGCTAGCCCAGCTACTTGAGCTAGCAGCACTTGAAAACGGCCAGATTAACGCCCAAATAAAGCCCGTATATTTGATTGAATTAACCAATGAGCTGCACAGCACATTTACCCCAAGAGCCAACAAACTGCAGATTAGCTTGTTATTTGATATTGAGCCGCAGCAAATTGTCGAAACTGACCCGCAATTAATGCGCCGGGTGATCAGTAACCTTATCGACAACGCTCTACGCTACACACCTAAAGGCGGCGAGATCCGTTTATACACCAAGCACGTTGGCGAGCAGCAATGGCTCACAGTGGAAGATACTGGCTCAGGTATGCATCAACATGAGGTTGAAGCATTAAGGCAATTGTCGCTTTCTCAGCAGCGTAAACAAGCAAGCTTGAGCTTTGAGCAAAACCAAACCCTGCCACAACTGGGTGTCGGACTCGCCATCGTCAGGCAATTATTGCAGCTGCTAAAATGTAAGATTGATATTCACAGCTCACCAGGACAAGGTAGCCAGTTTTTAATTGAACTTAGCAGCCCTAAATCAGTCCTTAGCTTGCCTTAAAATAGCCAAAAAGCTGCGTGCTAAATCTTACTGATTAAATTGAGCAGCTAATAATCTAGTTCTGGTTAGTTAACCACTAAATGCTAGCCACTAAAAAGGGGGCCTTAAACTCCCCTTTCATTGATGCGTCGTTAATTTGAAGCGCTCTAGATGAACTCACCCTTGATAAGCTCAGCCATGGTGAGATCAGTCTGGACCTGATTTAACCTTCTTTATAGCTACGTAGTAATTTCGGCACAAATGGACTAACAAATGCTGCGATCAGTGCGCCCCACATGATGCATATCAGGCCAGCCACTGCGTATTGACCGGTGATGGTGTCACCATAAGCGACATAGACGGTATGGGCACCTCCCATGATTAAACCTAAGAAAACCGCTATACAAACCAGACTAATAATAAGTGGTATTTTCATCGCTTTGTCCTCTCTCAATTTTTGGGTCAACTATAATATCTATAAAATGAAGTTCAATTTATAGTTAGATACTATTAACAACCTTAATAGGTTGCAACTCATAGCCTGCCAATACTCAGCAAGCATTAACGTCTTAATACGTAAAAAAGATGAAAAATGAGCACAAAAAAGCGAGCCTATTGGCTCGCTTTCAAATCACTGCTTTTCAGCAATGATTATCTTTAGTACAGGTTGTTACTACTTATGATACTTAGGCGATAACTCATGTACAGAGTTAATGAATGCGCCAGCGTGCTCAGGATTAACATGCTGGTGAATACCATGACCAAGGTTAAATACGTGACCAGTACCTTCACCGTATGAAGATAAAATTTGGTCAACTTCTTGGTGAATACGCTCAGGTGTACCATAAAGTACAGATGGATCCATGTTACCTTGCAGTGCAACTTTCTCACCTACACGGCGGCGAGCGTCACCAATATCAACAGTCCAGTCTAAACCTAGTGCGTCACAGCCTGTTTCAGCCATTGCTTCAAGCCATAAACCGCCACCTTTAGTGAACAGCGTCACAGGTACTTGACGACCGTCAGCGTGGCGAGTTAAACCATCAACGATTTTTTGCATGTAGCGCAGTGAGAACTCACGGTAAGCGTGGTGAGATAATGCGCCGCCCCAAGAGTCAAAGATCATTAGCGATTGCGCACCGTTAGCGACTTGAGCATTTAGGTATGAAGTCACTGAGTCAGCTAGTTTATCTAGTAATAGGTGCAGCGTTGCTGGCTCTTCGTAAGCCATTTTCTTAATTTTTTCAAACGCTTTGCTTGAACCACCTTCAACCATATAAGTTGCTAGTGTCCATGGTGAACCAGAGAAACCAATTAGTGGCACATCACCTTTAAGTTCACGACGAATCGTGCTTACGGCTTTCATTACATAGCCAAGCTCGTCCTCTGGATCAGGTACAGCTAACTTTTTGATGGCGTCGATAGTGTCGGTTGGACGCTCAAAACGCGGGCCTTCGCCAGTTTCGAAGTATAAGCCTAAGCCCATCGCATCAGGGATAGTTAGGATATCTGAGAATAAGATAGCGGCGTCTAAGTCATAGCGACGTAGTGGTTGCAGCGTCACTTCACACGCTAAGTCGTGGTTCTTACAAAGCGACATAAAATCACCCGCTTCAGCACGAGTTGCTTTGTATTCTGGTAGATAGCGACCAGCTTGACGCATCATCCAGATAGGAGTTCTATCAACAGGTTGTTTTAATAAAGCGCGTAAATAACGATCATTCTTTAGTTCTGCCATTTGGCTTTCTTCCTACTTATTGTGATATCCGCTGGCGCGTAGTTTAGCACTTACGTGATTAATGTAACCACTCAAGCTAAATTTATGTGAGCAATCCCTAAATCTCCCGCGCAAATAGCACACATAGGCTTAACAAGCTCACAAAACCCCCTACTTTTGCGTAAAACGACAAAATTAATCTTTAAACTGTTGCACCACAACAAAGCCTTTGATATAAAAACTGTGCGCTAGCAAGAACAATCAAGAAGCCCGATAAATCGAGCCCAACGTATCTTTACTTGCCCAGTGATAGGCGACTATCACTGGGTTTTTTATTGCCTTAATTCCAACATACGACTTTATACTGCATCATTAGACACATTTGCTTAAACTGTATTTGAGTGATTTTTGCGATAAAATAGTTGATCACTACAGGCATTTTTCAATACATTAGATGTTATGAGAAAGTTGCCGAGCGGGGTGTGTCATGCTGACTAAACTAGAGAAAGCTGAGCAAAGATGGGGCGGTTCAAACAAACTGATTGACCAGTGGCTTAACCACAGGCGTAAGCTGTTAATTCAGTACTTTATGCTTGCAGGCTTAGCACCCTACTCCCGCGATGACAAAACCTTGCCAACTGTAGATGAAGTTAAACAGTTCTGTGCGCAACTGGTTGATTATGTCTCTGAAGGCCACTTTGAGGTATACAACAATGTAGTGTCTGCTTGTGAGAAACATGGCGCAGAAAGCCATAACACAGCGCAACTACTACTGCCCCAGATCAGCAAAAGCACTGACACAGCATTAGACTTTAACGACAAATACTCCGAAATTGCAGACGAGAAAACCCTCTATCAACTTGATGGAGACCTATCTTCACTAGCACAAAGTATGGAATCTCGCTTTGAGCTTGAAGATCAACTGCTGGAGATTTTGCATTCACGCCATTCAATGACTGCGTAAATACGATTAGTTGACATCCCCCCTCATCGCAAAAAGCACACATAGGTGTGCTTTTTTGCTTTTTACTGAGTCATCCTATTGCTTTTTACGCCAGTTGTCGGGTAACTCGACTTGGTTCCATAGGTCATCACACAAGCTTCTTGTATCGTGCCAATCACCAGCGAGAATCCAATTCACTAGTGTATCCCCACTTGAGGGTAATCAATCGGTGCAGGTGATGGCTTTTTTAACCAGCGCTTGAGTACAGTTAAGTCCAATGACGCCATACTCTCAGCTGCAGCCAGTAATTCTAAGGCCGCTACATTAGCATATTGCTCAAATTGCCCAAGAAGAGGCTTAACCAGCAGCTTTTTCCCTAACGCCATGGCTTCACTTGCAAGCTCAAACCCGGCATTACCAATCACTCCACTGCACTGCGCCATATGACGTTTGAAACCGTCACGATCAAACCCGTTCCATTGAATATGTTCAGGCAAGGGTAAAGATGGTTTTTGTTTGTGATAAACAATAAATTCAACGCTGTCGACAGTTCGTAAAAAGGCGACGATTTCATCAGCGCTTTCAAACGGAAGGTAAACTAAAACCTTGTTACTATCACCGACACCTAGATGATCAACGTCAACAAAAGGCGGCAAGATTGGATAACCAAAATGATGCCAGTGACACCCTAACGATACATCCACTGGGGCAAAATGATTAATCAATAAATCATTAAACCAACTAGAGCTGCGCTTAGGTACCGGGTACTTAAGTGCAGCCTGATGACTTATCGCAATCGATTTTACTCCCTGACGTTTAGCCGCCCAGGCAGATACAGGTTCATAATCATTAAGCACTAAATCGTACTCAGATAAATCTAATTGATTCACCTCGGTGCGGATTGGCGACAATAAATTATGCTTACCCGTTTTTAGGTAACTAATGCGACCTTTGTCGCTGACAAAGGTCATGCCTTTTCGAGTTTGGTAATCACCAAAGCACTGCATATCGAAATACTGCGACTCGTCACGACCAGAAAATAGAAAATCGACATTGATATTTTGCTTTGCAAGTGACTTTGCCATCACTCGCGCGCGGCTGATGTGGCCATTCCCTGTGCCTTGAACACCATAGAGTAGATTCATTAACTCGTATTCCTTTTGCTAATCTATTGCTATATGACTGGACGGTTTTATCTATAGATTAATCGTGTGCCTGACCTGCTAAGCTCCGGTCTGCTTGCTAGTGAAACAGGTTATAAGCGCACCAAACTGAGCCCATTCCTAAACTCATACCCGCGACAATATCGAGCGGGTAATGCACGCCTAACATCACCCGTGATATGGCAATCAAGCTAGCCCAAGCAAAAGTAAGTGGTGCCATCACAGGAAAAAACCAATAAACCAAACTCGCCATGACAAACGCCGCAGCACTGTGACCCGAGGGAAGACTGAACTTGTCAGATGGCTCAAAGCTTGCACTAATACCAGCGAGACTATGACATGGCCGCGTACGGCGAATAGCATTTTTAAGCAGCAGATAAAGTGGTAATTCGATGGCAAAGCTCACCATGCCAGCGTAAAAGAACGCGCTGCCTTGCTCATGAATAAGCAGCAGTGCCAGCGCTGCGACAACATAAAGCGGCCCATTGCCGGTTGATGAGATGCGCAGCGCAAGAGCTTGTAAATCACGCATTTGCGCAAAATTAACCGTTTTATAAAACCACTGCTGATCCCAGTACCCTAACTGTTGCTTCATCGCTCACTCCTTGCTTGCAACCTTGCCTGAAGCTTGTGCTTCTTCGCTTGGATAACCCATATTCTGGCTAAATAACAGCAAGCCTTTAGTTATGCTTACAAGATAAAAATGAGCAATGACTAGTAAATGACAGTTTGCCTAAACATTTATGACAAGTGTCCAGTAAATGGTCGAGGGAGAACAACTGGCTCTCACAGAAAATGAGCTAGAGAAAAGACCTAGATAGCAGCAATATGCGACGTTGAAGAAGGCTCGCAGATCAAAAAAGCCCTAACCTTTGCGATTAGAGCTTTAAAGTATTCGTGTAGCGTTTAGCCTCAAGCAGTTTGCGCTTGAGTAAATTTACCGTGGTAAATCTTAGTTAGGTGATAGATGTTGATACAAGCAACAAAGGCGTTCATCCCTGCAACCGGCCATGCATCAATGGCGTAGCCATAGACGGTAAACAGTGCACAACCGATAAAATTAATCCAACGCAGCCAAATGATATCTTTCATCATTAAAGATATTGCTACCATTACCGACGCAAGATAACCCAATAATTCAACGTTATTAATATTTTCCATAAGAACCTCTTTCAGGCTCTCTGCCATCCATAAGCGTAACGAGGGGTCCGTGCCTCTAAAGCAAACTCAAAATTGCCCCCAACAGCATCAACCGCACTGTACCCAGGCAAACCTGTACGTAACTAGAAAACGGATTTAAGCAAGATTGACTGGCGAGCAGAGGCTCAAACCGCAATTTGTGAAAACAAATTACTCAAAAATCACGTTTTCGTCTTAATAATAAAACAAAGAGTTCCAAATAGTAAACAAATAATTAAAACCTTGACCACTAAGCCGTGATTAATACCTCTTTTATTTTCAGCAAAACCTCATATAATTCATTTAACTTTGCCTTATATAGCAGAGGATTACCTCGCTAATCACTAGGAGTTATCTATGGAATACAACACCTCAGAACTATGCGATATGTATATTGATGTGGTCGATGTCGTCGAACCTATGTTCAGCAATTTTGGTGGCTGCAGCTCTTTCGGTGGTGCAATTAGTACAATTAAGTGTTTTGAAGACAACGGTCTTATCGCCGAAGCACTTCAAGAAGATGGTGAGGGTAAGGTACTCCTAGTTGATGGTGGAGGCTCACTGCGCCGTGCCCTGCTAGACGCCGCTATTGTAGAAACAGCCGTTAACAATAACTGGGAAGGCATTATCGTCTACGGCACCGTGCGCGACGTTGATGCATTGGAAGATTTCGATATTGGTATTCAGGCACTCGCCTCTATTCCAGTTGGCGCTGATCAACACAGTGTTGGCGAAGTTGAAATTCCGGTTAACTTTGGCGGTGTGACCTTCCTGCCTGGCGATCACATTTATGCTGACAACACCGGCATTATCTTATCGCCTGAAGCATTAGATATTGACTAACGCTTTAGTTAAAATTGGCGCGATAACGCGGCACGTAAATGATTAAAAGCCAGCTTTGCTGGCTTTTTTTGTAGTGCTTTACACTGTCGCTGAGTACTGCTGCCCCAACGATTAGCTTTGTTTCTATGCAGTGATTTGACAATAACATAGCCCTGACAAAAAACAGCGAGCACAACTCAAGGATGTAACATGCTAATTCCCTATACTCAGTCTGATATCGACCAAGCTCTTTGCAAACGTTCGGGTGAACAGCGACTTGGCCAGCAAGTGCAGTTAATTGATACCAATACAGAGCTTACAAACGCTCTGTCTAATGCTAAAACCCAAGGGGCGCGCTTTGCCATCATTGGTATTGCAGAAGATGTTGGCCCGCAAGCAAACCTGGGGCGCGGCGGTGCCAGTAACGCATTTCAAGCGGCTATGCAGCAATGGTTAAACTTACAATCCAATCGCTTTTTATCAGGTAAACAGTGCTTAATCATGGGTGAAATCCAGCTTACCCCAAACGTAAAGCACAGCGAAGTTAACAGCAGTGAAGTTGAAGCTAATCAGGTGGATGCTTTGCGCGCTGCAACGGCCGAATTAGATAAACAGGTCGAGCCGATTATTCACGCTATTTTTGAGGCCGGTCTTGAGCCAATTATTATTGGCGGCGGCCACAACAATGCTCTGCCCATCCTCAACGCGGCCAAACAGCATTACAATCAAGGGCTCGCCGCAATTAATCTTGACCCACACAGTGACTTTCGTCCTAAAGAAGGCCGCCATAGTGGCAATGGTTTTAGTTATGCCGCGGCTAGCGGCGCATTAAATCACTATCATGTCCTCGGGCTGCATGAGCTAAAAAACAGCGAAGCGACACTAGAACAACTTAGCGTCTTTGGCGGTTCATGGCACACCTATCAACAAATCTGGGTTCGTCGTGAAGTTGGTTTTAGTGACGCACTCAAGCAAGCAGTTAGTAAGCTTAATCAAACGAGCAGTCCTGTAGGTGTTGAGTTAGATGTGGATGCCATTAATAAGATGCCAAGTAGTGCATCAACAATGGCAGGAATTCCACTTAGCGATGCGTGCCACTATCTCTATTACCTAGCGCTAAAATCTCCGGCTGCTTATTGCCATATCGCCGAAGCCGCACCAAGTTGTCATGACGCAGGCGAAGCAGCGGGTACTAGAGATGTAAGCCAAGCACTGAGCGAGTTGATTTATTCATATATCCAAGGACGTGAGCAAGCTAAATTGAGCTAGCTTACGTACAAACATCAGAAGCTACATGCGCTGGATTTTTGCTTGTTGACTGTGGTCTAATGCACAAAATTTAGCGTAACCATTTATGTTGGTGGCATAAGCCAACAAACAAAATAGCGCGAGAGTACACCAAAGTCGGAGCCAAGGCTCACTCATATTGGTTTAAGCACCATTGATTATCATCACAATCTCAATGCACAGAGATTCAGCATCTTGTTACAATGGCATACACTCGCACCACATATTTTTAAAAAAATAGGAAATGACCCATGTCTGAGGGCGATTCAAAAAACACCCACTTTGGTTATAAAACTGTCGAAGCAGAGAAAAAAGCCGACTTAGTTGCTGACGTGTTTCATTCAGTCGCCGCCAAGTACGACATTATGAATGACGTGATGTCATTCGGTATTCACCGTCTATGGAAACGTCACACCATTGAAACCGCCGCTGCGCGCCCTGGTATGAACATTCTTGACTTAGCTGGTGGTACGGGTGATTTAACCGCAAAATTCTCACGTATCGTGGGTGACACTGGCTCAGTGGTGTTAGCCGACATTAACGATTCAATGCTAAAAGTTGGTCGCACTAAACTGCGCGATAAAGGCATAGTGAATAACGTATCTTACGTACAAGCTAATGCCGAAGCACTGCCATTTCCTGATAATCATTTCGACATTATTACTATCGCATTTGGCTTGCGTAACGTAACAGATAAAGACGCAGCTTTGCGCTCAATGCTACGTGTACTAAAGCCAGGTGGTAAATTACTAGTGCTTGAGTTTTCTAAGCCAAAGCATGAAGTCATGCGTAAAGTGTATGACTTATACAGCTTCAAAGTACTACCCAAAATGGGCGCGGCTATCACTCAAGATGCAGAAAGCTACGAGTATCTGGCTGAATCGATTCGCATGCACCCAGATCAAGATACACTAAAGCAAATGATGCTTGATGCTGGTTTTGAGCAAGTGGATTACACCAATATGACTGATGGTATTGTCGCCTTACACCGTGGGTATAAGTTTTAATGGCGTTAAACCATTTCGCGCTGCTCACATGCAGCGCAATTGAAACCGCCTTTGCTGCTCTGCCTACCCAAGCAAAGATGGACTACGCCAAACTAAAAAACCTACATGGTAAGGTGTTTTGCATTCAGCTGAGTCAACTAAGTTGGCCAATGTACTTGGTGTTTGCTAAGCAACTTCAAGTACTTAGCCGCTATGAAGGTGAGGTCGATGTTCGGGTCGATGCCGATGCCTCGACGCTATATCAAATTAAGGAAGGCGCTAACCTCACCGAGTTGATTAAGCAGGATAAATTACGCTTAGAAGGCGATATCCAACTGTTGCAAACCTTCAGCCATTTTGTACAGCACATAGATTTTGATATTGCCGAGCCTCTGTCGAAATATGTTGGTGACGGCCCCACCCATATGCTCACAGAACACAGCAAATGGTTAGCGAAATCGGCGAAACAGGTATTTGGTAAAAGCCTGGATCATATAGGGCAATTAGCAACAGAAGAATTTAAAGTCGCTGTGCACAAAATTGAATACCTGCACTTTTGCGACAACCTTGAAGACCTAAGTAAAGATGCAGAATCGCTAGCTAATAGAGTCACTCTGCTGACCCGGCGACTAAGTTAATTGTATTCAGTTAGCATTGATAATTGCTCGCTAATTTAAGGCTCTTCAAGGACAAGCTACACGATAAAAAAGGACATTCATGACCATTGCAAGTATCAAGCGCGGCTATCAAGTCATCAAAACCATTCTCAATTATGGTTTAGACGACCTCATTTCTAAACACAAAGCGCCTTGGTATTTCCGTATGGCTCGCGCCAGCCTATTCTGGCTGCGCAACAAGCACAAAGACAAAACCTCAGCTGAGCGCCTAAAACTGGCGATGCAAGAGCTCGGGCCGGTTTACATCAAGCTTGGGCAAATGCTGTCAACCCGCAGAGACTTGCTTGATGACGAGTGGGCTTACCAACTCGCTATGCTGCAAGACAGGGTACCGCCCTTTGACTCCGCCTTAGCAAGGCAAGCCATCGAGGAAGAGCTAAAAGCGCCCATTGAATCACTATTCGATAACTTCGATGAGACACCTCTAGCATCAGCATCTATCTCGCAAGTACACACGGCAACCTTAAAGTCCAATGGTAAAGAAGTCGTTCTGAAAGTACTGCGCCCAAATGTGGAACAAAAAATCCGCGCAGACTTACTGATGATGTCTCAAGGCGCCAACATGCTTGAGCGTATTTTGGGTGAAGGCAACCGTCTACGTCCTGCAGAGGTCATTGAAGACTACCAAATAACAATTTTGGGTGAATTGAATCTCAAACTTGAAGCTTTAAACGCCATCAAGCTGCGCAATAATTTCCTCGATTCAGATGCGCTATACATACCTTACGTTTATGAAGAACACTGCTACCCTCGCCTGATGGTGATGGAGCGTGTTTATGGTATTCCTGTATCTGACACTGACGCATTAAAAGCCCAGGGGACCAACCTAAAACTGCTGGCTGAACGCGGCGTTGAACTGTTTTTCACTCAAGTATTTCGCGATAACTTCTTCCATGCTGATATGCATCCTGGCAATATTTTCATTAGCGAGGAGCACCCAGAAAACCCTTATTACATCGGGCTCGATTGCGGGATTATGGGTACCTTAACCGAACAAGATAAGCGCTACCTTGCAGAGAACTTCTTAGCCTTTTTCAACCGCGACTATCACCGCATTGCTCAGCTTTACATTGAGTCAGGTTGGGTATCTGAAAACACCGATGTGCTGGCGTTTGAACAAGCTGTTAAAGTTGTGTGTGAGCCTATGTTCAACAAGCCGCTTGATGAAATCTCATTTGGTCACGTGCTACTTGAGCTATTTAGAACCGCGCGTCAGTTTGACATTGTGGTACAACCACAGTTGGTATTACTTGAAAAAACCTTACTTTATATCGAAGGCTTAGGAAGGCAACTCTACCCACAACTTGATCTTTGGCAAACAGCAAAACCGTTTTTAGAAGAGTGGATGTCGGAGCAAGTTGGCCCTAAAGCTATGTATAATAAAGTAAAAGCCAATATCCCTTATTGGTCCGATAAGCTTCCGGAAATCCCTGAACTGGTTATCGATAACCTGAAAATGGGCCGAAAACTGCTGGGAACCCAGCAACAAATGTTAGATAGATACCTGAATTTCCAACAAAAATCTCACAAAAGCCAATATCTATTAATCACTTCTGCCGTATTGTTGATCTGTGGCACAATATTATTTACTCAAAGCGTTACACTATGGCCAGCTTATGTAAGCATTAGCTTAGGTACGGTGTTATGGCTGGTCGGATGGAGATCTAGACCAAAGAATCGTAAATTTTAGCTAGCACTTATTTATTAGAAGTTCATAATACTTAAATTATTTGGCACTATCATCTTACCCCAGTAACGAAAGTTGCCATTGTTTGACAATTTAAGTAACAAATTACATCTCATTTTTTAAGAGGAAATCTTCATGGGCGGCATCAGTATTTGGCAGCTTCTTATTATTGCGTTAATTGTCGTATTACTATTCGGAACGAAGAAACTACGTTCGCTTGGTGGTGATCTTGGTGGGGCAGTGAAAGGCTTCAAGAACGCCATGTCTGACGAAGACAAAAAAGCACTAGAAGAAAAAGAAGTTGCACAAACTTCACAACAGGCTGAAGAAAAAAAGCCTGAGTCTAAGGATAAAGAACAGGCGTAATCGATTATGTTTGACGGTATCGGCTTTATGGAGCTGCTGCTGATAGGCATATTGGGGCTAGTGGTACTTGGCCCCGAAAGATTACCCGTCGCAGTTCGCTCAATCACAGGTTGGATCCGTGCGATGAAACGCATGGCTAACTCTGTTAAAGATGAACTGGAGCAAGAGCTGCAGATTGAGCAGCTACACTCAGATCTGAAAAAGGCAGAAAACAAAGGTTTATCTAACCTTTCTCCTGAGTTGCAACAGTCTATCGACCAACTAAAAGAAGCGGCTCAATCGGTTAATCGTCCTTACCAAGTTGACGATGACTCATCAGCTACTACACCTAGTATCAAGCCAAAATCTACGGCAAGCGATACTCAGGAAACCTCGAGTAAAAGCGCTGACAACAGCGAGACTAGCTCAAAACCTAACGGATAATTCATGTCGCAACAGCAACCTCTTATTAGTCATTTGCTTGAATTAAGAACCAAGCTGCTAAGAGCAATTGCCAGCGTATTGCTAGTATTCGTCGCCACCGTATATTGGGCGAACGATATCTATCAATATGTCGCAACGCCATTGATGCAATCTCTGCCAGAAACCGGCAGCATGATTGCCACAGACGTTGCAGCGCCGTTCTTTGCGCCGTTTAAATTAACCTTAGTACTGTCATTTTTTGTGGCAATACCTTATGTGTTATTCCAAATCTGGTCGTTTATCGCCCCTGGACTTTATAAGCACGAAAAACGCTTAGTTGTGCCATTGCTCGTCAGTAGTACACTGCTGTTTTATCTTGGTATAGCATTCGCGTATTACGTGGTGTTCCCAGTGGTCTTTGGCTTTTTCACCAGTGTAGCTCCAGAGGGAGTTGAAGTCGCAACCGACATAAGCAGCTATTTAAGCTTTATTTTAAAGCTGTTTTTTGCCTTTGGTTTAGCCTTTGAAATCCCAGTTGCTGTGGTACTACTTTGCTGGGCAGGTGTGACAACACCACAAGAGCTACAAACAAAACGTCCTTACATTATCGTAGGTGCGTTTGTTATTGGCATGCTGTTAACACCGCCTGACATTATCTCGCAAACCATGCTGGCAATTCCTATGCTACTGCTATTTGAAGGCGGTTTGATTGCTGCTAGGATGTACACACCCAAAGGCGATGACGAAGAAGAGCCCACCGCAAGTGAGGATTCTTAATCAGTAATCAGGCTGACATAACAAGCATCGCGTTATCTAAAGGGTGGGTTTCCACCCTTTTTTATGCCATAACAAAAACAACAGGACGGTTTTTATGAAGCTTCGTTGGATAACCACCGCATTTATCACTTCTTTTTGTGCCATGCCAGTGTTGGCAAATACCTCGTTAGAGCAACAACTAATTCAGTGTGGTGGCGTACAAGATAAATTAGATAGGCTAATTTGTTACGACAAGCTAGCAGCTTCAGTGGGCACTATGTCCATTCAACCAGTTGCAAACTCGACCGAACAAGCCCCGCCAGTAGTTGTTGCAAATACAGCCTCGGTAAGCACAGCTTCAGTATCAGAATCAATCACTAGCCAGCAGCAAGAGTTTGGCCTCAAAAAGAAAGTAGAAGAGGAGGTTGAGAAAATCTCCGCCACCATAGTTAATGTAAAAAAAGACCCATATGACGCCTTTATTATTACGTTAGATAATGGGCAGGTATGGAAACAGAGTGAATCTCGCCGCTACAAGTTAAAACCAGGGCAAGTTGTCAGCATTGAAACAGGGATGTTTGGCTCATTTAATCTTGGCGTTGAAGACCGCAACAGCACCACGAGAGTAAAAAGAGTTAAATAGTGGTGCAGCATATCGACATCGCGGTGAACATCCTAAGCCCGCAATTAGCTAACCATATCGACAGTGTGATTAGTGACGCGGCTAATGTGGGTGTGTCTCCCTTGATTGTTATCGGTAGCGATATCGATGAGAGCATCGAGTCTCAACGACTTTGCTCTGCCCACCCCGGAAAACTGTTCAGCACTGCGGGCGTGCATCCACATCATGCTAAAGATTGGGATCAGCATAGCCGCCAAAGCATCATAACCTTGGCGGCAAAACCTGAGGTAGTTGCAATTGGTGAATGCGGCCTGGATTATAACCGCGATTTTTCACCGCGAGATCTGCAGCGAGACGTATTTGCTAAACAGCTTGAAATCGCCTGTGAGCTTAACATGCCAGTGTTAATGCATTGCCGTGAGGCGCACGATGACTTTATTGATATCCTCAAGGACTACCGACCTGAGCTGCCTAGAGCACTGTTACACTGTTTTACTGGCACTCAAGTTGAACTAGAAGCGTGCTTACAGCAAGACTTGTATATTGGTATTACAGGTTGGATATGCGATGAACGCCGCGGCCAGGAATTAGCACAGTTAGTTCCACTGATCCCAAACAACCGCCTAATGGCAGAAACTGACAGCCCTTACTTGCTGCCAAGAAGCATGCGCCCTAAACCAAAATCGAGTAAGAACTTGCCACAGTATTTACCCTATATTGTTGAAACTATGGCAAAGTTACGCGATCAATGCCCTGAACAATTGGCTAAACACTGCTATGATAATAGCCAAGCATTTTTTAATCTTGAAGATACTGTGTTGGAGACACAACGGGTTGAACGCTAAAGGACTTTTTGCGCTAGTTAGTTTATTTATCATCACGATATGGATAGGATTTTTTGCAACTTGGGCACAGGCTACTGCGCCTGATAACATCAATACTGCCAAACATAATGCGGCAAACCAAATCGAACACAGCCCAAAGGTAGCTTCGTCGCCTCAAGCAAGCTTTGTCCCACTGCGCTTAACCGCTGACTCAATCACCAAAATCGATTTACAAGACTGGCTGTATATTCATAAAACCCAAGAAATAAGTAAACTACCCTCCATTTTATCGGAACCCATTAGCCAATGGCAGGCGCTAAAACAAGATGCCAACCACAGGATTGGGGTGAAAAACATCTGGGTCGCCATGAGCATATACAATCCAGATGATGAGATGTTATCCCGAATTATTGCCCTAGATAACCCACTGCTTGATAGTATTAAGCTGTATCATTTCATTGATGGCAAAATCACTAACTTTGAACGCATGGGTGATACCTTGCCTTTCAATCAAAGGCCGCTGCACAGCAACATCTTCCTTTATCCTTTTGACATTGAGCCGCAGCAAACCCACACCTTTTACCTACGTATCGACACCAAAGGCAATATGAACTTGCCGATGACCCTGTGGTCGCCAAATGATCTAACTGAAACCATGGAAAGCAGCAACTTACTCCATGGCATTCAAATAGGTATGTTGCTCGCTATCGCTGTTTTCAGTTTGTTTATCGCACTGGCATCAGGCTCATATAGCTACAGTTACTACTGTGGGTATGTGCTAGGTATCTCATTGATGATCATCACTTTGCACGGGGTTGGTTTTCAATTTATTTGGCCTGAGTCACCTAAGCTGCAACAACACGTGTTAATCATTATATTGCCAATTATTCTGGCATTTTCATTAATGTTCACCGAAAAGGTCCTGCAGCTTAAATACCGTAATATCAATATGCTACGTACCTGTCGCATTCTGGCCGTCAGCTCACTAGCGCTTAGCCTATTACTGCCACTTATCGACTATAGCGTGAGTTTGTATATCGTATTTATCACCATCATGGTGACCCTGAGTTGGATGGCGGGAGTGGCACTCGTGCAATCACTTAGCGGTATTCGCAATGCCACCTTGTACTTTATTGCTCGCTTAGGTTTGCTAACGGGCGGTATGGTTAGCGGCTTATTGTACTTTGGTATTCTCGATCTAAACTGGAAGCTGCAAACACCTGTTACCTTCGGGTTAACCTTTGAAGTCATTATCATGGCGGCAGTGCTGGCCATTCGCTACAACGAAGAGCGTAAAGATAAGTTGCGCATTCAACAGAAAGCCTTAGAGCAAGCCGAGCGTATTCGCCAAAACCGCGAGGAAGCAGTTCGCATTGAAGAAGAGACCAATGAGCGCCTAGAGAATATGGTGCAAGAGCGCACCCTTGAGCTCGAAGTAACTTTACGCGAGCTAAATGACGTCAATCAAAAACTGACAGAGCAAAGCACCACAGATCCGCTCACTGGCGTTAAAAACCGCCACGCCTTTGACAAGCGCCTGGTTGCTGAAGGGCGTATCAGTCGCCGTCAACAAACCCCAATGGGATTATTGATGGTAGATATTGACAAATTTAAGCCTATCAATGATCAATATGGTCACCTTGCTGGCGACAGCACTATTCAAGCAATTGCTAAAACATTATCTGCACAAATAAAACGTCCAACCGATCTGGTGTCACGTTTTGGCGGCGAAGAGTTTGCTATCATACTGCCGAACACGACCAAACAAGGTGCCATGGTAGTGGCAGAGCAAATGCGCAAAGCTGTGAGTGAGTTACAAATTCACTGGCAAGGGCAATCGTTCCCACTGACCATTAGTATTGGCGTATGCGTAGCTATCATTGAAGATGAGACTCATCCAATGCAGCTGCTGGATCAGGCTGATAAAGCCTTATATGACGCCAAACGCAGTGGCCGAAATAAAGTTTGTTACTTTGAGCAAACAACAGAATAAATTGAACAGGAGTCGACAGTGAATCTTATAACTAGTGCTTTCCCTCAGCGCAGAATGCGCCGCATGCGTAAACATGACTTTAGCCGCCGTTTAATGGCTGAAAACCAGTTATCAGTCAATGACTTGATTTACCCAATGTTCATTCTTGAAGGTAACAACCGCACTGAGCAAGTTGCCTCTATGCCGGGCGTGCAGCGTTACTCTATTGATTTACTGTTAAAAGAAGCTGCAGAGCTAGTTGAGCTAGGTATTCCCTTAATTGCTTTATTCCCGGTAACACCAGGTGAGAAAAAGTCATTAATGGCCGAAGAAGCCTACAACCCAGAAGGACTAGTACAACGTGCGGTGCGTGAGCTAAAACATGCCTTCCCAGAACTAGGTGTGATGACCGACGTTGCACTTGACCCTTTTACTACTCACGGTCAAGACGGCATCATCGACGATACCGGCTATATTCTTAACGATGTCACCACTGAGATTCTAGTCAAGCAAGCGCTTTCACACGCAGAAGCAGGTGCTGATATGGTAGCGCCATCAGATATGATGGACGGCCGCATTGGCGCTATTCGCCAAGCGCTAGAAGAAGCTGGACACGTTAATACCCAAATCATGGCTTACTCAGCTAAGTATTCATCAAACTACTATGGTCCATTTCGCGATGCAGTTGGCTCAGCGGGCAACTTAAAAGGTGGCAACAAACATAGCTACCAAATGGACCCAGCTAACAGCGATGAAGCACTTCACGAAGTGGCTTTAGATATCCAAGAAGGCGCTGACATGGTAATGGTTAAACCTGGTATGCCATATCTTGATATCGTTCGCCGTGTGAAAACTGAACTAGCTGTACCAACGTTTGCTTACCAGGTAAGTGGTGAGTACGCAATGCACATGGCAGCAATTCAAAACGGTTGGTTAGCCGAAAAAGCAATTGTAATGGAATCACTACTTTGCTTTAAGCGCGCTGGCGCTGACGGCATTTTAACTTACTTTGCTAAGCAAGCTGCACAGTGGTTAAAAGAAGACCAAGGTTAAGCACGCTAGGACGCAAACTCAAAGAGAAACCATTGATATCACAGTTTTTTAAATAGTGTGATAACAAAATGAAATCAAAATTAAGGGAAGCTGATGCTTCCCTTTTTTTAGTGATACAGCTTACAAATCGTTCATCGATTACTTCTTAATTAGCATGTACAGTGATTGAATAATAGGTAAAGTTTCTTTTAAAGAAGTTGTAGAACTTATGCAAAAAATCACTAAAACTGTTTTCGTTTCCAGCGCTTTACTTTTATCATCCACACTATTCGCTGTACCAAGTTTTGCTGGCAGCGGCTGTGCATTCGACGCAGAAACCAACAAAGGCTTTATTGCCACTTGTAGTGAGGAGACTGAAGAAGTGATTATCACAGGAATTGTTAGCCAACAACAAATTGAGCAGCAGCTACCAGGCTATGCTGAGGAATATCAGCAATACCAAGCTGATCAGGCAATTATTGCTAAGCTAAAGAATATCGATAAACCAACGGACATCGTGGTAATTATTGGTACTTGGTGCCCAGATTGCCACCGTGAGACGCCGCGCTTCATGCGCATTCTAAACGAGGTAAACAACCCGAACATCACGGTAAAATACATTGGCATCGATCGCAGCAAAAAAGACCCAGAAGGTTTAGCCGCAGAATATGAATTCACCCGAATTCCAACCTTTATTGTCCATCAAGACGATAAGAAAATTGGCACTATTGTCGAGAGCCCAACGGACTCTTTAGAAGGTGATTTGTACCAGATTTTAGCTGACTAAAGCTGTAGCGTAAGGCAAAGTAGCCGAAAAAGAAAAAAGCCTGACTTATGTCAGGCTTTTCGATTTTTAGGGCGAACATAGGTTTTGGCAAAACTGCCACTTGAAAAACGAGTAATTCGTTGGCAGATGTTATGAGACTCTATCAGCCAACATCTGCAACACACCTTCACGTAGTGCACCGCCAGCAAGGTCGAGTTGCTTGATATCAAGCAATTCAAATAAGGCAAGCAAGATGGCAACGCCAGCGGCTAATGTCGGTGCTTGCTCAGCATCAACGCCTTCTATTTGCGCTATATCATGCTTACCCTGAGCAATCACTTCATCACGGACTTGCTCAAGTAATGCTGAATCAATTAGCTCTGCATTACCGCGATTTCGCTGCAGCGTCATCAAGGTCTGCACTGCACCAGATGCGCCAAGTACCTGCTGCCAGCCAAGCTCTCGTATCGCGCTGAGCTCATCACCAAGCGCAAGCCTCACAGCCTCTTTTGCTTGCTCAAAGTGCGCAAGTGCATAGGGCTGCTCGGTAAAAATGCTTTGATTAAAGCGCACACCACCCATGGCAACACTGGTTTTAAAAAGCACGTGTTTATCTTCGCCAACAATAAACTCAGTGCTGGCACCACCAATGTCGATGACTAAACACCGCCCCTGAACCTTGGTTGTTGCCGTCATGCCCTGATAAATTAGCTCAGCTTCACGTTGGCCTGTAATGATCTCAATGGCAAATGGGAATATCGGTTTAGCCTTAGTATCGAACTCGTCAGCATTGTTGATACTGCGCAGCGTTGCTGTTGCCAGCACAGCAACATTAGCCGCCTTAATTTGATGCTCATTTGCCTTTTGGGTAAACATGGCAAGGCAATCTAAACCGCGCTGCATGACATCGGCTGACAACGCACCATCAGCGTTGATCCCCTCAGCCAGACGCACCTTTTGCTTATACTTAGCAATGATGGTTGGCTTAGCATCTATGGTCTGCGCTACCAACATATTAAAGCTGTTAGAGCCTAACGTAATTGCTGCATAGAGTTCTGATGACATGGCGTATTCTTGTTCTCTTACCCTTGATACCAATCAGCACAAGTATGTGAACATTCTTACTGGTGAAAATCACGTATAACGTCGTTAGAAATTTTGTAGGTAGAGCAACTAGCTAGCTGCAATTTCTACCTTGTTCTACGCGATTTTTCCTGCGTAATCTCTGCTCACGTATTTATCCCAATTGGTATGAAACAAATTTTTTACGGATATAAAAAAACACTGACTCTAGCGAGGCGAGAGTCAGTGTTATGAGCTAATTATGCTTGGCGGCGACTGCGGTGACGTTGTGGGCGTTTAGCGCCGCTACGATGAGCACCTTGGCTACCTGCACCATCGCGAGTACGCGTGGTTGGATGTTTGCGATGAATACGCACTGGCGGTGGAATATCATCAAGTAAAGCTTCGTGATCGTAATTACTCACTGGGATCGCATGGTCAATGTACTGCTCAATAGCAGGCAAATTAAGCGCATACTCTTCACAGGCAAAACTCACCGACACACCTTTAGCACCAGCGCGGCCTGTACGACCAATACGGTGTACATAATCTTCGCAGTCATCTGGTAAGTCATAGTTATAAACGTGCGACACATCAGAGATATGCAGGCCGCGGGCTGCAACGTCGGTGGCAACCAATAAATCTAATTGGCCTTTAGTGAACTGCTCTAGAATGCGAATACGCTTTTTCTGCGGCACATCTCCGGTAAGCAAACCGACTCGGTGACCGTCACCCTCAAGCCATGACCAGACTTTCTCACAGCTGTGTTTGGTATTTGAAAAGACAATAGCTTTTTCAGGCCAGTCTTCTTCAATCAAACTCAGTAGCAAGCGCATCTTGTCTTCCATCGACGGATAGAACAGCTCTTCTTTAATATTCTTAGACGTCTTTTCAAGTGGCGCAATTTCAACCTTTTCAGGATCGTTCATGTGATCGTACGCCAGTTCTTGTACCTTCATTGAAAGCGTCGCAGAGAACAACATGTTCAAGCGCGCATTAGCGTCAGGCATGCGACGGAACAAGAAGCGGATATCTTTAATAAAGCCAAGGTCAAACATGCGGTCAGCTTCATCAAGCACCACAGCTTGGATATGATTAAGGCTAATTACGCCTTGGCGAACGTAATCGATAATACGGCCAGTCGTACCAATAAGAATATCAACGCCTTTATCAAGCACTTCACGTTGAGTCTCATAACTTTCACCGCCGTAAACGATGCCGACTTTTAAACCTGTATGTTTCGCTAGCAACTTGCCATCTTTAGCAATTTGAATCGCCAACTCACGAGTGGGCGCCATAATGATTGCGCGAGGCTGAGTAGGCGCTCGACCTTCAGGCGCGTCAACCGTAAGCAAGTGGTTAAAGGTGGCGACCAAAAAGGCCATAGTTTTACCGGTACCCGTTTGCGCCTGACCGGCAATATCTTTGCCTTGCAATAAAACTGGTAAAGATAACGCCTGAATTGGCGTGCAAAATTCAAAGCCGTTCTCGTTCAATGCTGCTTGCACTTTAGGATTAAGTGGAAATTCAGCAAACTTCTGTGTCGATAAATGTTTTTGGCTCATGGCACCTAGCTCGTAGCATTATGGCTCATAACCTTTCGTTATGAGCCTTGCCCCCTATTTAGGGTTGCAAAAAAAGAAACTTTCGTTTGAAATAGCGTCATTGTTCATCCGTGCTATTAAATTGCAACAACTTTGTTGCACTAATCGGAATATTTTTAAACATTGTTCCGGTCATTTATAAACGGATATTTCACTTGGTCACTTGAAAAGCGATTTAACTGACCCAATATACATGGTAAGCCATTAATAAACTAGCAATGGTACCAATTCTGGAGAACAACATGAGCGATAAAATTGTAACCTTGAGCGACGATAGCTTTGAAAACGACGTCATCAAATCAGAACTACCAGTGCTGGTAGACTTCTGGGCTGAGTGGTGTGGTCCTTGTAAAATGATTGCCCCAATCCTAGACGACGTAGCTCAAGAGTACGAAGGTAAACTAACTGTAGCTAAGTTAAATGTTGACCAAAACAACGTTTCTCCAGCTAAGTACGGTGTACGTGGTATCCCTACACTGCTTATGTTCAAAGGCGGTGAGCTAGTCGCAACTAAAGTTGGCGCACTTTCAAAAACTCAACTTAAAGAGTTTGTAGACGCTCAAGTCTAATCCCTGTCTCAACGACAAGTTAAAGTGATAAGTAGCGCAAGTTGTGAACAATTTGTGCTACTTTGTCTTTAAAAATCTGGACGTACTACCCAGATAGTGCTAATTTATTCAGCAGATTTTCCAACTAACCCATTTCTCCGCACATCAATCACAAAACTGTTCTATTAAATCTTACTGATTGATCGCGGTAAGCTTTGTCGCGTAACACAAGACCTCCTACTCATGAATTTAACAGAATTAAAAAACACCTCGATATCTGACCTGGTTTCATTAGCCGAAAGCATGAAACTTGAAAACATGGGCCGTTCTCGCAAGCAGGACATTATTTTCTCAATCCTAAAAGCTCATGCTAAAAGCGGTGAAGACATCTTCGGTGGCGGCGTTCTAGAAATCCTCCAAGACGGTTTCGGGTTCTTAAGAAGTGCCGACGGTTCATATCTAGCAGGTCCTGACGATATTTACGTATCGCCAAGCCAAATCCGCCGCTTCAACATGCGTACCGGTGATACCATTTTCGGTAAAATCCGTCCTCCGAAAGATGGTGAGCGTTACTTCGCGCTACTAAAAGTCTCAGAAGTTAACTTCGACAAGCCTGAAAACTCTCGCACTAAAATCCTCTTTGAAAACTTAACCCCACTGCATGCAGAAGACCGTTTGCGTATGGAGCGTGGTAATGGTTCAACTGAGGATATTACCGCACGTATTCTGGACTTATGTTCTCCAGTCGGTAAAGGTCAGCGTGGTCTAATTGTGGCACCGCCTAAAGCGGGTAAAACGCTACTACTACAGAACATTGCTCAAAGCATTACCTACAACAATCCAGAAGTTGTATTAATGGTGCTGCTAATTGACGAACGTCCTGAGGAAGTGACTGAGATGCAACGCCTCGTTAACGGTGAAGTAATTGCGTCAACGTTCGATGAACCAGCGTCTCGCCACGTTCAAGTTGCTGAAATGGTAATTGAGAAAGCTAAACGCCTAGTTGAGCACAAGAAAGATGTAGTCATCCTACTTGACTCAATTACCCGTTTAGCACGTGCTTACAACACTGTTATCCCATCATCAGGTAAAGTACTTACCGGTGGTGTTGATGCGAACGCACTGCACCGTCCTAAGCGTTTCTTTGGTGCGGCTCGTAACATTGAAAATGGCGGTAGCTTAACCATCATCGCCACCGCGCTAGTCGACACTGGCTCTAAGATGGATGAAGTGATTTACGAAGAATTTAAAGGTACAGGTAACCAAGAACTGCACTTATCTCGTAAAGCTGCTGAAAAACGTGTATTCCCAGCGATTGACTTCAACCGCTCTGGTACTCGCCGTGAAGAAAAGCTTACCACTAACGACGAGCTACAGAAGATGTGGATTCTGCGTAAGATCCTTAATCCAATGGATGAAGTGGGCGCAATGGAATTCCTTATCGATAAATTGGCAATGACCAAAACTAACGATGAGTTCTTCACAGCAATGAAACGCGCTAAATCTTAATATTTGCAAAGCGTTATACGCTTGCGCAGCTTTAAGCACTGAACACTAAAAAGCCGCTGTTAGTCAAACTAACAGCGGCTTTTGTTTTAATCCTTACTCTGTTGGCTGGTGTCAATATTACCTAGCGTTCTACGTTAGTAATCACTTACTGCGATAAGTCAATTAATCGTACAGAACCTTCTAGCTGATGTAACTTTGACCGGCATACACTACAAAGTGTCTCAGGGCTAATACCCCTAGAATAGTGCTGCACGATACCGTAACCAAAAAGCCTTTTGAGTGCTTCCAGCTTTGCGGCGCGAATAAACTCGCACTTAAAGGAACCACTAACCCCAAACCAACCACTCCTAGCCAAAATACGCTCGCCCAAGCACCCGAAGTGATTGCTGATGTCGCCGCTTGTGCTGCAGGGCCAGAAAAATTCAAACCGACAAACAACAGCACTAGACAAAGCGCTTCGTTAAAGGCAACCGGATATTCAATGCGATGCACCTGCTCAATACAGTCTGACTCTTTCTTACTAAAGAACAAGGTAGCAACCAGAATATTACCTGCAGAGCCTGCTGATAGCGCCGAAGCTAAAAACAGCGCTGGCAGCACCGCGGTATTGAGGATTGGATAACTGATCATCGCCGACAATAGGAAACCGGTATACACACCAACACATAGCGCTAATGCAAAAATGAGCTTATTTAGACTTCCTTCTAGCGAGCGACAAACCTTGAGCACACCGTTTAGTGCCGGCACGCAGCGACGAATGGGCTCCTCAAATACTAAACCTGCGAATACAAACACTAATGGAATGTAGACCAAAAGCGCTATCACCCCCCATGCCATTACCGAGGTTAAATTGTAATTGAGCAAGATATGATAAAACTCAAATGGCTTAGTTAAATCCAGCACAAGTAACGCCATACCTAAACAGATACTGACCGGCGCTATCACAGCTGCAGCCTTTACCACAGGTAAACCTTCTGTGGGTAAGCCGCGGCTTTGCTTGTACCATTTAAGTCCGATCGCCACCAGCATAGAACCAGCTGACAAACCTGCCATAAATAAATAGACCGCGATTATCCAGTTCCAGACGACTGGATCATATTGCTCCATTGAGCCCCAAATATTGTTCATGCTTTGATCCCTCCTTTGCGGCTAGGAATACGGTAAACCCTTGGTTGAGTACCCAGATTAGCCTTTTGCTGATAATTGGTTTTGGTATCCAATAGCTGGCTGACTTCTGATTGAGGATCGTTAGCATCGCCAAAACAAAGGGCATCGGTTGGACACACACTAACGCATGCTGGAGACTCGCCACGAGCAAGACGCGTTTTCTTACAAAAATCGCACTTATCCGGCACCTTAGTATCAGGGTTAATAAAGCGTACTTTATAAGGGCATGCAGCCACGCAATACAGACAGCCGACGCACTTTTTCTCGTTAATCGAAACTATGCCGTCATCCGCCACATAGGCTGCACCTGTTGGACATACTTTAACGCATGGTGCGTTTTCACATTGCTCGCAAGAAACGCGATTATATTTAAAATGTAAGTTAGGGAAGTTGCCGTGAGGCCCTTCAATACGCACCTGAATTCGGGTCACCGACTCAGGTACATTGTTTTCGCTTCGACAGGCGACATTACAAGCCTGGCAGCCAATGCACTTGTTTTCATCGTGCACAAGAACATAACGTTTAGTCATAATGAACTCCGATTAAAGCTTGGCAATTTTGACGCCGGTTGTGTGTAAATTCATACCTGTCACAGGTGAGATAACATGAGGCAGTAAGTTGCCGCAATGTACGCCGCGCCCAGTAGCACGAGACAGCTCTTTGTTTTTAGAACCAAAGCCCATGTAAGCAAAAACCGTGTCAGGACGAATGCCCGGAGTCACTAGCGCATGGCCTTCTTCGCTACCAGTGTCGTTGTATATGCGGACTTTATCGCCAGAGGTGATTTTTAAATGTCCGGCTGTCACAGGGTGGATCCATACGCCGTTGTTAGACATTAAATTCGCCAACATAGGAACGTTATGAGTAGCAGAGTTGGTATGCACGGCGACTTTACCTTGAATGAAAAACAACTCATCAGCTTTTTTCATGGTGACTTCGCGATATTTGATCACGCCACGCCCTGGCGCCATTTTCTCCACTTTACTTGAGCTCAACTCAATCTTGCCGCTTGGAGTTTTAAACGATAATTGACTGGCATAGGTGCCATCGGCATCAACGGGTTTTGCATTCGGATATTGCGCAGTAAATGCTTTAACCATGCTAGGTTCACGCAGCATCAGCGGCTTACCAAAGCTTACCCAACCATCTTGCTTGATTTTAGAAAGCAAGGCCGCGTCTTTATCAACTTGGAACAACTGCAATGTTTGCATGTTCTCCCAAGGGAAATATTGCGATAAGCCTAGCTGATGGCCTAACTCTTGCCAGATCAGCCAACTTGGCTTGGTATCGCCAATGGTATCAACGACTTGCTGCCGCACATAATAAGCAGGATTCTTACCCGATTTATCTGCGATTTCTTCATCACGCTCGAGATAGGTTGACTCTGGCAAGATGATATCGGCGTAGGCTGCGCTCTCACTAATATAAACATCACAGGCAACCACAAATTCCATCGCCTTAAGCGCTTCAACGACTTTGGCTCTGTCTGTCATGGTTTGCATTGGATTGGTACGACTCATCACCCATGCTCGCAGCTGATAAGGCTGTGCCTCTAATGCTGCGGTTAAAATGGACTGATAAATACCGCCAGATGACCATATCAATGCGTACTGCTCATCGACCATATCGATGCGCTTAGCTTCAATCTTAGGTAAGTTTTTCACCCCTGGTTTCGCTAATACTGGTGCAGCCATTTCACCAGCAAACTTGTTGTAATTTTTAGCCTTCTTACCAAAATACAGACCACCTTTACGCTCAATATTGCCTATAAGGACATTGGCCGCAAACAGCGCTCTGCGCAGCTCAAACTCTTCGGTGGTAAATGTCGCGCGGTGGCCAAAGTCGACAACCGCATGCGGCGCAGCGGCTGCTAATTCATGAGTAATGCGGCGAATATCTTCAGCTGGCACATCACAAATCGCTTCAGCCCATTGTGGTGTGTAAGCTTCGACTTCCTTGGCAAAATCGTCAAATCCCTCAACGTATTGCTCCACAAACTCGCGGTCATACAAATTATCCCGAATGAGTACATGACAGATTGACAGAGCTACAGCAATATCAGTGCCTGGCTTAATTGCATACCACTCATCAGCCTTATCGGCAACAATGGAGAACCTTGGCTCAAATACCACTAGCTTGGCACCCTTGTCGCTCTGCGCTTTCATTAAACCGCGGGTTTCGGTCATATTGATACCTTCATACAGGTTATGACCAAAATTGATAATGTATTTTGAGTTACCTAAATCACGCTTGGCTTTAGAGCCGAACATGGCCTTGGCAGCAACCACATAACCACCAGGGCAAGTCGTTGCGTGGGTAAAAGTATTTGGACTACCAAATGCTTTTGCTAGATGAAAGAAGTGATTTGACAACGAGCCTGATTTTGACGAGAAAGCAACCGACTCAGCACCGTGTTGCTGTTTAATGCGATTAAGATTCTTAGCAATGGTTTCATAGGCTTCTTGCCAATCAATTTCTTGCCATTTGCCTTCGCCGCGCTCACCGACTCGCTTTAATGGTTTTACAATGCGCTGCTTGTCATACAGCAAACTATGGCCAGCACCGCCGCGGGCACATACTGCACCGCCATATGATTTTGCTTTGTCGTTACCAAGAATCGATACGTTTTGCCCGTTAACAACTCGCGCAGAAATAGGACAGCGCGTCGAGCACATCTCGCAAATACTGGCAACATGCTTAGCGCTGCCGCTTACAGGCCCCGCACCTAACGCCGCGATTGAGCCAGGCAAACTTGCTAACATGCAACCTGCTGTGCTCGCTCCTGCTCCTTTAATAAAGGTTCGCCGATCAAGTTTCATACTTTCTCTCCCCATTGACATAAATCTCTAGAAGCACACCAAGCTATGGTTAACTTCTAGGCTTAACTCATTGTCAATGAGGTATGAGAACTTGAATATTGTGGTAAACCACATTTCGTACGTCGTATTATCGCGTTTGTGACTTCATTCACAAACGCGTTACTTATTGAAGGGAAACTAGGCTACAACAGGAGACTGGCTGCCGCGCTTTTTCAATGAAATCTGAGCCTTACAGCCGCGTTCATCCGTGTTATTTGCAAGTAAGAGAACACCCTCATGTTCATTGACCACCTCTTGACAAATTGCTAGGCCAAGTCCTAATCCATTTGCTTTAGTGGTATAAAAGGTAGCAAGTAGAGTGGCAAACTCCTCACTTAGCCCTGGGCCATTATCTTTAATGCTAAGGTCAACCTGCTCGGCTTTAAAATGCATGCCAATCTCAATCATTCCCTTGCCTTTAAACTCAGCATCACTCAGTGCATCTACGCTGTTTTTAATCAGGTTTATTAGTACCTGCAATAAACCAACTCTGTCACCGGTGATGAAAAACGGCTCGCCTTTAAAATGAGTTTTTATCTGAATATCTCGCTGCTCAAGCTCAAGTTTCAACAAAGATAAACTCTCATCTACTAAGGTTAGGATATTGACGTCTTCCATCACTGCTTCTCTGCGTTTAAGCAAACTACGAATACGGTGCACAACTTCCCCAGCTCGTTTTGACTGGCTGTGAATTTTATCAAGCAACAGCAAAATATCCGGAATATCTAACTGCTGCTGGCGCTGTAAACGCATCTTTGCTCCTTCACTGTAACTGGTGATCGCAGCAATTGGCTGGTTAATCTCGTGAGCAAGGCCAGCACCAATTTCACCAATAATGGCTGTACTTTGTAACTTTTCTAGGGCGACTTCCTGCCGCTTTAGCTGTCGCTCGGATTCGACTAATGACTCACTCTTTTGATGAAAGCGATACTCAATCCACAAGTGATATATCGTCGCCACGACAAACAGCAAAATAGCAAACACGCCCCAGTAGCGGTTTTCACCAAGCCACCCCAGAATTA
>NZ_CP036200.1:2812500-2815000 GCF_004295345.1 Shewanella maritima | reverse complement strand
AGGCACCAATCCATCTCTGGAAAGTTCTCTGGATGTCAAGAGTAGGTAAGGTTCTTCGCGTTGCATCGAATTAAACCACATGCTCCACCGCTTGTG
Source organism: Shewanella maritima (assembly GCF_004295345.1). Classification (NCBI taxonomy): domain Bacteria; kingdom Pseudomonadati; phylum Pseudomonadota; class Gammaproteobacteria; order Alteromonadales; family Shewanellaceae; genus Shewanella; species Shewanella maritima. The sequence goes on along the minus strand of NZ_CP036200.1, from coordinate 2,814,904 downwards.
CGGGCCCCCGTCAATTCATTTGAGTTTTAACCTTGCGGCCGTACTCCCCAGGCGGTCTACTTAATGCGTTAGCTTGAGAGCCCAGTGTTCAAGACACCAAACTCCGAGTAGACATCGTTTACGGCGTGGACTACCGGGGTATCTAATCCCGTTTGCTCCCCACGCTTTCGTACATGAGCGTCAGTCTTTGTCCAGGAGGCCGCCTTCGCCACCGGTATTCCTTCAGATCTCTACGCATTTCACCGCTACACCTGAAATTCTACCTCCCTCTACAAGACTCTAGTTCGCCAGTTCCAAATGCAATTCCCAGGTTGAGCCCGGGGCTTTCACATCTGGCTTAACGAACCGCCTGCGTACGCTTTACGCCCAGTAATTCCGATTAACGCTCGGACCCTCCGTATTACCGCGGCTGCTGGCACGGAGTTAGCCGGTCCTTCTTCTGCGAGTAACGTCACAGCTAGCAGGTATTAACCACTAACCTTTCCTCCTCGCTGAAAGTGCTTTACAACCCTAGGGCCTTCTTCACACACGCGGCATGGCTGCATCAGGGTTTCCCCCATTGTGCAATATTCCCCACTGCTGCCTCCCGTAGGAGTCTGGGCCGTGTCTCAGTCCCAGTGTGGCTGATCATCCTCTCAGAACAGCTAGGGATCGTTGCCTTGGTGAGCCATTACCTCACCAACTAGCTAATCCCACCTAGGTTCATCCAATCGCGAAAGGCCCGAAGGTCCCCTCCTTTCCCCCGTAGGGCGTATGCGGTATTAGCAGTCGTTTCCAACTGTTATCCCCCTCGACTGGGCAGATCCCTAGGCATTACTCACCCGTCCGCCGCTCGACGCCGTTATCGTCCCCCGAAGGTTCAGATAACTCGTTTCCGCTCGACTTGCATGTGTTAGGCCTGCCGCCAGCGTTCAATCTGAGCCATGATCAAACTCTTCAATTAAAAGTTTTTACAGTCACTCTCTATAAAATAGAAAGAACTGACTCAATGAATTCTACTGTCATGCGTCAATTTAAATTGAATGAACAATTCAAATTAACTTGTGTCGTATGAACATCAATGAGTTTTAAATTTTGTGACTCATCAAAAGATGAATCTGTCGAATTTAACGCTCTGTGAATGTCCACACAGATATACTTGTCATATTGTTAAAGAGCATCCCGTTCGCGCTTGGCTCATCGGGTCAGGGCTGCGTATTCTACGCTTTCCCATCTCGGCGTCAAGTGTTTTTTCAAACTTTCTTTTCGCCTTGATTTGAGTCGCTTAAATGCCTTCAAATCAAACTGTCATGCTTGCTGCCTACACCTCGTGTTGGCCGCTGCGCCGTGTCAGTGGGAGCGCATTATAGGGAGCTTAGATTTTTGCGCAAGGGCTTTTTTGAAGTTTTTTGCATTTAATTTTTATACCTGGATTAGGCACATTTTAATTACCGATACTCCACAGAGTTATCCACAAACACCAGAGCTACTTAGTTTAATTAAGTGCCGAGTTACAAAAGCAAGCATGAGCACCTAAATCATCGCTACGCCCCTAACTCCCGAGAATAACAACTCAAACGATTAGAAACCGACAAAAACAATTAAGTATTGAATGGTTCAAGCAACCTTTTTATGTGTAAGAACTGCGGCTAATGCCAAAGCAACGCGATTTAAGTGTTGCGAGAGAACCTACTAACTAAGTGGGCCTCTAAATTTATACTAGAAAAACGAAAGGGGATACCGAAAGTGAGGCTAAGTAAACGCTGAATGATCGGAGCCGAGCCGATACAATTACGAACGAATCATCAACACATTCACGTTGGCTTTAAATGCACTTGCTGCGAATAGAGAACAAATCAAAAAATAGAACTATCACCAGCAGTTTTCAGTCCCTCTCTAACTATTTACAACAATATTAAGCTGAGCTAAGCCTATAGTGGCGTGCATGAATGCGTAACAATGCCATGTGTCCGCGCTCACCAAAGTTAACTCAACTAACTATATTGATTGAAGTGTCATCGACTAGCACCCGACTTCGTGGGAATGGCGGATTCAACATGCACCATAAAAGGCTACAATTAGACTAATACAGGAGTATTGGCTTTACAGGGGGCAATTATCAACATATATCTAGGTAGAAATTCATACCTACATTAGAAATGTAGTTCACCTAACCTCAATGACATTGATATGAAACAATGTCAAAGTTTACATTGCCCAACGCGAAAGCGTCTGAAAGTAGCCCGCTGCGAACGAGCTCTCCGCGCTACATTTGGGCTTTTTATTTCGCATGTGAGAGTAATCTTTCAAAAGCTGAACATACAAAAAGCCCCAACACTTCGTGCTAGGGCTATTTCGTATTTTAGGCATCCGGAAATGACCAGCTTCGAACAAGTTCTCCGCGCTACGTAAGCGCATGAAGCGG
>NZ_CP036200.1:2655000-2807500 GCF_004295345.1 Shewanella maritima | reverse complement strand
TTATCACCGGCAGTCTCCCTAAAGTTCCCACCCGAAGTGCTGGCAAATAAGGATAAGGGTTGCGCTCGTTGCGGGACTTAACCCAACATTTCACAACACGAGCTGACGACAGCCATGCAGCACCTGTCTCAGAGTTCCCGAAGGCACCAATCCATCTCTGGAAAGTTCTCTGGATGTCAAGAGTAGGTAAGGTTCTTCGCGTTGCATCGAATTAAACCACATGCTCCACCGCTTGTGCGGGCCCCCGTCAATTCATTTGAGTTTTAACCTTGCGGCCGTACTCCCCAGGCGGTCTACTTAATGCGTTAGCTTGAGAGCCCAGTGTTCAAGACACCAAACTCCGAGTAGACATCGTTTACGGCGTGGACTACCGGGGTATCTAATCCCGTTTGCTCCCCACGCTTTCGTACATGAGCGTCAGTCTTTGTCCAGGAGGCCGCCTTCGCCACCGGTATTCCTTCAGATCTCTACGCATTTCACCGCTACACCTGAAATTCTACCTCCCTCTACAAGACTCTAGTTCGCCAGTTCCAAATGCAATTCCCAGGTTGAGCCCGGGGCTTTCACATCTGGCTTAACGAACCGCCTGCGTACGCTTTACGCCCAGTAATTCCGATTAACGCTCGGACCCTCCGTATTACCGCGGCTGCTGGCACGGAGTTAGCCGGTCCTTCTTCTGCGAGTAACGTCACAGCTAGCAGGTATTAACCACTAACCTTTCCTCCTCGCTGAAAGTGCTTTACAACCCTAGGGCCTTCTTCACACACGCGGCATGGCTGCATCAGGGTTTCCCCCATTGTGCAATATTCCCCACTGCTGCCTCCCGTAGGAGTCTGGGCCGTGTCTCAGTCCCAGTGTGGCTGATCATCCTCTCAGAACAGCTAGGGATCGTTGCCTTGGTGAGCCATTACCTCACCAACTAGCTAATCCCACCTAGGTTCATCCAATCGCGAAAGGCCCGAAGGTCCCCTCCTTTCCCCCGTAGGGCGTATGCGGTATTAGCAGTCGTTTCCAACTGTTATCCCCCTCGACTGGGCAGATCCCTAGGCATTACTCACCCGTCCGCCGCTCGACGCCGTTATCGTCCCCCGAAGGTTCAGATAACTCGTTTCCGCTCGACTTGCATGTGTTAGGCCTGCCGCCAGCGTTCAATCTGAGCCATGATCAAACTCTTCAATTAAAAGTTTTTACAGTCACTCTCTATAAAATAGAAAGAACTGACTCAATGAATTCTACTGTCATGCGTCAATTTAAATTGAATGAACAATTCAAATTAACTTGTGTCGTATGAACATCAATGAGTTTTAAATTTTGTGACTCATCAAAAGATGAATCTGTCGAATTTAACGCTCTGTGAATGTCCACACAGATTACTTGATAAATTGTTAAAGAGCGTTGACCGTTTAAGTGGTCAGGGCTGCGTATTTTACGCATTCCCTTGTGAGCGTCAAGCGTTTTTTCAAACTTTCTTTTCGCTCTTGATTTAAGTGGTTAGTTACCGCTCAAACCAAGCTGTCAGGCTAGCTGCGCTTACTAAGCTTATCGCTTAATGTTTGCTGCTTCGCCGTGTCAGTGGGTGCGCATTATAGGGGGTTTTAATTGGCGCGCAAGCCCTTTTTAAGAAAATTTTCGCTTTTTTATGAATTAATTGAAAAGTGCCTATATACGCACATTTAGCTCACCAGTTACCCCCAAACTTATCCACACCAGTCAAAAATTTATACGTTTTTCGGGCAAATGAATAACTAAGAGAGAGCCTAATGTAGTGCCTAATACATTACCTCGGGATCTTCGGCTTAACTTAGATACAAAAAAACAGCGCCTGAGCGCTGCTTTTAAATGGTTTATGTCTTGCAGATTAAGATAGCTTGCCGTGGCATTGCTTATACTTCTTACCAGAACCACAAGGACAAGGATCATTACGACCAACTTTCTGTCCATCGCGCACCACAGTGCGTGGACCTTGAGGAACCGTATCTTCACCTTCAGCTAACGCTTGAGCGGCTGCATGTTGGTAGTCACGCTGGATCTTCTCTTGCTCTTCGCGGCGACGCTGCTCCATTTCATCAACATCTGACTGAGCTTGAACTTGTACCTTAGACAGAATACTGATCACGTCATGCTTAAGGCTTTCTAGCATTTGCTGGAATAGTTCAAAAGATTCACGCTTATATTCTTGCTTAGGGTTCTTTTGCGCGTAACCACGTAAGTGGATACCTTGGCGTAGATGATCCATTGCAGATAAGTGCTCTTTCCAAAGACCATCTAACGTTTGCAACATGACAGCTTTTTCGAATTGACGTAGAACCTGCTCGCCAACCATTTCTTCTTTAGCTTTGTAAGAAGTCGTCCAAGCTTCAAGAATACGCTCACGTAAGGTCTCTTCGTGAAGATCGTCTTCTTTCTCTAACCAGTCTTTTACAGGTAGTGCAATGTTAAACTCATTTTGCAGACGTTGCTCTAGACCTTCCACGTCCCATAGCTCTTCAACAGATTGCGGCGGAATGTACTGATCGATGGTGCTAGTAATCACATCTTGCTCAATGTTACGGATAGTATCTTCGATGCTATCTGTGTCCATCAGCTCATTACGCTGTGAGTACACAACTTGGCGTTGATCGTTAGCAACATCGTCGTACTCAAGTAATTGCTTACGGATATCGAAGTTACGTTGCTCTACTTTACGTTGCGCGTTTTCAATTGCACGCGATACCCATGGATGCTCAATCGCTTCACCTTCTTCCATACCTAGCTTTTTCATCATGCCAGATACGCGCTCAGAGGCGAAGATACGCATTAAGCTATCTTCCATCGACAAGTAAAAACGAGATGAACCTGCATCACCTTGACGACCAGCACGACCACGTAGCTGGTTATCGATACGGCGAGATTCATGACGCTCTGTACCAAGAATGTGTAGACCACCTGCAGCAACCACCTCATCATGACGGATTTGCCAATCAGCTTTGATCTTAGCGATTTGCTCGTCAGTTGGTTCTTGAAGTGCTGCCACTTCCATATTCCAGTTACCACCTAACACGATATCGGTACCACGACCTGCCATGTTAGTTGCAATAGTCACTGCACCTAAACGGCCGGCTTGGGCGACGATGTCAGCTTCTTTTTCATGGAACTTGGCATTAAGTACGTTATGAGGGATCTTGGCTTGCTTTAGTAACGTCGCCAGCAATTCTGATTGCTCAATCGACACGGTACCAACAAGTACAGGCTGACCACGCTCACGACAACCTTGGATGTCTTTGATGATGGCTTGATATTTCTCACCTGCAGTTAGGTAAACCAAGTCAGCCATGTCATCCCTAACCATAGGGCGGTTAGTTGGAACAACAACTGTATCTAGACCATAGATGTGCTGGAACTCAAACGCTTCAGTGTCTGCAGTACCTGTCATACCCGCTAACTTCTCGTATTGACGGAAGTAATTCTGGAAGGTAATGGAAGCTAGCGTTTGGTTTTCATTTTGAATGTTGACACCTTCTTTGGCTTCTACGGCCTGGTGTAAACCTTCTGACCAGCGACGACCAGGCATAGTACGACCTGTGTGCTCATCAACAATTACAACGTCACCGTCTTGAATGATGTAATCAACGTCACGCTCGAATAAGGTGTGAGCACGAAGCGCTGCATATACGTGATGCAGTAGTGAAATATTAGAAGCCGAGTATAGCGAGTCGTCTTCAGATAACATCTCACGCTCAACTAACAGTGCTTCAACCTTTTCTTGGCCGCGCTCAGTTAAATGAACCTGTTTTGCTTTTTCATCAACAGTGAAGTCACCTTCGCCAACATAATCTTCAGTGTCTTCTTTATCTTGGCGGATCAGGCTTGGAATTAAGGTGTTGACCTTAATGTAGAGTTCAGAGCTATCTTCTGCAGCACCAGAAATAATAAGCGGAGTACGAGCTTCATCGATAAGAATCGAGTCAACTTCATCGATTAGTGCGTAGTGTAGTGGACGCTGCACTCGCTCTTGCGGTGAAAACGCCATGTTGTCGCGCAGATAATCGAAACCAAATTCATTGTTGGTACCGTAAGTAATGTCTGAGCCGTAAGCTTCTTTCTTCTCAGCTTGGCCAAGACCAGCAACGTTAATACCTACGCTTAAACCAAGGAACTCAAATAGAGGACGATTATTTTCAGCATCACGACGCGCTAGGTAATCGTTCACGGTAATAATATGAACGCCTTTACCTGTTAAACCATTTAAATACGCAGGTAAGGTAGCTGTTAGGGTTTTACCTTCACCGGTGCGCATTTCGGCGATACGGTTACTATCGAGTACCATGCCACCAAGTAACTGCACGTCAAAATGACGCATTTCAAATACACGCTTAGATGCTTCACGCACGGTTGCGAAGGCTTCTGCCATAATCGCATCCAATGATTCACCAGCTCCAATACGCTCGCGGAATTCTGCTGTTTTCGCTTTTAGTTGTTCGTCAGAATATTGCTCGTATTCAGCTTCTAGGGCATTGATCTTTTTGACAACCTTGCCAAGGCTTTTCAAGGTACGGTCGTTGCGACTTCCAAATACTTTTGTCAGTAATTTACCTAACATCTTAATCACTTTTCTCTTGCTGGTTTGGCGCTAAGCGCAATAACCGAATTTATAAACTGGCTTTACGATAAACAAATTTACTCGGGTCAATTTGTTGTCCTTTTCGTAATACCTCGTAATGCACATGCGGGCCTGTTGACCTGCCTGTACTACCCATACTGGCAATAATGTCGCCTTTGGCAACGACATCGCCAACGTTTACTGACAAAGCTTTATTGTGTCCATACCGAGTTCGCAGACCATTGCCATGATCAATTTCGACTAACTCGCCATAACCAAACATACTTCCTGACCAAGTTACCACCCCTGCGGCAGTAGCAACTACATCAGCGCCTTCACTGCCAGCAAAGTCGATGCCTTTGTGCATCGTTCTTCTGCCTGTGAAAGGATCATTACGTAAACCATAGGCAGACGATAACCAACCTTTGGTGATCGGCCGCCCTGAAATGTATCGCTCTTTATCTATATGGAGATTAGAGGAGACGGTTTCAAGTAGAGATAATTGCATACTATTATTATCAATTCTTGAAGCCAAAGAATTCATATCATCGATCAATTGATTAAGTTCAATATTACGACCAATGTCATTCAAACCACCCACACCAGCTTGCTCGGAAAAATCGAACTGGTCAGCCATTAGGTTATTGTCAGCCACTTGCTGACCTAATGCTTCTAGGCGGGTAATTTGTGCTTGCAACTGCGCCACATGAGTGACCAGTAATGCCAGCTGGGATTCTGTTGCAGATTTAAGCTCAACAACTTGCTGCTTATGTTGCTCGCGTAGTTGTTCATTTTCGTCAACTTGAGCTTGTTGCTGGGCGAAGCGGTCTTCGCTGTATTGATATAGGCCGGTACCTGCCACCATTAACATTAGTGGAAGTAAAAACCATCGCTTACCAGGCTGCCAACGGGTGACGCCATTCCGACCTTGAATAAAAACTGTTACACTCATAGCCTATTTTAGCCATTTAATTATCATATGAAAAAGCTCCCTCAAGACCTCAGCAGCATCATTCATCAGGCAGATGAAATTCCTGGGCTAGCTGAGAAAGCAGAACTACTGGCTAACCTAAATCACTATGTAAAACAGGCTGTCAGTGGTCCTGTGGCAGATCAGCTACGTGTGGCTAACCTTCGCCAGGATGTTCTTGTTATTGAAACGTCCTCGGCTGCCTGGGCATCAAGGATCAATTTTCAAAAGCCTAAACTACTACGACAACTTCAGGCTGAAACTCTACCGATGCTAACCGCTATTGAGGTAAAAATAAATCCTCGATTAGCAATTGCTGCAAGACCCACCACCGTTAATCAATCTAAAATCAGCTCACAATCAGCAGAACATATTGAAGCTTTGGCAGATCAGGTTGAAGGAACTCTCGGTGAAAAACTAAAACGGCTGGCTGCATTAGCCAGCCGTAATAGGCAAAATCGTTAACTTAAGCGCCTACGGCGCCTGGTACCATAAAGCTAACTGGTACCTCTGCTTCGGTATCGAAGCTAACAAGCTCCCACGCATCTTGCTGCGCAAGTACAGCTCGAACCAATTGGTTATTTAATGCATGGCCAGTTTTAAATGCGCAGAACTCACCAACAATGGCGTGGCCTGCGACATATAAATCACCAAACGCATCTAGAATTTTGTGCTTAACGAACTCATCGTCATAACGCAGTCCATCAGGGTTAAGGACACGATATTCGTCAAGCACAACTGCATTTTCCATGCTGCCACCTAGTGCTAAGTTGTTGGCACGTAGGTATTCAATGTCGCGCATAAAACCAAAGGTTCTGGCACGGCTAATGTCTTTCACGAATGCAGATGTTGAGAAATCCATTACCATATGCTGCTGGCTACGAGAGATTTCTGGGTGATTGAAATCAATCTTGAAGTCAACTTTAAAGCCTTTAAATGGCTTAAGCTCAGCCCACTTATCGCCGTCTTCAACGCGAATAGGCTTGGTAATTTTCAGGTATTTCTTTGGCGCTGCTTGCTCTTTAATACCCGCACTTTGCAATAAGAATACAAACGGGCTTGCACTACCATCCATAATCGGAATTTCAGGCGCATCAACTTCGATAACAGCGTTATCAATGCCAAGGCCCGCGAGTGCAGCAAATAAATGCTCGATAGTTGAAATTCGCACGCCCTCATCATTAACTAGTGCTGTACACATAGTCGTTTCACGCACTAAATGAGCCTTTGCAGGGATGGACACTACAGGGTCAAGGTCGGTACGTTTCAATATGATGCCGGTATTCGCTGGCGCGGGCAAAATGCTCAGAGTCACCTTGTTGCCAGAATGCAATCCGACACCAGTACTCTTTACCATTTTTTGAACAGTTCTTTGAAAAATCATTCAGCTACCCGTTAAATTTCTTAATAAACAATTAGATGCACTTTAATTTGCAATACAGCGTGCAGAGCTGGACACGTATGCTACCACAAGTTAAGCCATTCACAAAAAAATAGCCTTTTATTGTCGTTATTACGTGAGGGCGCTAACAAATCACACCCATACTCCACAACATCTCATTTACGTCACTAAATTAGCCAAGCAGACGTAATTAGTCTGCTTGCTTACGTAAAAATGCAGGAATATCTAAATAGTCATTATCAGTGCGCGAATCTGTCGCTGTTTGTGCTGCAGTGTTACCACCAGCAGTAAAACCACCCGTTGGCGCTGGTGCAACTTCTTCTTTAGCTTCGACAACTGGCGCTGGTGCAGGTTCAATTGCAACAGGCTCTGGACGAGGTGCAACAGCTGGCTTTGGCGTAACGAGTTGGATATCAGGCTTTTTCTCAGCGCCGATACCAGTCGCTACCACAGTTACACGTAGCTCTTCGCTCATTTCAGGGTCGATAACCGCACCCACAACAACAGTTGCGTTATCAGATGCGTAAGCCTTAACGTGGTTACCCACAGTTTCAAGCTCTTCAATGCTAATATCCATACCTGCAGTGATGTTCACCAATACGCCGCGCGCACCAGCTAGATCAATATCTTCAAGTAGCGGACTTGCCACAGCAGCTTCAGCCGCTTCTTCAGCGCGATCGTCACCGGTTGCAACACCGGTACCCATCATGGCATTACCCATTTCTGACATCACAGTTTTAACGTCTGCAAAGTCGACGTTGATAAGACCTGGGCGAGTAATAAGCTCGGCAATACCTTGCACTGCGCCAAGTAACACGTTGTTAGCTGCAGCAAATGCATCTAGCAACGACGTGCCACGGCCAAGTACTTTAAGTAGCTTTTCGTTTGGAATGGTAATAAGCGAGTCAACATGCTTAGCTAACTGGTCAATACCCTGGTCAGCAAACGTCATACGCTTTTTGCCTTCAAAAGGGAAGGGCTTAGTCACAACCGCAACCGTTAAAATACCTTCTTCTTTGGCAATCTCAGCGACAACTGGCGCAGCACCGGTACCTGTACCACCGCCCATACCAGCTGCGATAAATACCATGTCTGAGCCTTTAATGGCCGAGCGGATGTTTTCTTTGTCTTCTTCAGCAGCTTGACGACCCACCTCTGGGTTTGCACCAGCGCCAAGCCCTTTAGTCACATCACGACCAAGCTGAATGGTTGACCCTGCGCTTGATTTACGCAATGCCTGTGCGTCTGTATTGGTAACGATAAACTCAACACCTTCGATGCTGTGTTTCACCATATGCTCAACAGCGTTACCGCCGCCGCCACCGACGCCGATGACCTTAATCACCGCTTCGTCTGAATGAGTGTCCATGATCTCAAACATTGTCTGATCTCCGTATATATGCGTTATTAAAATTCACCCTTGAACCAGCTTTTTGCCCTGCTGAAAAAGCTGGTAACCCCTTGACGGTCTGGTCTTTCAAACTGACGCTCGATAACCTTGCCCGCCCCGTAGCGCAGCAAACCAATACCTGTGGCATAAATTGGCTGCTCTACATATTCATATAACCCTTTAATGGGTAATGGTGATGCCACACGAACAGGCATACCAAAGGTTGCTTCAGCAATATCAACCGCACCATCAATCGATGATGTACCGCCGGTTAATACTATCCCTGCTGCAACTTGTTCTTCTAACCCGTGTTCTCTAAGTTGTTTTAGAATTAACTCGAACAACTCCTGATAACGTGGTTCAACCACCTCAGCTAGCGTATGACGCGACATGCTGCGCGACGGACGACCACCCACTGAAGGTACTTCAATGCTTTCTTCTCTGCTGACGCGATTACTGCGCGCACTCGCAAACTGCACTTTAATCTGTTCAGCATTTGGCTGTGGCGTTCTAAAAATCTTGGCTATATCACTGGTAACCTGATTACCAGCAACTGGGATCACCGCGCAATGACGCAGTGCACCACCGGTATAAACCACCACATCTGTGGTGCCACCACCAATATCAACCAAACACACACCTAGGTCTTTTTCATCACTAGTCAGTACCGCATCTGCCGACGCAATACCTGAGAACACTAAGCCATCTACGGTTAAGCCGCAGCGCTCTACGCTCTTGGTGATGTTCTTTGCCATGTCATTGGCACAAGTAACGATATGGGCTTTAGCCTCCATACGCATGCCAGACATTCCAATAGGACTCTTAATACCATCTTGCACGTCAATCGAATATTCCTGAGGTAACACATGCAGAATTCGACGCTCAGTTGGGATCTTCACCGACTGCGCTGTGTGGATAACGTTGTCCACGTCTTCCTGTGTTACTTCTTCGTCGTTAATCGACACCATGCCATTTTCATTCTGACAGGCAATATGCTTACCTGAGATACTCAAATAAACCGACGCCACCTGACAATCAGCCATTAGCTCGGCTTGATCTAATGCGCGTTGGACACTTTTTACGATTGAGTCGAGGTCGTTGACCCCGCCCTTGTCCATACCACGAGACGGATGGTTGCCAAGGCCGATAACACTAATTTCGCCGTCAGGCAGCACTTCACCTATGATCACCGCGACCTTAGATGTGCCTATGTCTAACCCCACAATCAGGTTTTTTTCCAGATTCTTGGTCATTTATTATCGACTCTCTTTATTGGTTTTCTGCCAAGCTACCGCAAACCCGGTATCATATCTCAAGTCTATCTTTTCTATCGTTTTATCAGCCTGTTTCAGCGTTGGATACACATTAATAAAACGCTGAATACGCGACATTTTGTCTTCGCGCCCAAGCTCAATCTTGATGCCATTTTCAAGCTCTGCAAACCAAGCATGACGTGGGCTTAAATGCAAACTGGCTAACTTAAAACCATTTATACTTAATAACTCGTTTAGTTGCTGATAAGCAGTTAACACTTCTTTAGCTGAATCCTCTGGCCCTTGTAGCAAAGGTAAGCGCTCAACTTCTGGGTGTGCTAATGCGTCAAATACCTCGCCATTAACATTCACCCAAGACTCGCCATTCCAGTGTGCTGCAGCTTGTTGCTCTTGTAGTGTCACCTTAAACTTTGCAGGCCATTCACGTCTTACAGACGCATGATATACCCAAGGCAAACCTTCTAACGCTCGCTGCACATCCATTACATCAGCACTAAAAAAGCTATCTTCAAGCATTGATTGCAGCGCCAGCTGAATTTCTTCATCTGTGGTGAACTTACGCTCCCCTTTAACTGCAACCGCTTCAATTGGCAGTGCGTCTGCATCATTCAAGAGTTCATGTAATGAATAAGCAGCCCAAGCAACACCAAATAACACACTGAATAAAAACAATAATCCGAAACACAGGTACCAATTCACCTGTTTTAATGTTTGGGTAAATTGACGCTTTTTCTTGTTTCGCGACAACTTAAAGCCTCTCCATGTTACGAATCTAATTTCCGGTGAGGAAATCGGCCATTATATCGGCCATTTTCTCACTATTAAAGTGACATTTAGCGGATTATTAATCGTCTAAATATCAATCAGTTCCATTAGTTTTATTTGCTAAATCAAAACCTAAGCATGTTGTTGCTAGTTCTTTCGATAAAGCGCCAATATTACCTGCACCCTGAGTGATCAATAGATCTCCTTCTTGCAGCACATCCGGCAGTACGCTAGCAAGCTGTTCAGGGCTTGACACAAACACAGGGTCTAACTGGCCACGAGCTCGGATAGAGCGACATAACGCGCGGCCATCTGCGCCAGGAATAGCAGTTTCACCAGCTGCGTATACATCTAGCAAAACCAAGCAGTCCACTTGTGACAACACTTCTACAAAGTCTTCATACAAATCGCGGGTGCGGCTATAGCGATGCGGCTGATATGCCATTACCAAACGTTTGTCTGGCCAACCTGCGCGCGCTGCTTTAATGGTTGCTGCAACCTCAGTTGGATGATGACCATAATCATCGACCAACATGACATTACCGTTATCTGTGGCAAATTCACCTAAATGCTGGAAGCGGCGACCAATGCCTTCAAAACTTGCCAGAGCATTCACAATGGCTTGGTCGTCAATTTCATCTTCAGTCGCTACCGCAATCGTCGCTAGCGCATTAAGCACATTGTGCGCCCCTGGTAAGTTCAAGCTAATCGCCAAATCAGCTTTACCTTTACGCTTAACGGTAAAGCTTGATTGATGACCGTTTTGCTTAAAGTCGATAGCTTGTACGTCGGCGTCATTACTAAAACCGTAAGTTACTATTTGACGCCCAACACGCGGCATGATCTCGCGGATCACCTCGTCGTCAATACACATCACAGCAACGCCGTAAAACGGCAGGTTTTGCAAGAAGTCGACAAAGGTGGTTTTCAAGACCTCAAAGTCACCACCGTAAGTGTCCATGTGGTCAGCTTCTATATTGGTGATCACGCTAACCATTGGCTGCAGATGCAAAAAGCTAGCATCACTTTCATCGGCTTCGGCAATCAAATAACGACTGGTACCTAGGCGAGCATTGGTGCCCGCACTGTTAAGCAAACCGCCAATCACAAACGTTGGGTCTTTCTCTGCTTGCCCATAAACACTGGCAATCAAGCTAGTTGTGGTGGTTTTGCCATGGGTGCCAGCAACTGCGACACCGTGACGATAGCGCATTAACTCCGCCAGCATTTCTGCGCGGCGCACGATAGGTATGCGTAGCTCTTTGGCAGCAATAATCTCAGGGTTTTGTTCATCAATCGCGGTTGATACCACCACAACGTCAACATCATTTACGCTTTGGGCGTGATGACCAATGATCACGCTCGCCCCAAAATGAGCAAGGCGGTCTGTTACAGTGTTTTGCGCAATGTCAGAGCCACTGACTTGATAACCTTCGTTCAATAACACCTCGGCAATACCGCCCATGCCAGCACCGCCGATGCCAACAAAGTGAATGCGCTTGATCCGTCTCATTTCAGGGATCATGGTGCGTAATTGTGCGTACTTCTCTGCTTTAGTCATTTCAACCCTTGCTCGCAAGCATGCTGCATACGTCTGCTACTCTTTGAGTTGCATCAACGACGGCAACTTGTCGCGCTTTTTGCCCCATCTGGGCTAATTCATTTCTATCTGCTGCAAGCTGAGTGAGTTTTTCAGCCAGGCTGTCTGCACTCAGCTCGCCCTGCGGCATTAAAAAGCTGGCGCCAGCATCCAATAACACCGCAGCATTTTTAGTTTGATGATCGTCCACTGCATGTGGATATGGCACTAAGATGCTTGGCAGCCCTACAGCGGCAAGCTCAGATACCGTCAGTGCACCTGATCGGCAAACCACCACGTCAGCCCAACGGTAAGCCGCTTCCATATCATCAATAAACTCAGCGGCATTAACCGCAGCTAACTGTCCTAGTTGTTGATAACGCTCTTTCACGCTATCAAGGTTATTTTTGCCAACCTGATGCCACACAGTCACCGTGTGATTAACACTTAGCTTTGCAATGGCATCGGGCATGGTATCGTTAAGTACTTTCGCCCCTAAACTGCCACCTACCACGAGCACTTTTAGCTCTTCATCAGCGCTAATTTGCTTTTGCTCGCCTAAGTTCACTAACTCCTGACGAATTGGGTTGCCAACCACCTCAACATTGCTTACCGAGGCATCAAATGTCTGCGGAAATGCGCACAGAACTTTACGGGCAATTTTTGACAGCAACTTGTTGGTCAAGCCTGGTATCGCGTTCTGTTCATGTAGCACTACAGGTATGCCAGACAATTTTGCGGCTACACCACCAGGTCCACTAGCAAAGCCGCCCATGCCTAACACTACATCTGGCTTAAACTCGTTAATCACCGCTTTTGCTTGCATGATTGAGCGGATAATTTTTACGGGTGCGGCTAGCTTTCGTAGCAAGCCATTACCGCGAACACCTTTAATATCAATAAAGTCGATATCAAAACCGTATTGAGGCACTAGCCTCGCTTCCATTCTGTCCTTGGTACCTAACCAGCGTACCTGCCAACCTTTGTCGGCTAGGTGCTTAGCAACCGCTAACGCCGGGAACACATGACCGCCGGTTCCACCAGCCATCACTAACAACTTTGGGGCATTGGTTGTTGCCACTGAACTCATGGTTTAATTCTCCCCTGAACAGCCTGAATTAAACTCAAACGTCTTTCGTGATCAATTCGTACTAATAACATCACGGCAGCAGTCATTACCCACAAACTACTGCCTCCATAACTCACAAACGGCAGGGTTAATCCTTTAGTTGGCAACATGCCAATGCTGGCACCAACGTTAACCACCGTCTGAAAACAAATCCACACACCTACGCCATAGGCAATGTAACCATCGAATGGTCGCTGGGCATTAAGACACAAATTGCCTAACCGAATGGCGCGGATCGCGACAAAAAATATCAGACTCAACACGGCAATAATGCCGACAAATCCCAACTCTTCACCAATTACCGCGAAGATAAAGTCGGTATGCGCCTCAGGCAAATAGGCAAGCTTCTGAATGCTGTTACCTAAGCCTTGGCCGAACCAGTCACCACGGCCATAGGCCATCAATGACTGAGTTAGCTGATAACCGCTGCCAAATGGGTCTTCCCAAGGGTCCATAAACGAGGTCACTCGTCGAACCCTGTATGGCTCCAGCAATACCAGCAACACAAAACTGGCGATACCTACTAACATCAACACAAAAAAGTGCGACAGTTTACCACCAGCTAAAAACATTAAACTCACGGTGCAGACAAACAACACCACAACCGTGCCGAGATCCGGCTGCGCCAGAATCAAAATCGCAAATAAGGCGTAAACACCAATGGGTTTCAAAAAGCCTTTTTTGTTGTCCATCAACTCACCATAACGGCGAACCAAATATCCTGCGATGTAAACAATAAATACGAACTTAGCAATTTCAGCGACCTGAATGCGTATCGGGCCAATGGTTAGCCAACGCCTAGCACCATTTACTGTGGTACCCACCACCAGCACCGCGATAAGCATTAGCAGCACCACTAGCATCATGGTGCCACTGTGACGCTCCCAGGTTTTTACCGGTACACTAAGCACCGCCCCTGCAATCACCACACATCCTGCTAAGTAAAAGATATGACGGTAAATAAAGTGAAATGGATTGTCAGTTAACTTCACCGCCTCCGGCATCGAGGCCGACATCACCATCACAAAGCCAAATCCCATTAGTGCGATGATCGCAACTAAAAAGCTGCGGTCATACAGCTGCATCCCGGCAGATTTATCTTCTCCTAATAACGAAGGCCAGGACCACTTAAAGCCCTGTTTGAACAAGCTCAGCTGTTGCTCAGACTTCGCCATCGCCAATATGCTCCACGCATTGAGAAAAATCCTGACCTCTGGCCATAAAATTGCTATACATATCTAAGCTGGCACACGCTGGCGATAGAATGACTATGTCACCAGACATGGCTTCTTCAGCAGCATGCTCCACCGCCTGAGCCATGGTTTTAACTTGCACTGTGCCTTGCTTAAGTTTGGCAATTTTGTCGCCGTCTTTACCTAGCGTGATAAGCTGTGACACTTGATCTAACACTGGTTGCAACGGCGTAAAGTCAGCGCCTTTTCCGTCTCCACCAGCGATCAGGTAGATATCACCTAAATGAGAATCAAAGCCCTCAATGGCGGCAACCGTCGCACCGACATTGGTCGCTTTTGAATCATTGATGTAATACACGCCGTTTTTCTCAGCCACCAACTCACAGCGATGCGGTAAGCCTTTAAAGCGTTTAGCCACGGCGATCATGGCATCTCTGTCTACGCCACAAGCTTCCACTAACGCCATCGACGCCATCACATTCATATGATTGTGAGTACCAATCAAGCCTATTTCGTCCAGCGGCATAATTTCGCTGGTACAGTGGTAAATTTTGCCATCAATCACGCCCCACTCGTCTTCTTCCGGCGCTTGTAAACCAAAACTGTTTTGGTTCATCGGCTCATCGGGCTTGGTTAGCTCATCGTCGCGATTAAACAGGATATAACGGGATTGAGGATACAAACGTAACTTGGCATCGCGATAAGCATTAATATCACTGTAACGATCCATGTGATCTTCACTGATATTCAAGCAAACCGCTGAGGTGCAACATAAAGAGTGTGTGGTCTCAAGCTGAAAGCTTGATAACTCCAGCACATAACAATCTGCACCTTGGTTGAGTAGGTCAAGCGCTGGCGTGCCAATATTGCCGCCCATTACCGCTTTCTTGCCACCT
Source organism: Shewanella maritima (assembly GCF_004295345.1). Classification (NCBI taxonomy): domain Bacteria; kingdom Pseudomonadati; phylum Pseudomonadota; class Gammaproteobacteria; order Alteromonadales; family Shewanellaceae; genus Shewanella; species Shewanella maritima. Next base: position 2,792,323 of record NZ_CP036200.1, on the reverse strand, counting down.
TCAACTAGCATATCTCGCACCAGGGTTGTCACGGTAGACTTACCATTTGAGCCAGTAATACCAATTACGCAGCCACCGTTTTTTGCCACATCGCGGGCAAATAACTCGATGTCACCAATAACTTCGATGCCCATATCGAGCACAGCTCTCACTTCTGGCGTATCAAGGGCAATACCAGGGCTAACAATCACCTGGCTAGCTTGCACTAAATGACGGCAGTCAAAACCGCCAGTTAACAGCTCAACATCAGCAAACTCTGTCGCTAACTGCTCAGCTCCAGGAGGATTGCGTCTTGAGTCCATCACCAGCGGTTTGATACCTTGCGACACAAGGTAGCGCACCACGGAAAGTCCCGTCGCGCCTAGGCCTAATACAATGTGTGAATAACCACCCTGCATGCTTAGTTACCTTAGTTTTAAAGTCGCTAGTCCTAGCAATACTAGGAACAATGAAATAATCCAAAAACGCACAATCACTCGCGGCTCTGGCCAGCCTTTTAATTCATAATGGTGATGAATTGGTGCCATACGGAAAATACGCTGCCCGCGCAGCTTGTATGAACCGACCTGCAAAATCACCGACACAGTTTCCATGACGAATACGCCGCCCATGATCACCAGTAGGATCTCTTGACGCACTAAAATCGCGATAGCACCTAACGCAGCACCTAGCGCAAGTGAGCCCACATCACCCATAAACATTTGCGCTGGGTATGTGTTAAACCATAAAAAGCCCAAACCTGCGCCCACCATAGCGGTACATACAATCACGAGCTCACTGGCTAGCGGCAGGTGCGGAATATTCAAATATTGCGCGAACTCAACGTGACCCGATAGGTAAGCAATCAGCGCAAATGCACCCGCTACCATCACAGTTGGCATAATGGCCAAGCCGTCTAAGCCGTCGGTTAAGTTAACCGCGTTACTGGCACCAACAATGGTGAAGTAGGCTAGAACGATGAACATAAAACCAAGCTGAGGCATGACTTCTTTAAAGAAAGGCACCACTAGCTGAGTTTCACCTGGCGTTTGCGCGGTAACATACAAAACAATGGCAACAACTAGTGCTGCGATTGATTGCAATGCGTATTTCCAGCGAGCGATAAGCCCTTTAGGATCTTTACGCACCACCTTGCGGTAATCGTCAAAAAAGCCGATGCCACCAAAGCTTGCTAATACAAACAGCATCACTTGCACATAGCGGTTACCTAAGTCGCCCCACAGCAACACGCCAATAAAAATGCCCGCTAAAATCAGCAAGCCACCCATGGTTGGCGTGCCACGCTTACTAAAATGAGACTCTGGGCCGTCATTACGCACAACTTGACCAATCTGCATGACTTGCAAACGTTCGATCAGTTTTGGTCCCCACCACAAACTGAACATCAGCGCCGTTAATAGCCCTAAAATGGCCCTAAACGACACATAAGAAAATACATTAAACCCGCTATAAAACTGGGTTAAATATTCAGCCAGATACACCAGCATTTACACTAACTCCCCGCGCCCAAAGGCGTTTTGTAACTCTATGATCACGCGCTCCATTGCTGCGCTGCGCGAACCTTTAACTAAAACGGTCACCTGGCCTTGGCTACGATTCAATGTCGCAACCAAACTAGGTACTAAATCTGCTACTTGCTCAAAGTGCTCTGCGCCAAATTCCTCGCTGGTATTACGCGTGAGTTTGCCAGCACAAAATAGCCCATCTAACTGCGCCTGCTTGGCATGTTTGCCTAGCTCAGCATGCAAAGGGGCAGCATTGTCGCCTAATTCGCCTAAATCTCCCAGCACTAAAGCGCGATATCCATCACGTTGTTGCAACCAGTCAATCGCCGCCTGCACCGAACTTGGGTTGGCGTTATAGCTGTCATCCACCAGCAAAAAGCGCCCTAAAGCGTGTGGCTGCATGCGCCCTTTAACCGGTTTTAATTGATTCAGCCCAGAAGCTACCACATCAATTTGCACGCCTAAGGCAAAGCAAGTCGATGCTGCCGCTAAGGCATTACTCACTTGATGCTCGCCAGGTAAAGGCAAGTTGACCTGCAAAGATTGACCTTGATAACCAAGCAAGAACTGATAACAACCTTGATTGTCAGCCACAATTTTCGATGCTGTGACATCAGCTTTGTCAGCTTGTGATTTAGAAAACCATAACTGCTTAAACGCTTTTGCTTTATCGGAAAGGAATGACGCATAGGCATCATCAGCATTGATGATGGCTGTGCCATCTGAGGTCAAATGATTGAATATTTCAGACTTGGCCTGCGCGATACCTTGCTGAGAGCCAAAGCCTTCAAGGTGAGCATGACCAATATTGTTGACTAAGGCCACTTCTGGCGACACTAAAGATGAAGTGTAATTAATTTCGCCTTGATGGTTCGCGCCTAGCTCGAACACGCCATATTCATGCTGGTGTTGCAATCTTAATAGGGTTAGCGGCACGCCAATGTCGTTATTAAAGTTGCCTGCAGTAAACAAAACTTCATGTTGCTGCGACAAGATAGCAGCAACCATTTCTTTAACCGTGGTTTTACCGTTCGAACCAGTCAACGCAACTCGTCTTGGGTTGACTTGCTGACACACAAACTCACCAATCAGCCCCAAAGCTTGATGGGTATCGGCGACAATTAACTGTGAAACCGTGGCAGGAACGTCATCGAGCTTACGAGATACGATCAGCGACAGCGCACCATTATCGATAGCCGTTTGCGCAAACTGATGACCATCGAAGCGCTCACCAATCAGCGCTAAAAAAGCGCCTTGCTCACCAATATTGCGGCTATCGGTACTTAGCGATAGGACTTGTTTATCGTCACCAACTAGCTTTGCATCTAATACTTGGGCTAGTGTGCTTAACATTAGTGGGATCATAATGTTCCCCCAACTAATTCAGCAGCCAGTGCGCGCTCATCATAATGATGTTTCTCGCCCGCAACTTCCTGGTAGGTTTCATGTCCTTTGCCCGCAAGCAACACAATGTCGCCAGGTTTAGCATGAGCAACCACACGCTTAATAGCTGTTACTCTGTCAACCTCACAAATTGCTAATGCGGGATGACTCAGGCCTTGTTTAGCATCGTCGATAATCTGTTGTGGGTCTTCACTGCGGGCATTGTCTGATGTAATGACAACTCTATCTGCGCCTTGCTCAGCTGCGCGCGCCATTAATGGCCGCTTGCCCTTATCACGGTCACCGCCGCAACCAAACACACACCAAAGCTGACCATCACAATGTAACCGCAGCGCAGCTAGTGCCTGCTCTAGTGCATCTGGCGTGTGGGCATAATCAACGACAATGGTTGCTGTCTCTTCATTGCTAAAGGTTTCCATACGCCCAGCAACCGGTTTTACGTTAGCGATTGCAGCGTTCAGAGTCGCCATTTCAATCCCCTGCTGATGTAGCGCGGCAACGGCCGCGAGTACATTTGCTAAGTTGAAAGCCCCGAGCAGAGCGGTGTTTAACTTAATAGTCGCGCGGCGATTATCAGCAACACGGTAATGCAAGCGCGCACTCACACCTTGATTGTGGTAATGAATTGCATCACAAAAATAATCGGCATTAGGGTTAATCAGGCTATATGACTGATAACCACGGTCGCTCAGTTCATTGAGCCACTTTTTACCTATGTCATCATCAGCATTGATTACACCGTGGCGCACATGGGGGAAGCTAAATAAACGCTTCTTGGCCGCGCCATAAGACTGCATGTCACCATGAAAATCTAAATGATCGCGACTTAAATTTGTAAACACCGCTGTTGAAAATGGCACAGCCTCTACACGCCCTTGTGATAAGCCATGGCTTGACACTTCCATTGCGCAGGTACTGCAACCTAGGCTTGAAAATTCAGCTAATTGACGCATGACGGTAATGGCATCAGCAGTGGTATTGCCACTTTCAACCAACTCTCCTAGTGGCCCATTACCCAAGGTGCCCATTACCGCAGCTTTTTGGCCCGAGGCCTCAATAAGCTGGGCAATAATCTGATTCACTGAAGTTTTGCCATTAGTGCCAGTAATGCCAATCACATTAATCGACTGCGTTGATACTTGATAAAACTGCGCGGCAATGGCTGACAATTGGCGGTTCAACTGAAAGAAACTAATCACAGGAATTTGCTGCGCTTTTTGTTCAACGTGACTATATTCAACCAGCTTATATTCAACAGCACTATGCTCATCAGGCTGGTCGGTATGGGTTAATACTGCGCTTGCACCTGAGTTAATTGCTTGTTCGATGAAGTTTCGGCCATCCACCTGATAGCCAGGTAAAGCCACGAATAGCTTACCTTGTGATGCTTGACGGCTATCAAGTACTAGCTCGTCGATGCTTTCAGCCCCGGCATAATGAAACCAGGGCGCGAGTAAATCTTTTAACAACATTATTCTGCGCTCCTTGGCGCAGCAGCCAAATGAATGGCTTCTCTTTTGGTAATGGGCTCTACATTCAACATTTGCAGCGCCCCAGACATGATTTTTGCAAAGGCAGGTCCAGCAACGTCACCGCCATAGTAGCGATCGCCTTTTGGCTCATTAATCACAATCGACATGGCTAGGCGCGGATTATGTACTGGTGCAACACCAGCAAAAATAGCGACATAATCATCACCATAGCCACCCGCAACCGCTTTACGGCTAGTACCGGTTTTACCAGCAATCGGGTAGCCATCAATATGCGCTTTACGTGCTGTACCACCGGCCTCTGTTACACCCACCAGCATCTTCATCACCTGCTGCGCCACTTCTGGTGAAATCACCTGCTGACCTTCTGGCTGATGCTTGAGTTTTAAAATTGATACCGGATAAAGCATGCCGCCACTGCCTAAGGTGGCATACATACGGGCAATTTGTAGCGGCGTAGCGGTAAAGCCATAACCAAAAGAAAGTGTTGCACGCTCAAACTCAGACCAACGACGACGGTCATGAATTAAGCCCGCACTTTCACCGGTTAAGTTAATGCCTGAGTAATTACCTAAGCCCATAGATTGGTAGGTACCAAGTAGCTGTTGCACCGGCATCGACAAGGCAATCTTACTGATCCCGACGTTACTCGACTTAACCAGAATCTTCGCCAACGACATGTCGCCATTGTTGTTTGAATCACGTACCTGACGACCACCAATGCGCATCCAACCTGGCGCGGTAGGGATTAACTCATCAACTTCAATGGTGCCAGCTTCAAGTGCAGCGGCGACTACAAATGGTTTCACGGTTGAGCCAGGCTCAAAGGTATCGGTCAGTGCACGGTTACGCATGCGATGCGACTGCAGGTTTTGCCTTGCATTTGGGTTGTACGACGGCGTGTTTACCATTGCCAGTACTTCACCTGTATGCACGTCAAGCACCACGACAGAACCAGATGTTGCCTGGTACATCTCGGTGGCTTTTTTCAGCTCACGATAAGCAAGCTGCTGAATACGCTGGTCGATACTTAACACAAGATCATTAGAGCTTTCGCCCTCTTGCACCACATCAAGATGCTCTACCACGCGACCGTCACGCGACTTACGAACCTTTTGCTTTGATGGAGTGCCCGTTAGCCAGGTGTTGTAGGTGTTTTCAATGCCCTCAATACCGACATCATCAATGTTGGTGATACCAATCAGCTGAGCCGAGATCTCACCACCTGGATAATAACGGCGCGACTCATTCTTAAGGTAAATACCGCCAATTTTGAGCTCTTTAATGTAATCAGCAACAGCTGATGTCACCTGACGCTTAAGGTAAACAAAGCGGCGCTTTGGATTACTCTTAACTTTGGCAACTAGCTCATCAACAGGCTCTTGCAATACATCTGCTAATGCCTGCCAGCGGCGCATATCCTTAAACGCATCTTTGTCGTGCGCATGTTTCGGGTCGGCCCATACGGCGCGAACCGGTACACTCACCGCCATCATTTCGCCATTGCGATCTGAAATCAGCCCGCGTTGCACCTGATTACTGGTAGTTCGCAAGGTGCGCATATCACTTTCATGGCGTAAGCGATCTGGCTCAATAAGTTGAATATAAGCAGCACGAGCAATCAAGCTTATAAACAGCGCAAACACTACCCCGACCACAACGTATAAACGCCATGGAATTAAGGTCGGGTTTTGTTTCCGTTTTGCCTGTCTCGCCATTGTCCTTGTGCTCAACTATTTTGTTCTAATTACAATTTCTTCTTTCGGTAACGGCCTTGCCATATTCAACTGCTTACTGGCAATGCGCGTTACTCGGCTATGCTCTGACAGCGACTGCTCTTCAAGCAGTAAATTACGCCATTCAATATCTAACTTGTCTTGCTCTTGCAGCAGCACATCCCACTTCGATGTCAATTTACGGGTAGCATCTGTAGTGATCACCACGGCAACACCGTTAAGCAACACAATAAAGCCAAGCAACACTAGCCATTTGTGATGCAATATGTCCTGCAACACAATGCGACCTAGATTGAGTGACGACTGACTCATAATCTAACGCCGTTAGTTATCTAAGCGCTCAGCCACGCGCAGTACTGAACTACGTGCACGCGGGTTTACTTCAAGCTCAGCTTCAGATGGCTTCATCGCCTTACCAACTGCTTTAAGCTTTTTGTTCTTATTTAATTCTGCTTCAGTGATCGGCAGTCCGTGAGGCACACTTTCACCTTGGCTATGGCGGCGAATAAAACGCTTCACCATGCGATCTTCAAGCGAGTGGAAGCTAATAATTGATAGTCGACCTTGCGGCGCTAATGCCGTTAGTGACCCTTCAAGCGCCTGGTCAATTTGCTCTAGCTCGCTGTTGATATAAATGCGAATAGCCTGGAATACACGAGTCGCTGGGTGCTTATTTTTTTCTTTTTTCTTAGTGATACGAGAGATCAGATCCGCCAATTCCTTCGTACGAGTAAAAGGCGTTTCTTGTCTGTCTGCTGCTATACAGCGAGCAATATGGCGAGCATTTTTCTCTTCGCCGTAGGTTTTAAATACCCAAGCCATATCTTCAATTTCAGCACGCGCTATCCACTGCGCAGCAGTTTCACCTTGGCTGTTATCCATACGCATGTCGAGCGGACCGTCGCGTAAGAAGCTAAAGCCACGATCAGCATCATCAAGCTGTGGCGATGACACGCCTAGGTCAAGTAACACACCATCAATCTTGCCAGTAAGCCCTAGGTCTTCTACATAGTCGGCTAACTGACCGAAACCGCCATGAACAATCTGAAAACGCTTATCATCAGCAAATTGTTTTGACGCCTCAATCGCTTGCGGGTCGCGATCGATGGCGATCAAGCGACCATTTTCACCAAGACGCTTAAGTACCTGACGGGAATGCCCACCACGACCAAACGTACCGTCAATATAAATGCCGTCAGGCTTAATATTGAGGCCGTCTACCGTCTCTTTTAGCAGTACTGATAAATGGGCAAACTCTTGGCTCATGTCACTCTTCTTTTAACTAAAGGTTTTATTTACAGGGAGAAGTCGGCCAAGCTTGGATCTTGTGAAAAGTCCATCTGCTCGATTAGCGCTTCATCATCGGCAAGTTTTTGCTGCCAACTTGCCTCATCCCATAATTCAAATTTGTTGCTTACACCTACCAGCATGGTTTTCTTCTCCAGCTGAGCAAATTGGCGTAACGTTGGCGGGATCACGATGCGGCTGTGCGAGTCCATTTCACAGTCCTGCGCATACCCAAGTAACTTGCGCTTAAACACACGTTGCTTTGGATTGGTATCAGCAAGTCGTTTCAGCTTGTCTTCGACTTGCTCCCATTCGTGAAGGGGATAAATGAGTAAACAGGGATCGCTAATATCGACGGTTACAACGAGAATACCTTCATGTTGGCTGCGCAAAGACTCGCGGTATCGCGCTGGAATGGCGATCCGTCCTTTGGCATCCATGTTGATGGCACTAGCACCTCGAAGCACGTATTTAGGTCCTTGTTGTTAGCATTTGATCCACAATGATCCACTTTTTCCCACAAATGCTAAGTTTAGGGACTCAATGCAAGGGTTGTCAAGGAAAGAAAATCAGAATAAATCCAGATACCAAGCGGGTTAGCACCGATTTTAATAACTGGGACAAATGCCTCAAATTGTTGTTTAACATACAAGTTGTTGCTCAAATTGACGCTAATTGGCGTACAATATTTATACAAATCGATTTGTTTTATGGGTAATGACAGCTGCAAAAGCGCGTTTGGTGTAACTCAAAAGTAAACCAGAGTCAGCGAGTGAATAGGTAAGCATTCACATCTCACCAACCTAAACTCAGGTTGATTAGCTTGTCCTCTAAATTCATGCGAAAGTTTAAACCCTAATGAACTGGCTAAAAATCAGCCAAACTCTGCCGATAAAATGAGTAGAGGAATTAATAAAAGGAGTCGATATGAGTGGATTAGATAGCATATATGCTATGGTCGCGAGGCCGCAGCGCCTAAAATCTGAGCGTAAACGTAAAGTCGCTCAGGTTAATTCAGATACTCAGATCCAGGCAGAGGATCACCAAGGTAACCACAATACTGAACTGTTTAACATGGCAGCGCAGCAGCGATCAGTTCAAGAAAAATTAGCCCAAAACAAAAGTAACCAACAAGCAAAAGACAAGCTGCTAACTGACGACGATGCGCCGCTTACCAATAAAACAAAACCGCACAAGATTGACGTTGAGATTTAGGTTTTAAGATTATCTCTGCCGCTACTCTACCTTATCACTAACTTGCTTCAACGCATTGTGCCAGCCCAGAAGCTTTTGTTGACGTACATCATCATCCATATGTGGCATAAACTGCTTATCTAAGCTCAATATATGCTGTAACTCTTGGGTTGAGTTCCACACGCCAACCGCGAGGCCTGCGAGAAATGCCGCGCCCAAAGCTGTTGTTTCCACCATCGCGGGACGGATAACCTCAACATTACTGACATCAGCTTGAAACTGCATCAACATATCGTTGGCACTCGCACCGCCATCTACCTTGATTTGGCTAAGCGGCATTTGCGCATCTTTGGTCATCGCCGTAATCACATCTGCAGACTGGTATGCGATAGCCTCAAGCCCAGCTCTGATCAAATGATTGCGATTAACTCCACGAGTTAACCCTACAATCGCGCCTCTAGCATCGGCATCCCAATAAGGTGCACCTAGCCCGACAAATGCTGGTACTAGATAAGCACCATTGGTGTCGGCAACTTTATCGGCAAAATATTGCGTGTCTTGTGCTTCATCAATCAGCCCTAGCTCATCGCGCAGCCACTGAATAATCGCGCCGCCCATGAACACTGAACCTTCAAGTGCGTAGCAAGCTTGGCCATCTTGCCCAACCGCCACAGTCGTTAATAAACCATGGGTTGATGTTACCGCTTTGTCACCCGTGTTCATCAATAAAAAGCAACCTGTACCATAGGTGTTTTTTACCATACCTGGCGCGACGCACAGCTGACCAAACAATGCCGCTTGCTGATCGCCCGCCATGCCCGCAATAGCAACCTCACCACCAACAATATTGGTTGTGCCATATACATCACTTGAGCTTTTAACTTCTGGCAGCATAGATTTAGGTATATCAAATAGCTCTAGCAGCTCATCGTCCCACTTTTGGGTATGAATGTTGTACAACATGGTGCGGCTAGCATTGGTTGGCTCGGTAACATGCACACTGCCTTGCGTGAGCTTCCATACTAACCAGGTATCGACGGTACCGAATAGCAGCTCACCAGCTTGGGCTTTTTGCCTCGCGCCATCGACGTTATCGAGTATCCATTTTACTTTCGATGCTGAAAAATAAGGGTCTAACACTAACCCTGTTTTTAGCTTAATGAGTTGTTCAGTACCTTGTGCTTTAAGAGCCTGACAAATATCAACCGAGCGCCGACATTGCCATACGATAGCGCCATACACGGGTTTACCGGTTTGCTTGTCCCAAACAATGGTGGTTTCACGTTGATTAGTAATGCCAATTGCTGCAATTTGCTGATGAGAAATACCTGCTCTAGAGAGTACTTCAGTTAACGATGAACTTTGCGAAGACCAGATCTCCATAGGGTCGTGTTCAACCCAGCCTGCTTGGGGATAAATTTGGGTAAATTCACGCTGCGACAAAGCCACTATGTTAGCGTTGCGATCAAACACAATGGCACGTGAACTCGTGGTTCCTTGATCAAGTGCCACAATATACGGTTTATCACTCATAGCATTACCCATTATTCTTCGTTATTTGATTATAATTATTTAATATCAGTATTTTATAGCAGATATCTATAAATAAAGTATAGCTAGGTACTCAAGCCATTACCCATAAAAAAGCCCTAACCTAAGTTAGGGCTTCACGCTGTGTTAGTTATTGCAGTAGCTAAAAATTTTAGAACTTATAGTTAAGCTGCGCGCCCGCTAGCCAAACATCAGCGTTAACATCACCGCTAAAGCTAACCTCAGCTAGACCAAGTAAATCTTGAGTCTCGTTGATTGGTGCATCACCAATCCCCTTGATGTAAGTCACCGAGAAATCAACGGTTAAATTTTTAGATGCTTGATAACCTAAGCCAGTGCTGAACCATAGACGGTCTGAGTCTGGAATTGTGGTTGAGCGATACTCATCTTGCGCCGCGCCCTTATCAAGTGCCATGCCGCCACGAATTAACCACTGATCATTTAGTTGGTACGTAGTACCTAAAGCAAAGCGCCAGTTATCTTTAAAATTCTCTTCTTTAACAAGATCTGAATCAATATCACCAATTGGTTTAGTTTCACCTGGGAAGTAGGCAACTAGCTCTTTAAACACACTCCATTGAGTCCAGTTAACACTCGCGTGCATTGCCCAATTGTCAGTGAGTTGGTGATGAGATGCGAGCTCAGCAAATGCTGGTAACTCAATCGGTAAATAACCTTCAACTTGAACGCTATCGCTACCAGTATAAAGTAGACCAGATGCGTGACCGTCAAGCTCAAGCTCCACACCACTGTGATAAGCAAAGCCTAAACGGTGGTTTTGATTGATCTGCCAACTAGTACCAATCTGCCAACCAAAGGCGATGTCATCCCCTTCCATATACTTCAGGCTTGCACCCGCTTCTGGCAACATAGGCGCTAAATCAGGAACAAGTTGCTTAATGCCGTCGATCCAGCCTGGCATAGTCGCGCCAACATGACCTTCACCGTAAACAACACGGATACCAGCACCAACACTAAATTGCTCATTAACCTTGTAAGCAATGTTCGGGTTAAACTCAACCGTGGTAATACCCGTTTCATTGCCAAAGATAGCAGCTGCGTGAGTCGGCTCTAGCTCAGTTGCTAAACCATAGTTTGAATTTAACGCTACACCCCAAGTCCATTGGTCATTAATTTGGCTTGAGTAGTAGAAGTTAGGTACAAATGCGCTACCTGCAAAGTCTTTTGCATCAGCATTAACCACAATTGGGTCTTCACCAATAAGTGGTGAGCTAATTGCTACATCACCAAGTACATCAACATTTGGTTGGATATAAATACCACCCGCTGACAATTGACGGCCTTCCAGGTAAGTCAACATTGCGGGGTTGCGAGCTTGAGCAGAAGCGTTGTCAGCCATTGCCGCTTCACCAGCAAATGCGCGGCCCATACCTGTAGCTGAGTATTCAGCTAACTGAAAGCCCGCCGCAGATGCCTGTGAACTCATCCCTAAGACAGCCGCAGTTACGGCCAATGTTACTACTGACTTTTTCATGAAATCTCTCTAGTTCTTTTTTGTTGTTTGGTGATTTCGAGCTGTGAGCTAATGGCTTTTATATATTAGAGAACAACAATAAATAGAGTAAAAGCTCCACCCGATTGCGGGCAAGTGTACTTCTAAATATAGGGATTGCAACTCACGTGAACCGTTTTTGATCAAACAAAAACGTGATCTGCGTCAACAAAAGTTAACCCTAGGTAAGAAATTACGAAACACTTGTAACCTCAAGCGACGAAAGCTATAAACAAGCAGAGGTAAGATACTGATATAAATAGGTATATAGTTTTAAAATTGGACTAAAAACTCGCTGAAAAATCAGTAAAAATAAGTTGAGAATCGATAACTAGCAGAGAAAAAGTTAAAAATTATTTGTAAAAAAGCCCTCAACTAAGAGGGCTTAGGAAGCAAATTACCATGAACACCTAAACAACTATCTTATTAGGCATACAACAGCGACCGTCACTGTGGATGATTTCACTGCAAGTAATGCCTAGCAGTCTGATGGGCGTGGCATAGCTAAGTATTCAGTGTCTGCAGGATCGGCTTTTACATCACTTCTAAAGCTAGGTAATGCGCCTTCTGCTTGCGCTTCAGTGTATAGAATGTAGCAACTGTCAGGCGCACCCACTTGCTGGATCTTAACCACACCAGGAGTGGACTCATCAGTCAATGTCCACTCGCTTGTATCTAGTTGTACAGCTTTAACAATCTCAGCCTGTTTACCTTCCATATAGCCAAAGCGAGTACTTACAATTTTTAATGCATCAATCGCAACGCTACCACGATCACTATTTGCGCCTTTTTTCTCTTCGCCAGCAAGTGCTGCCTTAGAATATACCAGCGTATTGCCGCCTTGAATTGCTGCCTTAACCCCCTGCAGTGTTGATACACGGGCATCACCTTGCAAATTAATAAACTTCGGTGCTGCAGTGACCGCTAAAATGCCAAGAATAATGATCACAACGACCAGTTCAATAAGGGTAAAACCCTGTTGAGACGACTTCATACTGACTCTCTTAATGTAGTAAATAAAACGAAATAACTTTAACTTGGAACTAGCAATCCGATGCTGCAGGTAAAGGGCCAAAGGTTGGTTGGCTTTGAGCATTTTGTGCTGGGTAATAATGCACAGCACAGCTCGCTGGTGCACCCTTCTGCCAAATAGTTAGCTGGTTGATACCTTGAGAGTTACTGCCATCATAGGCTGTCCACTCACTACCTTCATCAACAGCAATAGTGGGGTCTGTGCGACTAGTCGCTAAGTTAAAGTTTTCCCCCAGTACCTGGCCAACTTGAGGCATGCTGGCACCTATATATCCGTATGCTGTATATAGGTAAAGCTTGTGACCATCTTTGTCCACTGAGCCAATATCCACTTCACCACTTTGTTTTTTCTCTTCTCCTGCAAGCGAGGCTTTTGAATAAACCAAACTATTGGCGCTTTGAATCGCAGCTTTCATACCTTTTAGAGTCGATAAACGAGCATCGCCTTGTAGGTTGATAAATTTGGGAGCTGCAACGACCGCAAGTATCCCCAAAATAATAATCACCACTACAAGCTCAATAAGGGTAAAGCCCTGCTGTGTACGCATATATAATTTCCAGATTTGATAATTCTTAAACTGCACACCAACTAAAGCCAGCCAAACAAGGTAGCGAAGGCACATGCTTGATAATTAGAAAGGTGTGCAAGTAAAAAATGAATAGGAGGGATTATATCGCTCAAACCAGCTGATTTAGATAATTTGATGGTGACACTTTGTAAATATGACAATTACAACACACTGAATAAAAATAAAATTTAACATTAAACTCATTGAGGTTAACATTTAGATTCACTTGTGACTTTAAACAATAGAAAGTAGTTAAAAGTAAAAATGCCAAGACTAAATTAAGTATTGGCATTATTCGTTATAAACAGATTAAAGACTAGCTAGAGTAAGACGATTAACAGCCACTCGCTTTAACCACATAGGTAGGAATTTGATCAGCTGCAGCTGCGGGCGTGTACTCTAAAAAACACTCTTTAGTGTCATCGGCAATATAAGGCGAGCCAGCCTGAAATAACTTAGCTGTTTTAGCACCATCTTCGCCTAACTCAATGTACCAATCAGCAGAGTTACTTGGGTCTGTATCTAATGAAATATCCATGGCATTAATTAACTCAACGTCTGTTGACTGCAAATACCCAAAATTAAGTTTAGCGTCTGTGCCTGTGCCGATATCGACCCTAGACGTGCCACTATCTGAAGCCACAGCATCACCTACATCTTGCACACCATTAATGGCCGCCTTTGAATAAGCGATAGTATTCGCCCCTTGAATTGCCCCTTTCAAACCATTCAACGTAGAAGTGCGCGCATCGGTTTGCAAATTTATAAACTTAGGCGCAGCGACTACCGCCAAAATACCTAAAATTATAATGACTACAACAAGCTCAATAAGGGTGAACCCTCGCGCCATTTTTACAGAGTTAATCATCGTTATTCCATCTCACCACAAATAAATCAAATACTTGCCCAACTATCATAGACCAAGCTAGGCAACCGCACAGATTATATCCAACTTTGTCTGTTCAATTAATACTCTGGTTGTAATTGAATTAACTAACAAGCTCCAGACACAAAAAAGCCCACTTCATAAGAGTGGGCTTTTAAATTTAGATTTAGCTAATTAGCAACCTGTAGCTTTCACTTCATACGTAGGTAAGGCACCAGCAGATTGAGCTGGGTATACTCTAAATGACAATCAACTGCAGGGCTTGAACCTGTACCGTCATCATATGGAGAGTTAGTTTGATATAAAACAGTAGCTTCAGTTTGATCACTACCCGCTACAATTGTCCACTCCGACGTTGTATCGAGTTGCAAAGCCGTAGTGATTGAAGTTGCATCGTTTTGTAAATACCCGTATCGAGCCGACACGTTATCGGTATCACTAATCGCGACAGTTTCATCATCACCTTTCTCTTGGCCTGCAATAGCAGCTTTCGAGTAAACCAAGGTATTTGCACCTTGTAACGAACCTTTCAAACCATTTAAAGTCGAGGTGTAAGCATCACCCTGCAAGTTTATAAACTTAGGTGCAGCAGTAACCGCTAAGATACCTAGAATAATGATGACTACTACTAATTCGATCAGTGTAAAACCTTGTTGCTTACGCATTTGTAACTCCGAAATTACTTCTTATTATTAACAATCAGTTGCTGCTGGGATAGCTGAAAACGTCGGTAACGCACCAGCAGATGCTGCAGCAGTGTATGTTAGCTTGCATGTTGATGGGGCACCTACTTGCCAAAAATCACCTGTAGCAGCATCGAAAATCCACTCGGTTGTTAAACCTGCGGCTCCAGGGTCTGTGCCAGCAGCGACATCAATTTGCACTGCATTTTGAAAATTAACAAGCAATGCTGTCATGTAGCCATAATCAGTTGTCACGTCTACGTTAGTTGCAGGGCTTGCTGATGCATCACCAGAGATGGTAACCGTTTGACTAGTGCCCTTCTCTTTGCCCGCTAAAGCAGCTTTAGAATAGACTAAAGTGTTTGCACCTTGAATAGATGCTTTTAAACCTTGAAGAGCAGATACGCGAGCATCGCCTTGTAAGTTGATGAATTTAGGAGCAGCAGTAACCGCCAAAATACCCAGGATGATGATAACTACCACCAACTCAATTAATGTAAAACCTTGTTGCTTTTGCATGTTAACGACCTCTTAGCATTTCTGACTTGATAGCCAGGCTATCGTATAGATTTGAATCTGTTTTAGTTATTAGTGAATGACAATACCTGACCCGTTGCTGGGTTATAGGTAATGCCTTTAGCACCGGCTGTATTTAAATCTGGAGCAGGCGTTGGTACACCTGTAGTTTGGTTTAGCACTAGCGACGCAACCTGGTGGTATACACATAGGTCAATGCCAGAAACCGTTGTGCCATCAATAGCTGTTGAGCTGCCGCCTACGCCATTGAGTACGCGTACCGTGTAGCGTTGGTTACGAGCATCAGCATTATAAAGTACGTTACGAGGCGCACTTTGCAGCACGTTATTAAAGATTTCCTGACAGTGCGTGTCTGTTACTGAAGTAACATCGGTATTGGTTAAGCCTGTTGGAAAACCAAAACGAGTGTCTAATGAGATACTGGTGCCATCTAAAATCACTGCAGTATTACGGCGACCATCAACTTCCCACTGTGCTCGCACAAAGCCTACCGCAGTCGATAAACCACCAGCAACACCGTCGATACTCGCATTCTCAGCATCATCAGTTACGTTTAAAAAACGCGGAATAGCTGTTGCAGCCAATAAACCTAAAATCACAATCACGATAACCAGTTCGATTAACGAGAAGCCTTTTTGCTTTGTAACCATAAAATCACCTTTTAAACCTAGCTACCCCATTGAGTAACCCACAAATCACGTATAAAGACTCAGTTCTACAAAGTTAGTCACTAACCTACTCAAAAATCTGCTCTATAGTGGAATAGAAAACCACAATAAAACCCTACTAACCTTGTTACAATTCAATAACTTTAATGATAATTACAGCTACTAAATACCTAGTATTAATATTAGCAGCTAAATTAAAATAACCAACCGTAATACACAAGTATTATTAACGGTTTGTATGCCACTTTTTGACAATTACTCACAAATATTAAAACCCGTTCCAACTCGGGTTGCACCTTACTTTAGCTAACTTTACCTATCTTTAGTTAAGTTGATTAAGCTTTAAGCAGGGTTAATTGCCTCCCGCAAAATAAATCACTCGCCCAGAGCTCACTTGATAGCTGACACTATCATTGTTATCGGCCATGTAGCGGCAAATTTTATTTTTTGCATCATAGGTAACACTCAGCTCATCTGTACTACTGGCAAGTAATTGATGCCACAAACGGTAACATCCCGCTTTATTTTCCGTTTCTAATAACGGCCAACCATTAGCAGAAAGCGAGATTCTATTATCGGTAAAACCTAAGTTACTTAAATCGGTCTCGTCTTCGCTTGAGTTTGCGCCATTATCTTGACCAGTTACACCTTGATTAGATGCCTGCATATTTGAGGCCAAGCTATCCCAATCTAACAGCAAGCTAGAAGGACGACCTGACGACAGCCACTGGCTGCGAACCATAGCCAAGATATTAAGCAAACGTTTATGCTCGATTGCCAGACTCTGCCCCACCAGACTTGGGATGGAGCTAAAATGCCTATATCCCAAAACACCTAGCACTATGACTAAAATCGTAACGGATATGATGCGACCATAAGCCTTGATAATGTCATGCTCGGCGAATTGTTGCTTTTCCACTAACCGCCACCTTTCACAACATTGAGCATATCCCACATAGGCAGGTAAATACCCAAGGCTAGAATGAGCACTATTCCTGCAACAAAACCAATTAAGATTGGCTCTAACTTAGCGGTCAAATTCTTGAGGTCATAATCAACCTCACCTTCATAAAAGTCTGCAGCATCGGTAAGTAGCTGATCGATTTGTCCAGTTTCTTCACCTACAGCAACCATTTGCAGCACTAAGGGTGTAAACATCTCACTGTTGTTGGACACCCTAAGCATTGACTCACCCGATTCAATACCGCGTCGCATGTTAACGATTTTGTCATGCATATAGGCGTTGTCGACCGCATCAGCAACCAAACTTAATGCTTGTGTCATTGGCACACCAGCGCTGAGCATCATCGAGAAGCTGCGGCAATAACGTGACAGGGTCGAACGCTCAATAATGGAGCCAACAGCTGGAATGTGCATCTTCCACTTATCCCACTGTTTCTCACCTTTTTCTGTTTGGTGCCATACTCGAACGCCAACCACAACACCAACTAATGCCACCAGCATGTGCGGCCAGTAATTCACAAAAAGGTTAGATGTTGAAATAAGTAGTTTCGTTGCCCAAGGCAGCTCAGCGCCGAAGCGCGAGAACATATCTGCAAACTTAGGGATCACCATGATATTGAGGATCACCATTGCTAGTGCAATGGCGAGCAAAACAAACATAGGGTAGCGCATCGCCGACTTAATTCGCCTGCGAGTTTCCTGCTCGCGCTCGATGTAACCTGACAACTGTAGAAAAGCCTCATCTAGCTTACCTGTGTTTTCGCCGACATGAACCATAGACACAAATAAAGAATCGAACACATCAGGGTGCTGATTCATCGCCGATGAAAGCGGGCGACCAGATGTAAGCTGCTCAGAAATATCATCAAGCGCATCTTTCATCCTTTGAGAGTGGGTGGTTTCAGACAATCCAGCAATAGCCCGAAGAATAGGAATACCTGATCGCGTTAACGAGTACATCTGGCGAGTAAAAATTTGCAGTTCTTCTAACGAAACCTTACTGCCGAAAATACTCGCAAGTGAAATCCCCTTGCCCTGTTTTACCTCTCGTAACTCTAGTGGAATAATACCGCGAGACAGCAAGGTATCCGCTGCAGCACTCTCGCTGGCAGCTTCAAGCTGGGCTTTTACTGACTGCCCTTGTGCGTCTCTTCCGCGATATTCAAATAATGCCATATAGCTTAAATCCCGCCATGAGGTTGATTAACTAACTCATCCGCTAATGGGACTGTCGACTCGCTTACGTCTTCTACAAGTTTAGCGACTTCTTCAATAGTTGTAGTGCCTCGTTGTAAATACTCCATGGCCGATTCGGCTAACGGAATAAAGTTAGGGCTTTGTTTAGCAGCACGAGCAAAGTCTTGTGGATTACCGGTACGCATTGCATCAATCATGTTTTCGTCTAACTCAAGTATTTCGAAAATACCAATACGTCCACGATAGCCCGAGCCATTACAGCTTTGACACCCTGTTCCTTTTCTAAATTTCGCCTGAGCTAAATCAATGTGGCCAACACTAGACAGCCAGCTACGCTCAGCTGCAGTAGGCTGATAGTCAACTGCGCAGTTATTACATACTCGACGTACCAGTCGCTGAGCAATAATCACTCTTAGCGCACTTGCAACTAGGTAAGCCGCCGCGCCCATATCAAGTAAACGCAGCGCACTGGTTACCGCATCATTGGTATGCAAAGTTGACAGAACGAAGTGACCAGTCAATGCACCTCTAAGACCAATTTCGACAGTCTCTTGATCACGCATCTCACCCACCATGATGATGTCCGGGTCTTGACGTAAGGTTGTTCTTAAAACGTGCGAAAAATCGAGACCAATCTTATGGCTCACTTGCACCTGATTGATCCTAGGTAACTGATACTCAACTGGGTCTTCTACAGTAATAATCTTTCTATCAGCAGTATTTAACTCACTCAAGATACCGTAAAGCGTGGTAGTTTTACCGCTACCTGTCGGCCCGGTGACCAACAACATGCCATGAGGTCGACGAATTTGTTTGCGAATGCGATCGACAATCGCCGGCGGCATACCGGTTTCATCAAGGGTACGTAAGCCAGCGGTTTGGTCGAGTAAACGCATTACTACTGACTCACCGTGATAAATCGGCATGGTGGACATACGAACGTCAATCTTGTGCCCATTAATCTCAATATGGAAACGGCCATCTTGAGGCAAACGTTTCTCTGAAATATCCAGACCTGCCATCAACTTCAAACGCAGCACCAAGGCCGAGGCAATGTTTACCTCATTTAAGGTGTTTTCATGTAACTGACCATCAATACGCTGACGGATCCTCAGCACTGTTTCGCCTGGCTCAATATGAATATCCGATGCGCGCATTTGCACCGCATCTTCAAAAATCGACTGCAGCAGTTTTACAACGGTAGTTTCACTATCGCTGTCGCCTTGAGTTAAGTTCGCCAAATCGAACATATCGTCGGCGGCGTATTCTTCTTCTAACTTACCGGCAATTTCAGCAATTTGATCTGTGCGTCGATATAAATTATCAAAAGCATCAAGCAACTGTTGCTCAGGACAAACAGCTAACTTTAACTGCTTGGGCGCTATCAAGACTTCAAGATTGTCGATAGCTTGTAAATCAGCAGGGTCGCTCATTGCCACCAGTAAGTGGTCATGATGACTTTCAACCACTAACGCACGATAGCGGCGCGCTTGCACTTCCGGCAGTAAATTAACCACTTCAGGTGGAATTGGGCGGCGGCTGATATCCAAATAAGGTAAATTCAACTGTTGCGACAAAAATTGCAGCAGCTGATTTTCACTGATGCACTGTAAGTCAATTAAGGTACGACCTAACTTGCGGCCAGTATTGCGTTGCTCAGAAAGGGCTTGCTGCAGTTGCTCTTCAGTAATAATCTGCTCTTGAACTAGCAAATCACCTAATCGCATCTTCAACTTCGGCTTCATAGGTTATCTCCTAACTCTCGTAAACGGTTTTCCATATAGTTAATTGCGGCGTTTGACAGCCCATTGGTGTCAAGTGCTGAGCGGTATGCCTGAGCAGCCTGGGCATAAGATTGCTGCGAGTCGAGTGCATAACCTAACCCCATCCACCAACGACCCTGATTAGGCTCAACACGTACTAGGTTACGATAAGCTTGCTCTGCTAACTGTGGTCTTTTCGCTTGCTGAGCTATGGCACTTTGCTCGATCCACTTATCGCGAGCCCACATACTGTTATCGGCAATATTGTCTAATTTGGCTAAAGCTCTATCGTACTCACCATTTGCCGATAAGTAATTAGACATCAATACATAAAATTCCAACTCATTTGGGTACATACTTACGCCGCGTTCTAGCACACGGATTGACCTAGTAGTATTTTGCATTTGGTGGTGGGCAGCTGCTAAACGCTTTCTCGCCTCGTGATAGTCAGGCTTAATCATGATAGCTTCAAGATAATAGTTGGTAGCGCGTTCAAGGTTGAAGTTATCTTCAGCATCTATCGCCTTGGCAAACTCTCGCTGAGCTAATTGCGCTTTACTTAGTACTACCTCTTTAACCACCATCTGAGCGGGTTTTATTTCATCCTTTGCAGGCTTAACCTTAGCGATGGTCGTAGTTTCAGCAGGCTTATCATCAATAGCTTTACTCGCCTTTTCAGTGTCAGACTTAGCGACTTCTTTAACCTTAATATCTGTACTATCTCGTTCTGTTGGCTTTTCAGCTGAGGTTAACTCTATTGCTTCAGGTTTAACTGCAACTTCAGCATCAGGGCTAGCCTGATTAGCATTGGTGACACTCACCTCAGTAGCGGCAGTGGCTGATTCATTCGCGACTAAGTCAGCGCTCGACTTTTCGCTCACCGAGTTTTCACTTAACGGCTTTTCGCTTAAGTTTGCCGCGACCACAACAGGCTCTGTAGGTTCAGCTAGTGCTGATGTAACTTGCTCTGTTGCGTCAGCTTGAGGCTGCGAATCTTGAGGCACTGTTGAAGTCTTACTAAGCGCAGGTTGCGATGCGGTGTCCGGCGCTGTTTGCGGTAAAGATTGCGATGAAGACTGCAGTAAATACACGCCAATAGCTACAGTAGGGATCAGTAAACCTAATAAAATCACTAACGGCTTAGAAACCCTTGCACCTTTGAACTTGGACGTCTGTGATTGCTGTTGGTAATCAAGTTGTGGGCGAACAAATTCACTACGTGTAGACTCTTCCTTGGCCTCTTGCTCACCTTGAGGTTGCTGCCTTTTGTCCAAATCTTGCAGCATCTTATTAATTACACTCATATCAAATCTCTCATTCGTGCAAGTAAGTCACTGCAACAATCCTGTTGTAGTCCACTAACGACAGCTGCAATGGCTACAAGTAACGCCAGCAACCAGCCCCATTTATAACGATTCGAAACAACACTCTGTAACTCAACATCTTCGGTATCGATCACTGCGCCACGGCAATGCTTGATACTCACCTGTTTGGCGCCTTCACCAAAGCACAACAGTAGGCTTTTATGAGCGAGAATGTTGACCAAACGCGGGATACCACGCGCTGCTTTGGCGAGAAACTTAATATCAGCCTCAGTAAATAGGTTATTACCTTGATAGCCGGCAACCTTAAGTCTGTGCAACATGTAAGCCTGTACTTCGTCCCAACTGAGCGGACGTAAATGATAACTAAAGGTGATGCGCTGCCTAAGCTGCCTAAACTTTGCGGTACTTAAGCGCTCATCTAACTCTTGCTGACCAAACAGAACAACTTGCAAAAGCTTGCTACTTTCAGTTTCGAGGTTAGTAAAAAGTCTTAATGCCTCGATACTGTCATCAGGTAAAGATTGAGCTTCATCCAACACTAAAATAACGTGATAACCTTTTTGATGCAGTTCCATCAAACGCTTTTGGATAAGTAAGGTTAATTGCTGCTGATTAGTATCGCCTGGCGCATCGACTTTAAGCTCGTTAGCAACCGCCCACCTCAGCTCAACTGGAGTTAAGTATGGGTTAGGTAGATAGGCACAATAGTATTGCGTTGGTAAATCGCTAAGTAACTTACGGCATACTAGTGTTTTACCTGTACCCACCTCACCAGTTACCTTAATAAAGCCTTCACCGGTTTCAATGGCTGTTTGTAGCACTTGTAGCGCCTCTACATGAGGCGCTAAGCCAAAAAAGAATTCAGTATTTGGCGTTAAAGTGAATGGAAACTGTGATAAACCAAAATGCTGCAAATACATGTTCGCGTCTCTTCGGCATTACTGCTCAGAAGGATACCAACGCTCGATTAAGTCTTGTGAACGCTGTAACTCATTCGCCCAGGTATCACCACCCACCACTGTCGGCTTAAGCATAATGATGAGTTCAGTCTTCTTGGTTGATTGACTTCTATTAGTAAAGGCTTCACCCAAAAGAGGAATATCACCCAGTAGTGGAACCTTTGATACTAGCTCAACGCTATCGCTCTTCATCAAACCACCAATGACTACAACGTCACCTGACGCAGCTTTAATGACAGTGTCAGACTCGCGGATCTCACTTTGTGCAAGCGGCAGTTCAAGGGTTGAGTCACTGACTTTAATCTCTTTAGTTTGCTCTTTAACGTCGATGACTGAAGGGTGAACATGTAATAGTACATTGCCATCTTCATCAATTTGAGGGGTAACATCTAACGCGATACCAGAGAAGAATGGCGTTAGCTCGACCTGCGGCGTTGTCACTGGCGTAGTACCTGCAACGGTTGTTGACGATACGTCAGTCACAAAATACTCATCATTACCAACTTTAATCACCGCTTTTTGGTTGTTAGACGCAGTTACGCGTGGGCTTGAAAGCACATCAACATCACCTTGGGTATCAAGCAAGCTGATCATGGTATTAAAGTCACTACCTTTAACATTGATAGATGTAACCCCGCCAATCACGCTCGTAATAGAGTCGCTTAAGCCCTGACCTGCACCGGTACCAAAGGTAATATCGGTATCACCAATGTGGCCTACAACATTGTCCCATTGAATACCTTGCTGGTAACCATCAGACAGAGTCACTTCTAAGATTTTCGCTTCTAAGATCACCTGACGCTGCAGATGCGATTCGGCCTTTTTAATAAACTCACGCACCTGGCGCAGTTCATTTGGATAAGCGCGAATCGTCACTAAGCCTGCTTGTGGGGTGATCACAACCTTGCGACCATCACCAGTGTGACCAATAATTGAAGCCAGCGTATCTTCTAGCTCACCCCAGAAGTCGGTTTTGGTTTTTGAACGAATAAAAGTGCCATTAGTGTTGTCACTGCTATTGTTATTGTTGTTATTGCCGTTGGAGTTATTACTACTATTATTGCTGAAGTTGTTCGAGCTGTTGTTACTGCTGTTATTGTTGTTCGAATTATTATTGTTATCTGAAATGCGGCCCGAGCTAACAGAGGTTAACGATAACCCTTCACGTTCCATGTACAAGTAGTTCAGCGGGAAAGTCTCGGTACGCATACCTGCTGGGAAAATACGTAATATGCGGCCTTCACGACTCACTTCATAACCGTAAATATCCTCTACCACTTGCACCGCTTCAGAAAGGGTCACACCTTTTAACGATAAGGAAATACTGCCCTCTACATCTGGATGCACTGCAACACTTAACGGAGTGCCTTTAACCAGGCTTGGAAAGAACACTTTTGCATCCACATCATTTGCCGACACATCAAAACGTCGCTCAGCTGGGCGAGCCGGACTTGTAGCAGCAATATTGCGTGAGTTATTCAGTTCAGCTTGCACATCTGCAGGCATAACCGCAGGTGGTGGAGTAGCTTTAGCTGGCGCAGTAGCAGTTTGCACAGACTCATTTAACGCGCCTTTAACCGCTGTCGGCTCAGGACGATTAGTAGACTGACAAGCCACTAAACATAGGGATAGTACTGGGGTTAAAATTTTCAACGATTTCATTATATTGCCGTTCCTATCTCTTTATAACCGACTTGAATAATTGCAACTTGCCGCCATCAGAAAAGTTGACGTAGTCATCGCCTATATACGACACTCTACGCCCTTGAATCACTTCACCGACGGATACGATTTGGTCGTTAATCACGGCATGGCGATTAGCACCAGTCACAATACTCTTTAGCACTAATTTCTGGGTTGTTGTTTGCGATGACGATGTCACAACCTGGCCTTTTCCTGGCCTAGTTGGGTCGCGCAGTGTTTGGCTAGTTGCAGGCAAGCTCGCTAGCAATGACAAACATGTCACAGCCACTAGCCAACTCTTTTTACTTAGCCAATTAATCTTGCTTAGCAACACCGATAAAGTCCTTATTAATGCTCAATGTGTACATTTCCAACTCAATAGTACCTTTAGGATAACTATCAACCTGGTAATCTAATCGTTCCCAAAATAGTTTGTCTGGCATATCTTCAACGGCTTGCACAAACTTCATAATGGAAAAGTAGTCACCGGTAAGCGATAAGCGAATGCCGTGACTGTATAAGTTCATTTTCTCTTGCTCACCAACTTGGATCAGTGGCACTGGTGGGATTGATGCGAACGACTCTAACGTCACGCCCTTCATGTTCGCCAATAAATTAGATAGCACCGTCGGCATATAATCTGCTGGCACCATATCAATCATCTGCGACTTAAGCTCAGCATCAACTTGCGCCATTTGCTCTTCAAGCAACACCAAGCGCTGACGATAATCGTCATTTGGATCTAGCTTTAAGCGCTGCTCATACAGGGCGATTTGCTGCTCAGAAATACGGTTTTCATTCTCAAGGCTAGTTAACTGGCCTTTCAATCGTTGCAGATCTTTGAACTGGCCTTCAAGCAAGGTGAACGCCACCATAGCAACGATAATAATCACCACTAACGCAATAAGTCCGCGCTCGCGCTGGCTAAGGTCATTAAACTTAGTTTCTAATTGTTGCCACTGCTGATTCACTGCACACTCTCCTCAACAGGGGTACTGGTTAGCTTAAATGCCAATGGTTTATCTTCCCCACGGTTCATGGTCATTGAGGCAAACGAGTAACCTTTTAAGGTTTCAGTACCTTTAAGCTTTTCAACCCACATAGGAATGCTTTGCGCCGTTGAGCCGTAACCTTCAAACTCATATTTACCGTCATTAACGTGAATGCGACTTAACCAAACTGACGAATCAGACACCTTGGCAAGATCCATCAATAATGGTGAATAGCCCATGCTGACTTCAGAGCGTCTGGCACTTAGCTCGCCCTTGAGTAACTGTTTCAGCTCGAGCCTTTTTTGCTCTAGCTCGACTTTAGCAACCAAAGCTGCGTCAGGTTGTCTTGCTGCAATTTGTGCTTCTAGTTGCTGCTTTTTAAGATCAAATGTCGATTTTTGTGCTTGCGCGGCAATGATTTCATTGTTGCGCTGCGAGCTTTGCCACGCTAGACCCATTCCAATAAACAAGGCAACAACTACCATTACTGCGCTCGTTACCATCAAGCGCTTAAACGACAGCCTTAGTTTAGGCGGCAGCAGGTGACTGGAATATAAATTTACTGTCTGCTTGGTCATGCTTGGCCTCGCACTAATTCATGCATAGCTAACTTTGCCACAAAGTTGGCTACACCCTGATGTTCTACTTCTTGCACGGTTTGGTTAAAGTTAGCAGCCACTAACTCAGTCAAGCGCGCAGCTTCACCGCCAACAAGTAATTTGATTGACGATACAGGCGGCTGACGTAGCTGACTTTCAAAATAATCCATTGAGCGCTGGATCTCTAAGCTCAAGTTATCAGCCATGCCATAACCTAGCTCTTCAGCTTTCACCGTATCTAACTGGTTAAAGCCACGAATACGGCGGTGCATTAATAACTGCCCAGCTTTTACCACAGACAGTAACAACTCTTGCTCAGGAAGGTGCATCACCAACAGGTGCGCCATTGAGTCATCTTTGAATAAATGTCTGAGAGCCAACTCTTCAATGCTAATGCCATTAACGCTAAAGCCAAGGTCATCGCAAATCACCGCAAGCTCAACCAAGAACTCACGGCTGCAAATCACCACGTTAACTTTGTCGTTATTAGTCACTGGGCTTTCAAAATAATCGAGATGAATATTGGTAACTGGCTCAGTTACCATATCTTTGATTTGCCAGATCAATGCCTGGTTAACTTCAGAGGGTTCAACGTTGGGTTTGTCAGCTTGCAGTAGCTGATATAAGCCATCAGATAGAATGATTTGTAATTTAGCAGCGCCAAATTGAGACTTCATCGCTTCAAACGCGTCCCGCCACTGACCATTGCTCACTTCATACGTGACAGCTTGTTCTGGCGCGTCGTTTTTAGCGGCCTGGTAAACATAAATTGCACTTTCGCTTACAAACACGCCCAACTCGCCCGACGCAGAGTGAGTTTGCCAAAACGCCAACTTTTCAAAAAAGCGATTACTCATTTATGCTTTCCATAGTCTTATAAAGCACGTGGTGCTTATATTTATCTGCATTTACTATGCATGTGTATATTGACAAAAATACAACATTAGTTGTGATTTACCGTCAAAATTTGTTATCCCACAATTCTAAACGCTAATTGGCTAATTTTATAGAAATTTACTGTGAAAATGTGCCTTTAATTAAGATAGTTTGCTAACTAGGGATACACAAGTATTGACGCTATTTATTCGAATTTGCCCAAATAGGCCCAGTACATATTTAATATGCAATTATAAGACCATTACCAGCCATGACGCAGTGAAGGTACGACGACAAGTATCAGTAGCGCAATAAATAACTTAGGCCAAAATCTCAGGCTGCGCTGAGCCAAAATACTCACCTTGCGCAGCACTGACGCCCAAAATTTTCAATGTTTGCCACTCTTCAAAACTCCCTACCCCTCAGCGAGTACTTGCACCTCAGCACGATATAGGCCACCAATTAACGAGCGGATAAACAACTGGTTTTCAGAGCGTTGATGAATTTCACGCACAATTGAACGGTGCAGTTTTACTAAGTCAAAATGAAACTCTTGAATATAGTGAGTACCCACTACCTGCTGACCAACATTGTCAACTGCCAGTTTAGCGCCCATTTTACGGATCATATCAAGGGTTTTGATTAGCATAGGGTGACTCTGATGCTTAACAATAATGTCCTCAGACACCTCAAACACTAGGCGCTGTGCTAGCGGTCTGTGCTCCAATAATGTTGATTGCAACCAACGCACAAATGCGCGGCTGGTGAGTGAGTCAAAGCTCAAGTTGACGCAGTATGTATCCTTACTTACGGACATGATTTGCTGCATTACCAAAGTCAGCATTTGCCGCTCAATCTGCGGCATCAAACCACATTTGTTTGCCATTGGGATAAACAAGGTGGCGCGTACATCGCTGCCATTGGCATCATGAGCGCGAGTGAATACCTCTCGATACAGTAGCTTTTCATCACTATCGACAATGGTTTGCACTAGCGGATAAAAGCGCTTGGCCACTAACGCATTTTCTAAGAAGCTGCGCCAACGCACTGAACCTTTAGCAATTTCACTATCAAGCACACCTTTGTCGTACATAAACCAAGTGTTTATTCGCTGCAGCTGCGCCGCCTTAAGTGCCATTTCAGCTTCTTCGACAATTTGACTGGTGACATCGCCCGACTTATAAAACGCTGCGCCAACGTGTAGGTAGTTGTCTTCTTCTACCACATCATCCATTGGTAGCGCCAAACAGTTATTAAGCACCCTACTCGCCAAAGTATCGGCTTCAGTTAACGACAATTGCGGCACCACAATTGCCAGCTGATGCTTTCGGCGCCGTGCAATAAAACTATCAGGAATATTCTCGATCAGCTTATTAACAGCTTGCGACACGGCTACCATCGCTTGACTAACAGATGCAGCTCCAGAGTCGAACTCATCAAATTCAACCAACATCACCACGCCATGGGCGATCATCACTTGATGATTACTTAAGGCATCAAGACGGTTAGCGAAAAAGATATGGTTACCAATTTCAGTGTCTGGGTCTAAAAAGGTATTGGAGCGGATAAATTTATCAAAACGGCCGCGCTCTTTTTTGGCATCTTCCAGTTCATGTAACAACTTGGTCAACGCTCGATTAATAACAATAGGCTTACCCTTGCGGGAAACTTCGCTAGCAGCTTTATACTCGCCATCGAGCACTTGTTTACTGCGCGCTGCAAGCACCTCGATACCATTTACCTCGCGGCTAATCCAGCCGTAACCAAAACGTACAAACATGCCGATAGCGCTAAGCCCAATAAATAAGGTGAGATATTCGTACCAATCAGGCGAATGCAGAGTATAAGGCTGAGGCAAACTAATAAGCATCATCACCTGCTCTTTGGCATCGATCTCAAAGCGATAGCGCTTATAATAATTAAACGAGTCTGATGCTTTTGGCTCAAGACGAATAAGCGACTCGCCATTGCGGGTGAGCTCAAACTCACTGGCATGGAACGCTTGCAACATAGGCTCTAGCCACACGGTGAGCTGCTGCAGGTCTTCTTCATGATAATGCTCGGTAACAATCTGATGTAACTCAGTGACTTTTTGCTGCTGAAATGAATAGGTAAGTTGGATAAAACTGATGGCAGCGGTAAGCAAGAACACAAAAGCGACGGCCGATAGCGACAACATCCAGAAGCTGGTGAGTTTTTTAGTGAGGATTTTGGTCAATTTCATGGTACTGCGGCCCTGCAGAAAAGTGACTTATTATTGTTATAAACCAGTGTCAGATGAAACGCTGACAATCCCCTTCACAAGGGCAACTGGCGAGTTCCGTGCTCAAATATGCATAGAGCTTACTACAACACGCTAGCATGCAAACTTCAAATACAAAAAAGGGGCAAATGCCCCTTTTATTAAGTTTGCTGTGCGCATTAAAACTCTAATGCGACAAAGTTACAGCCAAATTAGATCTCATAATCTTGCGGTAAGGTGTCAATCGATGCCACACCTGAGTCTATTGCTGCTTGAGATACTGCGCGCGCTACGTTTGGCAGTAAACGTGGGTCCATTGGTTTTGGCAGCACGTAACCTGGACCAAACTCTAATGAATCCACGTCAGGATATGCAGCAAGTACTTCAGCTGGCACCGGCTCTTTAGCAAGATCTGCAATTGCACGCACTGCAGCAATCTTCATTTCATCATTAATGCAGCTAGCACGCACATCTAACGCTCCGCGGAAGATAAATGGGAAGCAAAGCACGTTGTTGACCTGATTTGGATAGTCACTGCGGCCGGTACCCATAATTAAGTCAGTGCGAGTAGCGTGAGCAAGTTCTGGCTTAATTTCAGGGTCAGGGTTAGAGCAGGCAAATACCACTGGGTTTTCTGCCATTAACGCTATGTCTTCTTCTTTTAATAAGTCTGCACCAGACAGACCTAAGAAAACGTCAGCTCCAGTAATAACATCTTGCAGAGTACGCTTGTCTGTATTGTTAGCGAACAGTGCTTTGTACTCATTAATTTCTTCACGGCGAGTATGCAATACACCCTGACGGTCTAGCATGTAGACGTTCTCACGTAGTGCACCACATTTAACAATCATGGTCATACAAGCAATAGCGGCTGCACCTGCGCCCATACACACGAAAATCGACTCTTCAATCTTCTTGCCCTGAATTTCTAGGGCATTGATGATACCAGCGGCAGTCACAATTGCGGTGCCATGCTGATCATCATGGAATACGGGTACGTTACAACGCGAGATAAGCTCACGCTCAATTTCAAAACACTCTGGCGCCTTGATGTCCTCAAGGTTAATACCACCAAATGAATCAGAAATCGCTTCAACGGTTTGAATAAACTCTTCGCTTGTACGGTGCTTAACTTCAAGGTCAATTGAATCAATGCCAGCAAAGCGTTTGAACAACAGCGCCTTACCTTCCATTACAGGCTTCGACGCCAATGGGCCTAAGTTACCTAAACCTAAGATAGCAGTACCGTTTGAAATAACCGCAACCGTATTACCCTTGTTGGTGTAACGGTAAGCATTGTCAGGATCCGCTGCAATTTCTCGGACAGGCTCAGCGACACCGGGGCTATAAGCCAGAGACAAGTCATGGCTAGTTTGCGCTGGCTTGGTCAGCTTTACAGCCGTTTTACCGGCAACTGGAAATTCATGGTAATCGAGAGCTTGTTGACGAAAATCTGACATTTTTTTACATCCTGAAATGCACAATTTTTTAAGGAATTAGGCCGCGTGTTTTGCTCGATTTCCCCACATGAAAGTTGGGGCTGGCAAAATCAGGCTAACCATACGCTAGTTAGCGATGGAGTTAAATCAAAAAATGTCCAAAACAGGACTTACCAGAGGATGAAAAACATAAAAAGCTAAAATGAAAACTTATTGAAAAACTGCACTTATAAATCAACAAGTTAAAAATGTAGGAAAATAACAAGATTTAGCAATCTCTTGTCAGTTTTATTAATTTTCGGTGCAATTTTATTCGTAAACATAACAATATTTACACTGAATAAAAAATCTCTTATTTATAACAAAAAATTTTAATGGAAATAGGGCTGCAACCCAGAAGAATTGGTCAATTGGCTAACCCACGCACTTAAAAAACAAGCAACAAAAAAGGCGCCTAAGGCGCCTTTTATGAGTAATCGAAATCGATTACTTCTTACCAAGCATACCGAAACGCTTGTTGAACTTGTCGATACGACCACCGGTATCAACAACTTTCTGAGTACCAGTGTAGAATGGGTGACATGCACCACATACGTCTAAGTGTAAATCTTTACCAGCAGTAGAGTTTACTTTGATAACGTTACCACAAGTACAAGTTGCAGTGATTTCTGCATATTCAGGGTGAATACCTGGTTTCATTTGGATTACCTCAGTTTAAGGCCATGTCGCTCTCCCAACCCGAAGTTGAGCACCACATGCAGTTAATTAACAATCTGATTTAGGCGCGAGATAATACAGCTAATACGCTATACAAACAAGCCTAATTTATCCGCAATGGACAAATTAGGCTTGATTCGCAAAATATGTTGGAATTTTTACAGCCACTTGGCAATGCACTAAAGCACTTTACCCCGCGGTATAGCTAAGGTTTAACTCGCCTTACTGGGCAAATAGGGTATCAAACTCTTCTTTGTTGCTGTCGTTATCGCGGTACACCTGAAGCACTGCATCACTTGGGCAGGCAAGCTCGACATCAGCGCGCAGCTTAGAGATTTTACCGCCAGCAAAGCCTCTTGGGTTAGCCTCATGAATCGCGAGCATGGCACCAAACAGCCCAACATCCCACGACTTAGAATACTTCTGTGCTAACTTCCATAAGGTTTCACCTTCGCCACGTTCTAACACGCAGTCGCCATTTGTTTTAATCGCCACTTCTTCTTGCGGCTCATCAAGGTCAGCAAGCTTCACCGCAATATCTGAGTTGCGAATATCTTCTACAATAGCTGCTGGTTTATCTTCTGCGCTCACTTGCTCGCTAAACGGCTCTGCCACTGAGGCTTGCATCTCTTCAACAACATCTTCATTGGCATGAGTCATATCAGCCGCGCTTTCAACAGCTTCATCTGCCGTTTCAGCCACCACAACTTGTTCAGGGTCAGAAGCTTGTTCAAAGTCTTGCGCTTGTTGCTCAGATGCTGGTGTGACTTCTACAGCATTGTCTAGTGTATCTTCTAATGCGTTTTCAGCCAGCTCGACCTTGCCTGCGACACGCAAATCAAAGCTACGTTTGTCTGCGTTCACGTCCACATAGTTATCTAATATCGACTGAGTCGGGCATTCAAGCTCAACATCAGCACGTAAATGCCCTATCTCACCACGCTTAAACGCCTGCGGGTTGGCATCATGGATTGCTAACATGGCACCAAACGTATTGGTATTCCATACTCGCTGATTTTTCGCTGCTATGCGCCATAGGGTATCGCCATCATCTCGTAGCACTTCACACCCTGCGAGGTTATCGTCGCTCATTGCTGCGCCATTGCTAGCAACAACTACAGGCTGTGATGAATAAGTGCGCTTAGCGGGCTTTTTGCTTGAGTCAGCAACTAAAGTCTCAGACTTTGACTTAGCTTGGGGTTCGGCTTGTGGCTTAGGTTGAGGCTTAGCTTGAGCTGTAACAACAGGCTTTGGCTTAGTTGCTTTCATGGTCTTTTTAGCAACCGCTTTCGACTTATTATAAAAGTCGTTGTCATCAAACACAGGCACAGGCTTATATTGCTGCCATTTAGAATGGCGATACTCAGACACGATTAACGTTGCGTTAGGATCTTGAATAGGCTCTTTGCCTTTAAGCGCAATACGCGTGCCCGTGCTTGTTAGCACTTCTAACTTTTCAAGAATAATGGTGCCGCGATAGATTTGTCGCAGATAGAAATTAAGCCGAGAAACATCTTTATGCTCGGTCTCAACATTTACGTAAATAGTAGGAAGCGAGCCTGCTTCGTACTGATTACTATCAATTCTGACATGGCTTATTTCAGCAAATGCCGTTGCTGTTGTGCCAAAAACCAGCGTAACCAGAAGGGCTAACGCTGCAAACGCTTTCATCAAATCAATCCTTTTTGATTATTTTCAGTTTTGGTAACACTTAAAAAAGCCGTAAATCACCGTACCTGAATTATTGTTTTGGATCCGTCAATGTAACTTATAAAGCAGATAACAACGCAATGATAGTAAAGAAAAATTTGCATAACTACCAGAGCTGGCTCAAAAAACCAGTTACAAATTCCAGCCTTTGTTTTTAACCTAGCAAATAGTAATACTACTGCGCATTCAAGAGTAAACCGTCTAGTATGCCGCTTTAATGGTGCCTATAACGGGATACCAACTCGAAACTAACTGGCTCACCAACATCAAGAGCTTCGCTAACTAAAACCAAAGACTGAGCTTAATACCTAGATTAAGCCTTAATCAGGTGATAATTCAACCCACTCTTTATAAGGTTGTTAACAAGGGCATAGTTAACGTCTTACCGATAGCAAACCGCAAAAATATTTAATTCACATAGCGCTAGATAAAGGTACACTGATTGTATCGTCCCTTTATGAATTTAAGCTTGTGTTTGTTGAAGTCGCCCTGCCCGTTCCTCTGCGTCAAAACTTTACCTACCAATTGAAAGCAGAACAGCAAACTCAGGTTAAAGTTGGCCTGCGGGTAAAAGTGCCATTTGGCCCTAGGCAACAAATCGGCTTAATCACCAAGCTTAATGTTGAATGCCAGTTCGATACCAGTAAAGTCAAGCCTGTCACCGAGATACTTGAGCACGAGCCATTAATCCCAGAGTCACTTTTCAAACTCACCCTGTGGGCAGCTAGATATTATTTTTGCAGCCAGGGGCAAATGCTCAGCCAAGCGCTACCGGTCGCCCTGCGTAAAGGTGAAGATGCCGCGCCCAAGTCGATTACGCATTTGGCATTAACGTCAGCAGGGTTAGAGGCAGAATTGAATGTGCTTAACCGCGCACCGGCGCAAAAACGCCTACTGCAAAAGCTGCAGCAAGAATCAAACTCACACTCTATTACTATGGATGAGTTCAACGCCCTTGAGCTGAGTAAAGCGGCATTAAAAGCATTGCAAGACAAAGGCTGGGTTGAGAAAAAGCAAGTTGAAGTGAGCATCGACCTGTCTTGGCGTCAGCAGCTGGTAATGAACGAGTCAGCCCATAAGCTTAATAAGCAGCAAGCTGTAGCGGTGTCAGTGCTTAATCAGCAGCAAGGTTATCACTGCACCTTATTAGAGGGCATTACCGGATCAGGTAAAACTGAGGTATACCTCAATGTGCTTGAAAACGTGCTTAAACAAGGTAAACAAGCGCTGATTTTAGTGCCAGAGATTGGCCTTACTCCGCAAACCATTAATCGCTTTAAGCGCCGCTTTGATGTGCATGTCGCTGTGATTCACTCAGGGCTAACCGACAATCAACGCCTCGATGCCTGGCGACTTGCGCGCTCAGGGCAAGCGGCAATTATTATCGGCACTCGCTCAGCGCTGTTCACGCCTATGGCTTATCCTGGGCTGATTATTCTCGATGAAGAGCACGATGCCAGCTTTAAGCAGCAAGAAGGTGTGCGCTATCACGCCCGTGATTTAGCAGTAATGCGCGGCAATTATGAAAAGGTGCCAGTCATCCTTGGCACAGCAACGCCATCATTAGAAACCCTGCAAAACGCCCTTAATGGTCGCTACCACCATATCGAGTTAAGTGAGCGTGCTGGTAAAGCACAAAAGGTCAAACAAGGCCTGATCGATATTCGCTCCTTGCCGCTCAAAGCGGGCATGTCTGACTCATTAATTAATGAAATGCGCATCCACCTCGATGCGGGCAATCAGGTATTGCTGTTCTTAAACCGCCGCGGCTTTGCACCAGCGCTGCTGTGTCACGAGTGCGGCCACTTACATGAGTGCGATCGCTGCGATGCCTTCTTTACCGTACATAAAGGGCTTAACGAGATTTGCTGTCACCACTGTGGTAACGAATACGCCATTCCAAAACAATGCCACCAATGCGGCAGCACTATGTTGATGGGTCAAGGCTTAGGCACAGAGCAGCTAGAGCAAGAGTTAGAAAAAATATTCCCGCAGTATCCTGTGGTGCGAATCGACCGCGATACTACCCGCCGTAAAGGCTCGCTTGAAAAACAGCTGCATGCCATTCACAAAGGCGAGTATAAGATATTAGTTGGCACGCAAATGCTGGCTAAAGGGCATCACTTTCCTGATGTCACCCTAGTCGGTTTGATTGATGTCGATGGCGCGCTATTTAGCGCCGATTTTCGCGCCCCTGAGCGATTCGCCCAGCTTTATACACAGGTTTCTGGCCGCGCAGGCCGCGCAGATAAGCCAGGCAAGGTACTGCTGCAAACTCACCAAAGCGACAATGTGGTCATTCGCGACATTCTTAAACACGGCTATCACCACTTTGCGAAAAACCAACTGACTGAGCGAAGTCAGGCACTATTGCCACCGGTTTGGCACATGCTGCTTATTCGCGCCGAAGCCCATAACGCCCAAGATGCTGATGACTTTTTGCAAGCGGTAAGCGAATTGCTGCCACAGAACACCCATTGTGAAGTCATTGGCCCAATTCCAGCGCCGCTCGATCGTAAAGCAGGCAAGTATCGCCGTCAGTTATTGTTCCAAACGAAACAGCGTAATCAGCTACAAGCGGCATTTGAGCAGGCTCTGCCGCAAATTGAGCAACTGCCACAACAAAAACGCTGCCGCTGGAGCATAGACAGAGATCCTCAGGATCTGATGTAACTCAGTTATCACTCTGCTAGCTGCTGCATTCTAATATTTCCCGCAGCCACTAAACCTAGCTAACCCCAAGCCTGAATCCGCGTCATAAAATTTTCTGCAAAAATTCACCATAATGATGCAAAACGGATAGCATTTAGGCAGTAGAAATGAGTAAAATATGCGGTTCGGTCAAACTTGAGTTTTTACTCGTTATTTGGCCAACCGCGTCATCATTTTTGAATCCACCTTGAGTGCAAAGTAACGCCATGAAATCACATATTATCTCTTTACTTGAACAAACCATTGAATCGTTTAAACAGCAAGAAATTATCCCTGCTGATTTTCAAGCACGTATTCAGGTAGACCGAACCAAAGATAAAAGCCATGGCGACCTAGCAACTAACTTAGCAATGATGCTAACCAAGGTGGCAAAGAAGAACCCACGTGAAATCGCGCAGTTGATCATCGACAACCTGCCTGAGTCTAGCCATGTCGCTAAAGTTGAAATTGCAGGCCCAGGTTTCATCAACTTCTTTATTGATGACAACGCCCTAGCCAACCAACTGCAAGCAGCGCTAAACGATGAGCACCTTGGTATTGAATTACCAAAGCCGCAAACCATTGTGGTTGACTACTCATCACCAAACCTAGCCAAAGAAATGCACGTAGGTCACCTGCGTTCAACTATTATTGGCGACAGTGTGGTTCGCGCACTTGAGTTCTTAGGCCACAAAGTTATCCGCCAAAACCACGTAGGCGACTGGGGTACTCAGTTCGGTATGCTATTGGCATACATGGAAGAGCTACGCGCAAGCAACCAAGAGCAAGCATCACTTGAGCTTTCTGATCTACAAGAATTCTACCGCGCCGCAAAAGTACGTTTTGACGAGTCAGAAGAGTTTGCCACTCGCGCCCGTAAGCTAGTAGTTGAGCTGCAATCAGGCGACGAATACTGCAACAAACTATGGCGCGAATTTAACGACATCTCGCTAAGTCACTGTATGGAAATCTATGAGCGTTTAGGTGTTAGCCTAACCCGTGAAGACGTACGTGGCGAAAGCGCATATAACGATGACCTAGACCAGGTTGTTGCCGACCTTGATGCCAAAGGCCTACTAACTGAAAGTGACGGCGCTAAAGTTGTATTCCAGGACGAGTTTAAAACCAAAGACGGTGAGCCACTGCCAGTTATCATCCAAAAAGCAGATGGCGGCTACCTATATGCCACAACAGATATGGCAGCAATGCGTTACCGCTCAAACTTGCTAAAAGCTGATCGCGCACTGTACTTTGTTGACCTGCGCCAAGCGCTGCACTTCCAACAAGTATTTAGCCTAGCCCGTCAGGCTGGTTTTGTTAGCCCAGACATGTCACTAGAGCACACAGGCTTTGGCACCATGAACGGTGAAGATGGCAAGCCATTTAAGACCCGCTCTGGCGGCGTAGTTAAGTTGGTTGACCTGCTTGATGAAGCCAACACCCGTGCACTTGAGCTAGTACGCAGCAAGAACCCAGATATGGACGAGCAAACGCTAACTGAAATCGCTCGCGTTGTTGGTATTAGCGCAGTTAAGTACGCTGACCTTTCTAAAAACCGTGCCAGCGACTACATCTTTAGCTTCGAGCAAATGCTGAGCTTTGAAGGCAACACTGCGCCTTACCTACTGTACGCTTACACCCGTGTAGCGGGCATCTTTAAGCGTGCTGAAGGCGTTGATTTAACCGACGCTAAGATTGTACTTGAGCATGAAAAAGAGAAAGATTTAGCAACCAAGCTGGCTCAGTTCAACGAAATTCTTGCGCGCATGACAGATAAAGGCCAGCCGCACGTACTATGTGGTTACCTGTACGAGCTAGCAAGTGAGTTCTCAAGCTTCTACGAGGCTTGCCCAGTGCTGGCAGCCGACACCGAGGAGCAAAAACACTCGCGTCTATTGCTTGCTAAGCTAACTGCAAACACCCTGAAAACAGGTTTATCACTACTAGGCATCGAAACCTTAGAGCGCATGTAACTATGAGCCGAGATTACGCCAACCGTAAACCAAGAAACGCTAAGCCGCGCAGCTCGCGCGGCAAAAAAGCGCCTGCTAAAAAGCCAGTGCCATTCGGTATCATCTTGTTTACCGTCAGCTTTGCCGCCGGTTTCATTTACTTTTTGTACTGGTTAGCCACGAGCGATGCGCCAACACCTGTTGAGCCTGCGCCCGTAGTTAAGGAGCAAACTAAACCCAAACCTAAGCCAAAAGCGCAAGACGAGCTGCCACCTAAGCCTCAACAAAAATGGACTTACCAAGAAGAGCTTGAAAACAAGCAAATCGAGGTAGACATTCCTGAGTCAGAAATGGTGCAGGTAAAGCTTTACCAAATGCAATGTGGCTCATTCCGTAAAGAGTCGCAGGCCGAACAACTAAAAGCGCGAATTGCATTCCAGGGTATGGAAGCGCAAGTTAAGCGCACCGAAGGCACAACCGGCCTTTGGTACAAGGTGGTACTTGGCCCATTTGAAGGTAAACGTAAAGCTGAAAGCCAGCGCCACATTCTGCAACGTGGCGGCATTAACGGCTGTAAAATTTGGCTGTGGCAATAAGTCTGCTAGTCATCCAAGACAAGTAACCAAAGCTTAATCGCCCCAAAATCCACCGCTCAGGCCACTTTATGTGGCCTGAGTGTTATCTATACCTTGAATTTATCTGCACTGTCCCCATATCTGCTTTATCAGTCAGCCAACGACACAGACTCCTTGGCTGTTAAATGAAGAGGATTTCCCGTGACTACAATCGTATCCGTACGCCGCAATAATCAAGTTGTCATCGCAGGCGATGGCCAAGTTTCCCTCGGCAATACTGTCATGAAAGGCAATGCACGTAAGGTGCGTCGTCTATATAACAACAAGGTGCTAGCAGGTTTTGCTGGCGGCACCGCAGATGCATTCACCTTATTTGAACGCTTTGAAACCAAGCTAGAAATGCATCAAGGCCACTTACTTAAATCAGCGGTTGAGCTAGCCAAAGACTGGCGCACAGACAAAATGCTGCGCAACCTAGAAGCCATGCTGATTGTCGCCGACACTGAAGCATCATTAATCATCACAGGTAATGGTGACGTAGTACAACCTGAGCACGACATTGTCGCTATTGGCTCAGGCGGCAACTTTGCCCACGCATCCGCACTGGCTTTAATTCAAAACACTGAGTTAACAGCCCGTGAGATTGCTGAAAAATCGCTAACCATTGCAGGCGATATATGCGTGTACTCGAACCAGCACAAAACGATTGAACAAATCGACTACTAAATTCTGAGCGTAAGGAACAACTATGTCTGAAATGACACCTCGCGAAATTGTCCACGAGCTGGACACGCACATTATCGGTCAACAAAATGCCAAGCGCTCAGTTGCAGTAGCACTGCGTAACCGCTGGCGTCGCATGCAGCTTGAGCCAGACTTGCGCCAAGAAGTGACCCCAAAAAACATTCTTATGATTGGCCCAACCGGTGTAGGTAAAACTGAAATTGCCCGCCGCCTAGCTAAGCTTGCTAACGCGCCATTCATTAAAGTTGAAGCCACCAAGTTCACCGAAGTGGGCTACGTAGGTAAAGAAGTTGAGCAAATCATTCGCGACCTTACTGACTCAGCGGTAAAAATGACCCGCGAGCAGCAAATGAAGAAGTGCCGCTTCCGCGCTGAAGAACAAGCAGAAGAGCGTATTCTTGATGCCCTACTGCCAAAGCCTAAGAGCGAGTGGGACGCTGACAACAAAGATGACTCAAACACTCGTCAAATCTTCCGTAAGAAATTACGCGAAGGTCAGCTAGATGACAAAGAAATCGAAATTGATATCGCTGCGCCGCAAATTGGCGTTGAGATCATGTCGCCTCCAGGCATGGAAGAAATGACCAACCAGCTTCAAGGTCTATTCCAAAACATGGGCGGTCAAAACACCACTAAACGCAAGAAGATGAAAATCAAAGATGCGTTTAAACAACTGGTTGAAGACGAAGCGGCCAAGCTAGTCAACCAAGAAGATCTTAAAGAACAAGCTATCGATTTAGTTGAGCAAAACGGGATCGTGTTCTTAGACGAAATCGACAAAATCTGTAAGCGTGGCGACACCTCTGGTCCAGATGTATCACGCGAAGGTGTACAACGCGACCTACTACCACTAGTAGAAGGCTGCACCGTTAATACTAAGCACGGTATGGTTAAAACTGACCACATCTTGTTTATCGCCTCTGGTGCGTTCCAAATGTCTAAGCCATCAGACTTAATCGCTGAGCTGCAAGGTCGTCTGCCAATTCGTGTTGAGCTAGACGCCCTGAGCGCAGGAGATTTTGAGCGTATTCTTACCGAGCCTCACGCATCATTAACCGAGCAATATGTCGCATTAATGGGTACCGAGGGCGTAACCATTGAGTTTGCCGAGTCTGGCATTAAGCGTATTGCAGAAGCTGCATGGCAAGTGAACGAGCGCACTGAAAATATTGGTGCCCGCCGCCTGCACACGGTAATGGAAAAGCTGATGGAAGAGATCTCATATGAGGCCTCTGACAAGTCTGGCAGCGCATTTGTGATTGACGACAAGTACGTCAATGAGCATCTTGATCTGCTAGTACAAGATGAAGACCTAAGCCGCTTCATTCTGTAACAGCTAGCAAACTATTGGCGTGGTGATCAGTTAACGGTTAGCGATTAGCAGTTAGCCGCTGCAACATTATAATGTGAGCCAATACTGATTTACCCCAAGCTATATTCGCTAAACTAGGTGACTCACTTTTTCGTAGTAATACGTTAAACAGTCACCTTTTTATTAACTAAGCTTTTAGCAACACACTTCATTAAACGAGAGAGAACACCATGACCACACCTAATGTCTCAGGCATAAAACTCAAGCGTAAATCACGCATGTTAGAAGTCACCTTTGATAACGGTGAGGTATTCAACATCAGCTGCGAAATGCTGCGAGTGCACTCTCCATCAGCCGAAGTGCAGCGCCACGGCAATCCTATTTTGGTCACCCACAAGAAGAATGTGAACATCAACGCTATTGAACCAGTGGGCAATTACTCAGTAAAGCTAGTGTTTGATGACGGCCATGACACCGGCTTATTCTCGTGGAAGATTTTGTACGAGCTAGGCAGTCAACAAGTCGAAATCTGGGAGCGTTATCTGGCACGTTTACGTGCTGAGAAAGGCTCACGTGAGCCGCTTATTGATATGGCAGTACAGTATAGTTCTTAGTGATTTTGATAGCGGGTAGATTGATAGAGTCGCAATCTACTCGCTGTTTTGCTCGCCCCCTCTTAAAGCAAGCTCTTTTCAATTCACTTACCTGCTGTAAACCGCGACTTACCTGCAACTCAATTAATCAACTTTGCGCATTAATCCCATTATGTGTGCATGCTCACTTTTTCAACATGGAATGGTGCTCCGTTATCTGTTAACTTCAATATATACAAATAGTTAATTGAGCATTTGCAGATGTGGGAGCTTGGCAAAACGCGCATGCGCGTTAATCCCGTTACGTGCGCATGCGCACTATATAAATGTTATAAATTTTATTTAGATATGGAAGTCTTGAAGAAGTGACATTAGAACCAGTATATATTGCGGCATGTGCTAGCACGGCTGCCGCACTCATTGCATTATTTGGTGCTGTATTTACTCAGCGAAAAACTGCAGAGGCTGCGGCTCAAGCACGAAGCGCAAATGAGGAACTCGCTTTTCGTCTTAAGCAAATTGAGGAGCATCAACAATCTAGTTTGGTAAAATTTCAAACCGAACTTGAAAGAATGACTCATGTGGTCAATTTAAACCACTCAAAGCGGGTCGAAGTCTTAACTGAAGCTTACGCAAAGCTAGCTGATATTAAAATCAAATTGGAAAGTTACGTTGTACCGATGTTTATTGACTCCGAGACTAAGCAACTAGAAACGCTGGTTGAATCATCTAGGCAATTCGAAGAGTTGTACAAGTTTTGCTCAAGGAACGCTCTTTTCTTTAATGAAAAATCAAACATCATGGGAGCATTGGGAGACTTGATGGGTCATATCAATAGAATGCGCAATATGGCAGAAAAGGATCAAAAAGAGGTGAAGCCTGAGCAAGCGAGGGTTGTAATCAAAGGTGTATCTCCTTTGCTCTCAACAATTGCTAAGGAAGTGCGTCGAGATCTGAAGCTAGATTTATAACAAACCAATTAAGTACGCTCCCGTTGGTCGCCGGACTCGCTCCGCTCGCCGCTTATTGGTAGCGTTAGGTTTTTAGTTCAACTTTCGAGATTATTTTACTTATGGACAAGGTTTCTACTATATACATCACTATAGGAACAGCAATATTAAGTTCAATTATTGCAATTACTGTAGTTTTACTTAACCAGTGGTTTCTTGAAAGGAGAACTCGTAGAGAACTATTACGTGGAAAATTAGAAGAGCTCTATTTATTGTTATTAGAAACGATCGAACTACAAAGCCAAAGATATTCTCTTTACTTAAAAAAATCATGAACATAGTGGTTTTGAACAATGGAATAGTCAAAAAGATACGATTGAACTTCTCTATCACAAGTTAAAAATGTTTCAGAGTCTATATTTTGGAGCTTTGAACAAGAAGTATCTTTTGTTTTTTCACCACCACGCATCACTTAATGAAATCATTTATAGGTTTAATCATTCAGAAATTAAAATTCCTGAACATGACGAGATGTGCAAGCGTTTCGCAGATGTACACTTTTCTTTAACAGAGTTGAGGGCGTTCATAGATTCAAAACGTGAAAGCTTAATACGTCAGGTCGGTCATAAGCAAAATGAACTTGATAATGCATTAGAGCTCTTAAATGAAAAAGTAAAAACCTAACAAGGCAATTATGCGTGGGACGTTAGTAATCTCAAGAGTAACATGGCCACCCATAATCATTAAACATTCACAAACACTAAACTACGCATATGAAACTCGTTTATTACTGAACAGGATTTCCGCTAGCCAACATGAGCGGCAAGGTCGAGTAGGACGTTGGTGAGTTTAGAAGATACGTCTTACTACCACGGTGTGGTACGTAAGGCGTTTTTGTATGGGTTCGATAAATCTCACAAACAACAATTATTAGCCAAAACCTAATAATAAATTAGCTATTTCCCATCTAATCCTTACAAAAAATCCAATCTATACTAAACATCTGTGACTTTGAATTTGATGAGTGTATAGATGAAAATTTGGATAAGCCTGATGTTGTTTTCCCTTGTTTCAACGGCGAGTATCGCAAGCCAAGAACCTCCGCTGCCTAAGCTGCATCAAGCTGTTATTTCTGGTCAACTATCAGATGTTAAAGCATTGGTCGAGTCAGGTGCCGATATCAATCAGTTGGATGGCAAAATGGGTAATAGTCCTGCTCATATTGCTGCGCAAACCGATCATACCGAGATCCTTAAATACCTATTGGATAATGGCGCATTTATCAATCTACAAGCACCTCGCTCTGGTCACAGCCCACTGATGGTCGCTGCCTGGTATTCAAAAAGCGACAACATCAAATTATTGTTTCAATATTCAGAATTAAACATTGAGTTAAAGACGCCATCGGGCGCCAAAGCTGAAGATATGGTTGGCGGCTGGGATCGCAATGTTGAACCACATGAAGCCAAGCTATATCAAAGCCTAAAGCAGCTATTTACCCAAAAACGCGCCGAGCAGACTGCCCAACTTGAATCACAGAAAATCTTAAATACCGTCGAGAGTACTCAGCTGTCTGAGCAAGAAAAAGTGAAGCAAATATCCGCTCTGCTTAGGCAAGGGCAAGATGTGAATCAACGTCGCCCGGTTTATTCAACCGGCAATGACTGGCACACGCCATTACTGATTTCTGCGCGAAACGGATATGGGAAAATCGTCAAGCTGCTATTGGATAATGGCGCAGACCAAACGATTACAGGCTACCCAATGGATGCAATTGCATTTCATAAAGCCGCCTACATGGGACACCCTGATATTGTTGAGCTGTTAGTTAAAGATAAACGAGCAGCGCAGGTGCTTAACGCTCAAGGGCCAAACAACGGCTACACTCCACTGCATGATGCCATTTGGCACGGCAATACTGAGGCGGCTAAAGCATTTATCGAAGCAGGCGCACTGCAAGATTTAACCACCTATGAAAACGACACGCCACTTGAACTCGCAGAGCGTTACCAATATCAAGACATTATCGAGCTGCTAAAGAAAAAATAGTTTATTCTGTCTTTAATAACGAAATGGCAACCTTGTACCTTTGCCATGAATTAAGAAACTATTCATACCTCGAAGAGTTATTTATATTTTGTTACTTAACAAATCAATTTAAAATACAGAGAAACAGCATTGCCACGCCATTAATACAGAGTATTCAAAGCACAAAACCATCTATATAAAGCAAAAAAATACTACAAGCTACAACATAACTACTAGTACTTAAATACTAATCCTTACCGATAATAACAAAGATAAAATAACGTATAAAACAACGCCTTGCGAAAAATAATTTATTTCAACGCTTGCATATCTTGCAAAACTAAAATAGGTTTAACCAAGCAATAACAACATCAACCAAAAGCAAGGAAGAAAAAATGAAGAAAACAGTTCAGGTATTTACACTATCAATCGCATCCCTATTAATCTCACTTCCAACCCAAGCAAAAAGCAACACTCAAGAAGTAGAATCAACCCAAATAAAAAATGACAACAAAACTTTTGGAAGCTACATATGTAGAATTGCACCAAAAATCTGCATGAAGAAGTAATAACCTTACTTTACCCTACGCATTTAAAAACAAAGAATGTAAATAATACCAACGTATTTTAAATCTTAGCGTAGTAAAAGCCGAAATATGTCACTAAAGAGCCTTACTGGGGAATAACACTTCTAACAAGGCTCTTTAAATTACAACAAAAAGAGACAATATAAATAAATCATCA
Source organism: Shewanella maritima (assembly GCF_004295345.1). Classification (NCBI taxonomy): domain Bacteria; kingdom Pseudomonadati; phylum Pseudomonadota; class Gammaproteobacteria; order Alteromonadales; family Shewanellaceae; genus Shewanella; species Shewanella maritima. Next base: position 2,748,214 of record NZ_CP036200.1, on the reverse strand, counting down.
ACACATATGAAGTAATTATAATATTTTTCACTAAAACCCTTTGGTTTATAATCGAAGTTTTAATTAACCACCAGTTAATTTCAGCCCCCCCTTTGAGCTACTCTCACTCGTTCAAATTCAAAAACCATGCCCACAATTTAACCAATCGCACATTAGCAGCCTACGCCAAGCTATATAACAACTCACTCCCGCTTTAAAATGCTCACTTTCTGCTTCACGGCCGAAGCAAGCATTTTGCACCAATACAGATTTGTATAGTCATTGAAGAGTCATTTTAAAGAGAAGATATGCACCAAAAACAAAAACAAGTACAACAACAAACCCGCATCCCTCTGAGTAACCGTGTTATCAGTAAACCTCTGTACCACCTAATACTTGGTCTCACCCTTTGTTGGGGCTTTGGGGTTAACTGGTGGATGGTGCAAAACATTCACCCAACGGCATTTATCGATTACAGCGTACTGCTGTTCCTTGGTTTCTATTTTGGCAGCTTTATATTGGGCTGCTCGTTATTTCAGGGCTCAAGCAACGCGCTAGTCAGCTTTATTGGTTTTAACCTAGTGGTTGTGCCATTAGGGCTGGTTGTTAACATCGCCACAGACGGTGTTGCTACACCATTGATCACCTATGCAATGGAGCTTACCGCCCTAGTAACCGTTACCATGATGTGTTTGAGCATGTTATTCCCCGGTTTCTTTAAAAGCATTATCGGTAAGCTCGCCTTAGTTGGCTTAACCTTAGTCGCGGTCGAACTCGTTTATATCTTTGTGCTTGGCGGCAGTAATATTCTCATCCACGCTGGCATGGTGGTGACATTTGCAGGGTATATCGGTTATTACTGGGTACATGCTTGTGAGCAGGAACCAACATTAGACAATGCAATCGATGCGGCGGCCTACTTGTATATGAGCATCATCAATTTGTTTTTACGTATTCTCGAAATACTGAAACGCTAATTCGTTAATCGCGCAGGTAAATCGCTAGCCTGCGCTTGTTAGATGCTAGACCCACAACTTCAGGAAACATCACCATGTCTAAAATTGAATTTTCTAGCTCGGATACCGCCCGCATGGTAGAGAAGCTACAGACTTACTTTGAAAATGAGTTAAATCAAGATCTTGGGCAGTTTGATGCTGAGTTTCTACTCGACTTCTTCGCTAAAGAAATGGGCGGCTATTTTTATAATCAGGGCTGATACCAATTAGCACAAGTATGTGATCATTCTTACTGGTTAAAGCCGCTTATAACTTCGTTAGAAATTTTGTAGGTAGAATGACTAGCTAGCTGCAATTTCCGCCTTGTTCTAAGCGACTTTTCCTGCGTAATCTCTGAACACTTATTTATCCCAATTGGTGTTAAATGATGCCAAAGCGATTTTTGAAGAGCGCATTCAGTCAATTGATGATGATATTTACGCTATTGAAAAGCAGGTCGACTAGGGTTCAGATAACAATGCAAATAAAAAGGCAGACCATTAGGCCTGCCTTTGACTGGGGTGATGAAAACTAACTTGCTACTGCTTTTTCTGTAATTCACAGATACATCAGCGAACTAGTAGCAATGGTGGCGACTCATTAAGTGAGGGATAGTTACCGCCACACAACTCAAATCAATAAAAGGAGAAGCTCATCGTCCTAGATACGCCTCTCCAAGAGTGAGGTTATTGTTTTGAGTATTTCGCTGCATTCTCACCGGCAAGTTTACCGAAGGTAATGATGTCAGAGATTGCGTTACCACCTAAGCGGTTAGCACCGTGAACACCACCTGTAACCTCACCAGCACCGTAGAAGCCAGGAATCGCTTTCTTATCTTCCGTTAGGATGCCTGAGTTCTTGTCAATTGATACACCGCCCATAGTGTGGTGAACACCTGGTGTGACTTCAATTGCGTAGTAGTTACCTTCATTTAGTGCGCGCGGTAGGTTTGGACGCTCAAAGTCAGTGTCTTTACCTGATGCCACTAGCTTGTTGTATTGCGCGATAGTAGCCGCTAGTGCTTTACCATCAATACCTTCTAGTTTACCTAGCGCTTCTGGGCTTTCAGCTGTTGGTACAACACCTAGCTTGATGTACTTGTTGATTTTCTTCAGTGAGTTGCGTACTGAGTCATCGAAAATCAAGTAAGCAGTTTTACCCGTTTGTTTTAAGATAGCCGCCGCTGCTTTATCGCGAGTAGTGATTTCGTTAACGAAACGCTTACCTTCACGGTTAACCAGAATCGCACCATTACCACGTACCGCTTCAGTTACCATCACACCACCTTTAACAGATAATGTTGGGTGAGCCTGAATGTACTGTACGTCTGTCATGCCTGCGCCAGCATTGCCCGCTACATCTAGACCGTCACCAGTTGCTCCCGGCTGGTTGGTAGAGATAAAGCCTTTAAGCTTAGGATCGTAGCTTGCTACGCGGTCGTTGTTTTTACCGAAACCACCTGTCGCCATAATCACAGCGTCGGCTTTCACCCAGTAGTAACCTTTGTACTTACCTTTAACCAGTAAGCCTTTAACCTTGCCACCTTCTTTAAGTACTTCAACACCACGAGTGTTCATGCGTAGGTCGATGTCGCGTTTAACAGCATTATCGTAAAGCACTTGAATCACGTGAGCACCAACACCTGCACCACCTGTCGGACGGTGAGAACGGTTAGCAGAAGCACCACCCATACGACCGATGTCGTTTAAGTCAGCACCTAGACTAGTTAACCAGTCTACTGATGATTTTGAGTTACCGGTTAAGATCTCAACTAGCTCAGGCTGGTTAAGGTTACGACCACCTTTCATGGTGTCTTTGTACATAGACTCAACGCTGTCTTTGATGTCTTTAGCTTTTTGTTGATCAGTCCAGGCAGCGTTCATACCACCAGCAGCCAGCTTAGCGTTACCACCAATCACAGGCTCTTTTTCAATCAACATGACTTTGGCACCTTTGTCATGTGCCGCAACCGCAGCAGCGAAACCAGCACCACCTGAACCAACGACCAGTACATCAACTGTCGCGGCAGGATCGGCTGCTAGTGCTGCTTTGCGGTCAGCAGCGTCTTTTGCTAGCTCTGCAATTGATGGCTCGTAACGCTCCCATTTAGCGCTGTATGGCATATCAAATTCAAAGCTATGGCATGAGTCACAGTAGTTAACAGATTTTTCGTGACCTGCGTGACATGCTGTACACGCAACATCACCAGGGAAGTGAGATTCATGAGCATTGTAGTTTTTGCGAGTGTTGCCCTCAGCAACTTCAGCTAATGTACCGTGGCACGATACACACTGCTCATTCTCATAAGTCAGGCTGTCGTTCGATAGCTCTCCGCTCTCTAAGTGGCAGCTATCACACTCCATGTTCTCACCGTGGAAGTCTGCCAATGTATCATTTGCCACTGCTCCACCGGCAAATCCTGCTGTTCCTAAAATCGCTGCTAGTAGTGCTGCGCATTTAGTTATTTTCATTTTTCTCACCTTGTCACACGTTTGTTTTAAGGTAAGTTTGCGCCGCAAATTGGCCGCTCTCAATTGCACTTGCAATAACACGTTCCAAATTTATCCGTGGATCACATCTTCAATTTTCCCCTATGCAAAAATGCATAACCCTGAGAACGACTATGCATTTTTGCATAATGCCCCGTGAGCCTAATCACAAAGCATTGACGAGTGATATTTAAAATTGGAGTTTGAATTAGCCGCGACCGATACACTGCCAATGTTCCAGTATTTAGCAGTAAAGATTTACTCAGAACCGCGCTCTGCATCACCTTTACTATCAGTTGATTTTGCTAAGCTAATTTAATGAAATCAGTTCTTCGATTACTCCTATTTATTACTTGCCAAGCTGTTGTTTTTAATACCATAGCTGCGGACACTATTGCCGATGAAAATCTGGTTCAGCAAGCGCTAAAAACCAGCGCGACCATCCGCTCTAGTGAAGCAAGTTACGATCGCATCGTATTTGGCGTGCACTCCAAAACGGCCCCGCTAGAGTGGCGCGCCAACGGCATTGACCAAGGCTTTAACGTTGAGTTGATGAACCGCATTGGGCAGATACTCGATAAACCGATTATGGTGCGCCGCAAAACCTTCCAGCAGTTGATTGAAGATGTAGAAGACCCAAGCAGCGATATTGATGTGATTGCTGTGGTTTCGCCAATTGGTATTTCACGCAACCTAAGCCAGTCAGACCCAATTTATGCAACCCATGCTAAAGCCTATACACGTCAGGGCGCGCCATTTATCGAAACCTGGTCAGACTTAGACGGTAAACGTGTCGCTATTAAACATGGTGCACTGGTTGATGTGTTTTTAGAAAAGCAGCCACAAAACTTCACCCCAGTTACCGTAGATTTATACGAAACCGGCTTTCAGCTGCTTGGTGAAGATTTAGTTGACGTGGTACTAGCAGAGAATTTTGTCGCCCGGCGCTTACAGCCTAAATATCCCTTAGTGCGCAGCTCAAGTAACCCACTTATTTTTGGCGCTTTTTCGTTTGTCAGCCATCCATCAAAACAAGCGATGATGCGTGATATTAACGACGCATTAAGGCAGCTAAAACTCTCAGGTGAATATGATCGTTTAGTACGTAAATGGTTTGGTACTGGGCGCGAGAAAGTCGACATCACCACTACAGAGCAAAAGATGCTAGCACTGGCAATTGTGGTGGCGCTTATTTCGGTGATCGGCGCGCTTTATACTGCTTATGTCAGTCGTAATTTACGAGTGCGCTCAGAGGCGCTTGCACTTGAGCTAAAACAGCGCAAAATCGCAGAGAAACAAATTTCCAGCTTGTCGCAGCAATTTCAAAATGTGCTAGATGGCATTCCTCACTGCGTGACAATTCTTAATAGGCAAATGGACTGTTTATGGAGCAACGATGCTGAGCAGCTGCTACATAAAGACGAGTTCGAATATCTCGACGGCATGCCCTTTGCGCTTGAGCAAAGCGTCAAACAGGTACTGGATACCCAAGGTTCATTCATTGCCGACATGCGCTACAACTCGCAGTTCTGGCAGGTGCAAATTCACCCGATCGCCAATGAGCAAGCTGTGGTGCTAGTGCAAGAAAACACCGAACAACATGTGCTGCGCCAGGCCAATGACGAAGCTAGCAGGCTTGCATCTTTAGGTGAGCTATCTGCAGGTATTGCCCATGAAATAAATAACCCAACCGGCATTATCATTCATTCTGTCGCCCTGTTTATGGACGCCATTAAAGACTTACAAGCCGCTGCAGACAGCTACCAAAACCAAAACCCATTTTGGCTAGTTGCAGGGCTAGAGCCCGAGCAAGCCTTTGAAGAACTGCACCACAGTGCGCAAGCTGTCGATGACAGCGCCAAGCGCATTAGCCGCATTGTAAACGACCTAAAACGTTATGCCTTGCCCCATGAAGACAGTCATCATCAGGCTGTTTCAATTAACGAGGTGGTTGAAGTGGCGCTGCGCCTGACTGCCAATCAAGTAAAACGCCTACAGGTAAGTGTGGAGTTACAACAACCTGAGCCAATCATTACTGGCGATGCCCAGCAGCTGCATCAGGTACTTATTAATCTTATCCAAAACGCTTGTCATGCCTGCGACTCATCAGCCGACACCATTAGCATTGTTACCCAACAAGATGCTGACAAGGTGTATGTAATGGTCAACGACACAGGCTCAGGCATGGATAATGCGACACTTGCACGGATCACCGAGCCATTCTTTACCACGCGCCGCTCATATGGCGGTAGCGGCCTTGGTTTATCGGTATGTAGCCGCATCCTAAAAGAGCATGGAGCTAACATGCTGGTGCAATCAGCACTAGGCCAAGGTAGCCGCTTTACCCTCACCTTTGACCGTTTAAATCCTAGCTCAAGCTTAGCCAGTGACCCAACGCCAATTCACAAGGAGCAATCACGCCTATGATCTTAGCCAGAAACATCCTGCTAGTAGACGATGAAGCCCCTTGGCTACGCACTCTGTCGGTGACTTTGCAGCGCTTAGTGCCAGAAGCAATTATTGATACCTGTGTTGATAGCCGTCAGGTAATGAATCGCCTCGAAGCCACCGACTATGCGTTGGTGCTCCTGGACCTCACCATGCCTTATCACTCTGGCGAGCAATTACTTGAAAGCATTCGTCAGGCGCAGCCAAATACCCGAGTGATTATTGTAACTGGCGTGAATGAAGTGGAAACCGCAGTGCGCTGCATCAAACATGGCGCCTATGATTACTTCATTAAAACCGATGATGTTGCAGATTTAGGCCGCTCGGTGAGGCGCGCGCTGGAGGTAGTTGGGCTAGAGCGTAACTACAAGCGCATTAAAGACAGCTTTTTGAGTAAAACCTTAAGCCGCCCTGATGCGTTTAGCCATATTCTCACCTGCGAGCCTGCGGTACTGGATCAATTTCGCTATCTTGAAGCCATTGCCTTTAGCCCTGAGCCGATTCTTATTGAGGGTGAAAGCGGCAGCGGTAAGCAAGCTTTTGCGCAAAGTTGCCACTTACTTAGTGCGCCAGATGCGCCGTTTATTACCATCAACCTCGCGGGGATATCGGCACGCCAGTTTGATAAGCAGTTATACGGCGAGCTAAGCACTGAGCCGGGAAAGTCAGTGGCTGGTGCAATCCATAAAGCGGGCAGCGGTATTATTTATTTAAAAGAGATTGCTGAGCTGCCCAGAGAGAGTCAGGCAAAGCTGGTTGAGCTACTAGAGCAGAAGGTATACTTCCCACTTGGCAGCGAGCAAAGCTACGCGGTTAACTGCCGCTTTATTGCCTCTACTCAAGCAGATCTTTTAGCACTTAATAAAGACGGTAAGTTACGTAGTGACTTAATGTATCGCCTACGCGGTCACAAACTCAGTTTACCGCCGCTGCGAGAGCGTCGCCTCGACATCAGCATTTTGTTAAACCACTTTGTGCAACAGGCTGCCAACGAGCTTGAATTAAGCCCGCCGCCAGTCCCTGCTAACCTTGCCACTCAGCTACAAGACTATCCCTTCCCCGGCAATATTAACGAGCTAAAAGCCATGGTTTTGGATGCAGTAAGTCGCAGCAGTAGCGTAACCCTAAATACTGCGCCATTTATGCAGGCAGTAAATGATTGCAAAGATGTGGCCGCTCCCGTGGCTAAATTTAGTTTTGGTGCTGAACTACCAACCTTAGCTGAAATCAGTCAGGCACTGATTGATGAGGCCATGAGTCGCAGTGCACAAAACCAAACTGCTGCTGCGCAAATGCTGGGCATTAGCCAAAGTGCATTAAGCAGACGCTTAACTAAAGATAAGTAGAAACAAAATCCATAAAAATCAATATATTATAAACAAAACTCGGCATTTTGTTGCTTATATGCCAAAATGCTGAGCTATCAAATAATTCACCTTAATAGTCAATTTTCCACATTCGCACCAAAGCCGCTTAATTTCTACCGTCATCCATGCTATAAGACTGACTATAATAAAGTGATTTAAATCACATATATGCTTGCCAATGTTGCAGGCATTACCATTTTGATTGTGTGGAAGTCGATGACTATGGCAAACCCTGCTCAGCGTGCAACTAAGCTTTTTGTACAAACCTTTGGCACCACCGCCGACGAGCTTTATCAAGCTCCTGGGCGGATCAATATTATTGGTGAACATTCAGATTACAACGAAGGCCTAGTGCTGCCCGTTGCCATCAACTTTCATACGGTTATTGCTGTTAAACACCGCGACGATTATCAATTCCGCGCGGTGAGCGATGCTTTTCCGGGACAAATTGAGCAGTGGGAGTTTGGTAACGAAGGTAATATTGACGATGACGGATTGTGGTTCAATTACCTTAAAGGGATCACCGCCGCGATGGCGCAATCGGGTTTATCCGCCAAAGGCTTAGATCTCGCCATTGTTGGTAACGTGCCTTTAGGCGCAGGCTTATCTTCTTCTGCCGCACTTGAAATCGCGTTTGGTACAGCAATCTCTTACGCCGACCAACTGCATTTGTCGCCACTTGCCATTGCCCAAATTGCGCAGCGCGCCGAAAGCCAACTTATGCGCCAACAGTGCGGCATTATGGATCAAATGATCAGTGCATTAGCTGAGTCTGATCATGCCCTGCTTATCGACTGTTTAGCCCTCGACAGCGAGCCAGTGAAACTGCCTGACTCACTAAGCCTGATTGTTATCGACCCACAAATCGACCGCAAAAAATTCACCGCTCAATTTGCAGAGCGCAGACAAGAATGCTTTGAAATTGCCGATATTCTTGGGCTCGATTCCCTACGCGATTTAACTCACTTGCAGCTGCAACGTGCTAAGCAATCCTTAACCGAAACCCAATATCATCGCGCTTTGCACGTGATGACCGAGAGCCAGCGCACGGCAAGTGCGGCGCGGGCATTGCAAGAAAACAATATGCCACGTTTTAGCGAGCTAATGCGTCACTCACAGCATTCTCTGCGTGAGAACTTTGATGCTGTCGATCCACAAGCCGATAAACTCGTGACCCTAATTGATGAGTTAATTGGTGATAATGGCGGCGTAAGAATGAGTGATGGCTGCATTATCGCCCTGGTTGACCACAGCCTCACCGATGATGTGATTAATCTGGTTGAGCAAGCATTCTTTAAACAAACTGGGCGAGACGCTGTTATCCACTTATGCTCAGCATCTAGCGGCGCTAGCCGCTTGTAATTAACGTCTACATGGACAACGCCCTGCTTTAGCAAATTCATTAGCACTGACACTAACACTGACAAAGTAAACGGAACGGCAATAACAAAATGACTATGGTAAAGGTAACCCAACTTCAGCCGTGGCAAGACCCACGCGGCGGTGAGATCCAGCGAGTACAGTTAGATAACGGCGCAATTACCATGGAAGTGCTAAGCCTTGGTGGCATTATTCGTACCCTAACCACAGCCGACAAGCACGGTCAGCATGACAATATTGTATTGGGCTGCGACAGCATTGAAGACTACCTTAAGCAATCTGCTCATTTAGGCGCCATTGCCGGGCGCTATGCTAACCGTATCGCTAATGGTCAGTTCACCGTTAACGGTGAGCAATATCAGTTAAGCGTGAACAACGCCACTAATTGTCTGCATGGTGGTGAGCAAGGCTTTAACCTCAAACAATGGCAAATGAATTTGCTTGATGATGGCGTACGCTTAACCCTAAGTAGTCCTGACGGCGATATGGGCTTTCCCGGCAATTGTAATGTGACTCTTGATTACCGCTTAGATGGCGATAGCCTCACTGTCGACATTAAAGCCACAACCGACAAAACTTGCCCGCTTAGCTTAACTCAACACAGCTACTTCAACCTTGGTGGCCAGCAGTGCCACAGCAATACTGAGCATTTAGTGCAAGTTGATGCCAAGCAATATTTGACCATGAATGACGTCGGCATTCCGCAGCAAATGCTCAATGTTTCAGGGACTGATCTTGATATGCTGCAAGCCACACCTATGGCGGTGCAAACTCAGCGCACTGCACTTGCAGCGACAAATGGTTTCGACCATTGCTACGTACTTGAGCAAACTGACACCAACCAGCTGCAACGTTTCGGCAGCATTGTTGAGCCAAACTCGGGCCGCTCATTAACCCTATACACCAATCAGGTTGGCGTGCAGCTTTATGGCGCTAACTTCTTATCTGGCACTGTGGGTTATCAACAGCAGGTTTATAACGACCATCAAGCGATTTGTATTGAGCCGCAACTGGTGCCTGACTCGCCAAATCAACCTCACCTGCCAGGCAATGGTTTTACTCAGCCGGGCGAGACTTATCATCATGTCAGTCGTTATCAGTTTGGGTTAGCAGATTAATTACCAGTTATTTGCCGCGAGCTGCTATCGGCTAGCCAATAACTACAAGGAAGTTTGATGCAAATACGCAAAGCGACCAGACGTGACATTGATGTCGCATGGCAGATCCGTAAACAGTCAATCAAGGCCCAGTGCATTGAACATTACCCTCCTGAAGTCATTGAGCCTTGGCTCAATGGTTCGCTACCAGAGGGCTTTGCAGCTGAGTTAGAAAGTAACTTTTACGTTGCTTTTGAAGGTAATGAAATTATTGGTCTAGGCGCGTTCAGTTATAGCGAAAACAAAATCTACGCTATGTTCGTTAAGCCTGAATTTATGGGTAAAGGCGTTGGGCGGCAGATCATGGCTTATCTCGAAGCCTTGGCTCTCGAGAATAATATCAATACCGTCCACCTTGACTCGACGCTGAATGCTGCGCCGTTTTATCACTCGTTAGGCTATGTTGGCGATACGGTCATCAAATACAATAATCCACGAGGTTTTGTGATGGACTGTGTTGCTATGCAAAAAGAGCTCAGCAGCTAATGCCAATAATTCGTGTTCGAGACAAATGCTAGCAACAAAAAAGGAATAACCTAGGTTATTCCTTTTTGTTTCAATAACATCAATAGTGATGCGGATGCCAATTGGTTTAAAAAGCACATGGATTAATCCATGTCATCTAGGTTGTCACCCATTTCATCAAAGTCTTTGGTGTCCTCATCGTCATCATCATCGTCGTTTTCAATGTACTCAACGACTTCCTCTTCAACCATTTCTTCATCTTTCGATTTAGTCTTGGTAGCCGGTGCACTATCTGGCACGGCAGATAAATCCAGTCGTGATGGATGCTTTGCTAAAAACTCATTACGAGCCGTTTCCCAGGCATCTCCAAACTCGGCTTTAGCGGCTTTAGTTTGTTCAGCATCTAAATCATGGAGATTGGGAGTCACTATGTCTTCGACAAACTCGATAATGGCATTACGGCCAGAGTGGAAGAAGTTTAATCGGCCAGGAGAGGCCTCTGGTAAGCCGCCGTCATAGACCACAACTGTATTACCCTTGCTGGTGCGTAATTCGCCGTACCAAACTTGTTTCGCAGCTTTATTGAACATATATGCTAACACCTTTAATCAACACATATTGGAAGTGTAAAAGTTATTGATTACAAGCAGATTTAGTCACAGCGAATAGGCTTATATCTGCTTTGCCTTAATGACCGTATTTAAACAGAAAAAAATCCAGAATCAATGCCTTTAATAATGAATTTTTTACTAAAAACTCAGCACTTGATTCAAAATTTAACTCTAGTTCACAAAACTAACTCATGGTTTACCGTTCACGCATAAGACAGGCAACAAAATTGCACAGCGCCTTAGCTTGCTCATAATTTAGTCGAAAAATATTAAGGTTCAAGCTGCCAAAAACAAATTTTGTGTTTCTAAAACTGACCGCTTGCCAATCTATCCAACTCCAGCGCCACTACTTTAGTTGCAAGACGATTTTGCCCTTGTGCTCTCCAGACTCCATATACTCATGCGCTGCAACTACTTCACTAAGCGCAAAACTGCGATCGACCTGTAGCTGTATCGTGCCAACATCCAATAGCGGCCAAACAGTTTGCTTCAACTCTGCTGCAATTGCTGCTTTGGCGGCAACAGATTGTGGCCTCAAGGTTGAGCCGGTCCAAATGACCCGTTTTGCCATTAACCTAAATACATCTACTGTAGCCTTAGCACCCGATTGCATTGCAATGGATACGATACGCCCATCTGAGGCGATCATTTTAAGGTTTTGGTTAATCATTTCGCCGCCAGCCATATCGAGCACCACATCTACACCTCGCCCGTTGGTCAGGCTCAGCACAGCGTCAACTAACGATGTTTGTGCATCTGCGCCATAACCTGGCACCTGCACGCAATGATCGGCACCAATTTGTAAACAATAATCGCGCTTTTGCGCTGAGCTAACTGTGGCGATCACCTTGGCACCAAACGCCTTAGCCAACGCAATCGTAGTAGAGCCTATGCCTCCTGCGCCGCCATGTACAAGTAGCCACTCATTTGCTTGCAGTTTACCGCGCATAAACACATTGCCCCACACAGTAAAAAAGGTTTCAGGCAGTGCGGCCGCTTGCATCATCGACATACCTAGAGGGATCGGCAGGCAATGCTGCGCATAGGTCACCACATGGGAAGCATAGCCGCCACCAGGCACTAGAGCGCAAACCCTATCACCAGCTTGCAATTGACTCACTTCACTGCCAATCGCGATTACGGTACCAGCTACTTCTAAACCCAGAATTGGGCTGGCATCTTTAGGCGCAGGGTATGCGCCTTGACGCTGCTTAATATCAGGGCCATTTACACCAGCACAGTGCACTTCAATCAATACTTGATTAGCACCTAGCTGTTTAAGCTCACCCTTGGCGAGTTGCATCATGTTTGCGTCACCTGTGTCAGGCAAGTCGACATAGGTAAATGGCTGACAAATTTGGGTCATAATACTGTCCTTGCTAGGTTAGTGATTACACTTTTTATCAATTGCTAAAAAAACACGAGTTGCAGACAAAGTAATATAAATTTAATAGGTTATATCAATAAACTGCGAGCTACACACTTCTTTGTGCACCTGAACTTCAGGTATATTTATCCCAAAACTCAGGTGTTTTACTCAAAACTAAATTAAAATTAGCCCTCAAATACCTTGGAAGGAGAAGCTGTGGACTATAGTGCTCATTATGGTGTCATTATTCACCGTGACTTTGTTCCACTACATGTCGACGACAACTTTGCGCAGACCTTTGGTTTTGATAGTGCTAACGACGTGCTGGCGTTAAGCTCAGTACTTGATTTAATTGCCCCTGATTCCCGCGATATTGCTGCTCATACTTACTATGCCTTGATGAGTGGTATAGAGAAACCTCAAGTTCGCAGCTATATCAATCACCGCCTCGATGGCACGCCGATGCAAGTGCTGGCGGTAGAGCACATTGTTGAGTGGCAAGGACGCAGCGCACTGCAAATCACCATAGTCGACCTGTCTGACGTCATGCTTACTCGTGACCGACTTGCCGCCAGCGAAAAGCGCTATCGTGAGTTGGTCGATGGCTCAGTGCAAGGCGTGTTGGTACACCAGCACTTCAAGCCACTCTTTTGTAATCAAGCCTACGCAAATATTTTAGGTTTTGACTACCCTGAGCAAGTATTGGCATTGGAGTCGATTATTTCGGTTATTCACCCAGACTTTCAAAAACAGCGCATCACAGTTACCGAAGTGCTGGATGACCATGAAGGCAATAAGTTAGCTGCCTCACCCAAAACGGAAATCAAATGCATTAAACCTAATGGCGAAGAAGTATGGGTTGAACTCATTGAGCGTAATATTGAGTGGGAAGGGCAAAGTGCATCTCAGGTGACCTTAACCGACACCACTGAGCAGTATCTATTAAAGCAACAGCTGCAACACCAAGCAGAAATTGATGAGCTAACGCAAATTCTTAACCGCCGCGCTTTTAGCCAAAAAGCAGAGCAGATTTTCGCAAATGGTGGCGATCCACTCAGCCACTTCTGCGTGCTCTTTGATATTGATGACTTTAAACACATCAATGACTGTTTTGGCCATCAAATTGGTGATGAGGCAATTTGCTATTTAGTGAACCTATTTGCCGCCAATTTACCCCACGATGCATTATTTGGCCGCTGGGGCGGCGAAGAGTTTGTTATCTTGTTGTCGTGCTACGACATCAACAACGCCTACAACAAGTGCGAAGCATTGCGTCATCAACTGGAAAACCATCTGTTTTCAACTGAGCAGCACGACATAAAACTGAGTGTCAGTCTTGGGTTATCACCCATGATATTTAAGCAAGATAGCATTAGTTTGAGCGCCACGATTAACGCTGCAGACAAGGCCTTGTATCAAGCTAAAACTCAGGGGAAAAACCAGACGGTGATAGCTAATAAATAGTTACAAGCAAATAGCCGCGAATAGACCGCTACGAGTAGATGGTAGCCATTAAATAGCTAGCCGTTCATGAACATTTATTGCACGTTTTTATGAGGTATAAATGAACTTTGAGGAAGCAAGCCTCTTTAGAAGGGATGCTAAAGTGGAGCCATCATGGATGATTTTACGGCGTCTTGCACCATCAAAGTTCGTTTGTCCTTAGCTAGCCGCCTTGCATCACGTCGGGTCTTGATGGACTATCACCTCAGCATCGTCAAACAAGGCTGCCACGCTCGATTCCACCTCATCTGCAATTTTATGAGCTGCACGTAAACTAAGCTCACCATCTATCTCTAAATGCATTTGCACAAAGGTGGTTTTTCCCGCCTCCCTTGTGCGTAGGTCATGCACACCGCTCACTTGCTTATGAGCCTTAACTGTATCTATGATTTGCTGACGCGTTGCTTCATCTAGCTCGCGGTCTAACAAGGTTTGAATCGAGCGAAAACCTAAATCAATAGCTTGCTGACCAATAAACAAGGCTATTGCGATGGCAAACAAGCCATCAGCCCACCACCAGCCATATTGCGCCAGTACCAAAGCCAGCAATACTGCGCCATTGAGCAATAAGTCAGACTTATAATGCAAAGAGTCCGCCTCAACCACAGTGCTGTTGGTTTTCTCCAGCGCCCTTTTTTGAAGCATCACCAACGCTAGCGTGAGCACAATGGCAATAACCGACACAATAATGCCCAAAGTTGCCTGATTGACTGGCACAGGGTTAATCAACCTATCACCACCATAGAACAACAATAGAAATGCCGAGCCGAGAATAAATGCCGATTGAGCTAATGCAGCTAGCGGTTCTGCCTTACCATGACCAAAACGATGATCGGCATCAGCGGGTAAAATGGCATAACGGATGGCGATAAAATTCACCACTGATGCCAATGTATCGGCAACCGAGTCGGTCAAAGACGCCAACATACTCGCCGAGCCTGAATGCAGCCAGGCAATCAACTTAATGGTAATTAGGGTAATGGCTGTTGCCACTGCAGCGCGGCTAGCAAGTTTGACCCAAAAGTCATATTCAGAATCAGGTTGTGCAGACATCAGCGTTATCCAACAAAGATTTAAGTGCGGAGTTAATAAAAGCTTAACGGTGGCAGGCAAGTTAAGCCAGTAGCTTTACTTAGATATAACCTGAGCTCGAGATAATAAATCGGTTTCTAACGGCTATTTTTGCCTACTTCTGCGTTGAAGCTACTTGCAATAGACTAGCTATTTACGCGCAGCTTCGCCTTGAACTAAACAAAACTATCTCGCTAGAAACATAGTGCTAAGTATAACCCAGGGCCAAAGAGCCATTGGCACTTCCTTATCCCGAGTTCAGGTTAAATACCAGTTTGAATCGATTGCAATAATCGAAAAGTCGGGCGAGTCGTAAATAGCAAACGGCCACAAACTGATGTTTGTGGCCGTTTAGCGCCGCTAGATGAGATGAGTACCTAGCGACTTTACCAACGTCTGGGGAGAATCATTGGTAAATTTGGGGATGCGATTAAACTAAATGTTAATTCGCTAGCGCCTTATGCGATTCGCTTAACTGTACTAACTTAGCTGTACTAGCTTAGCGGCGACGCTTTTTACCGCGCTCAAGCATTTCTTGAAACTTAGCTTGCTGATCTGAATCCAAGATTTGGTAAATCTCATTTTGCATACGCAGTTGATCAAGCATCTTTTGCTGATGATTAGCTTGGCCAGCTTCTACAATGGCTTGTGCTTGGCTTTCGTCAAATTGCGGTGCGGTAACCAGTGCAATGACTTCTTGCTTGCGTGCTTGCTTATCCGCTTTCTTAGCTTCACGCTCGGCATCTGTCATTTCTGGCTTGTATTTCTGCACTATGGTTTTAACCTGAGTTTTTTGCTCTTCGGTCAAATCTAGCTTTCGTAGCATTTTGTGCATGCCACCACGCTTGTGATGCTTACGCTTTTCCATTTTCATTTCTTGCGCAGTTTCAGTTTGGGTATTCTCTGCTGACACAGGAAGTACAAAACTGGTGCCCACAACTAAAGCAATGGCTGTAGCAATCGATAAAGGTGTTTTCATAACGGCTTCCTCTTTTGGTCAAAACTCTTTTTGGTCAAGAATGTATTTGGTTGAAGCATATTTGCTTAACTTGGTGACCATTGTAGAAGCTGCAATGTCAAACAGGGTGTGCAAATAGTAAAGCAACGTAAAGTAACCCAAGCAAGATTGTTACAATCATAAAACTGCGCGTGCTCACACTATCAATAAAAACCAACTAACTAGCTGAACTTTTTAACCTCTTACTCAGTCCACCAGTCGTATTCAGCATGAATTACCCACTTTCTAACGCTGCTGCTCGGTTTTATGCGAGCTAGTTAACGAATTGCTTAATTTCTAATTTATTGACCATTGCTTCGGCATAAAATAGTCACACATAGATATTTCTCGAGGTTCATAATGAACAGACTGCTTGTCAGTATTTTGATTTTTGTTTCAGCGCTTAGCTTCGCACTTACTGGTGAAGTGAAAGCCCAAGATGTAAACAATGACTTTTGGGTTGAGCAACAAGCCAATGGCGAACCCAAGGTAAAACTGCACTTCTTTTGGTCGCAAACTTGCCCTCACTGTAAAGAAGCGCATCCGTTTATTGATGCGCTAGCAGAGCGAATCGACTGGATTGAACTCCACGACTACTTAATTAGCGCTGACGGCACTGTTGATAAACTGATGGAAGTGGGCAAAATGACAGGTGTTGAGCCACGCTCAGTACCTTATTTTGCCATTTGTGGTGAAGCCGTTGTCGGCTATAACAACCATGATGTCACAGGCCGTTACATCATGGAGCGCTTAGAAGCTTGTTACCAAAAAGCTGGCGGTACACCCAATATTACCACTCAGCTAGATGACTACTTCGCCGAGGCATCAACCGAAGAAGAACCACTATTTGGTACCTGTTCTGACACATCGGCAGATCCTGAAGCCGCTGGTACTTGCGGTATGGGCGTATCACCTGCGCCATCAGTGCAGCCAGTAGACATTCCACTGATCGGTGCTGTACAGCCAGACAAGATGTCACTACCACTACTTACTGTGGTCCTAGCAGGTGTGGATGCATTCAACCCATGTGCATTCTTCGTATTGCTATTCTTGCTTAGCATCATGGTTAACGCAGGTAGTCGCAAACGCATGTTACTGGTTGGCGGTATTTTCGTATTCTTCTCAGGCTTTATTTACTTCATCTTTATGAGCGCCTGGTTGAATCTATTCCAACTACTTGGTGGCGGTGACGGTGGCATCATTATTACCTGTGCCGGTATTCTCGCCTTGATTGCTGCTGTGGTGAACATGAAAGATTACTTCTTTGGCCGAGGTGACGTTAGCTTGTCGATGTCGGTAGAAAACCGTGGCAGCTTAATCAAACGTATGGGCAAGCTGTCAAAAGCCAGCTCACTGCCTACTATGATTGTTGGCTCAACTGTACTGGCGATTTTGGCTAACGCTTACGAACTACTTTGTACAGCCGGCTTCCCGATGATCTACACCTCGGTATTGTCGATGTCTGGCCTGGACACTGCTGAGCGCTACATGTACCTGGTGGCTTACAACGTGGTTTACGTTATTCCACTCGCTGCCATCGTGATTGCCTTCTCGGCTACTTTAGGTAAGCGCAAGCTAACTGAAAAAGAAGGTGAAGTACTTAAGCTCATGTCAGGCATCATGATGTTTGGTTTAGGTAGCATGCTGGTACTTGACCCTAACTCAATGCAAAACCCGGTTATTTCAATTGGCTTAATCCTAATGTCGATTGTCCTAACCTTTGTCGTCAACAAGGCTAAACGCTACATCCTTCGCGATAAGAAATAATCGCCGCTTATACCAATTGGGATAAGTTAGTGATCAGAGATTACGCAGGAAAAATCGATTAGAACAAGGCATAAATTGCAGCAAGCTAGTTGTTCTAGCTTCAAAATTTATAACGAAGTTATAAGTGATTTTAACCAGTAAGAATGATCACATACTTGTGCTAATTGGTATTTATGTAAAGCAGTGCAATGTTGATTCCTTCTGGGTCAGCATTGCGCTACAGTTTCAATACCAATCAGGATAAATAAGCGTACATACTTGTGTTGATTGGTATCGACGCCCCTAATCAATGGGTATCTTGCATTATTAATACCTGCGTTGAGGATCCTAATGAACCGCATTTTGCTTGTTGACGATGACCTAGGTTTATCTGAATTACTGACACAACTCCTCGAACTTGAAGGCTTTGAGCTTAACCAGGCTTATGACGGCCAGCAAGGTTTAGATATGGCGCGCCAATCTCAGTACGATTTGATCTTACTTGATGTAATGTTGCCTAAACTCAACGGATTTGAAGTATTAAAGGAACTGCGTAAAGACACCAGCACCCCAGTGCTAATGCTTACCGCACGTGGCGATGAAATTGACCGAGTGGTCGGTTTAGAAATTGGCGCAGACGACTACCTACCAAAACCGTTCAACGACCGCGAACTCATTGCGCGTATCAAGGCGATTTTGCGCCGCTCGCAAGGCAGTAATGACAATCACACCCAGCAAGATAACATCAGCTTTGGCGACCTAGTGCTGGATAAAAATCGTCAAGAAGTGTTCTGCAACGAAATACCTATCAATCTAACTGGCACAGAGTTTTCTTTGCTTTATCAGCTAGTCAGCAATGCCGGCGAGCTAATGACCAAAGAGATTTTATCTGAGCTGGTGTTAGGCAAAAAGTTGATGCCGTTTGACCGCAGTATCGACATGCACTTATCCAATGTACGTAAGAAAATTCCTGAGCGCAGCGACGGGCGCCCTCGCGTAAAAACATTGCGCGGCAAAGGTTATATCTGGATAACCTAAGCCATGAAAAGCCCTGTCAGCCGCTTATTCGTCAAGTTACTCCTTGGTTTTTGGTTATGCAGCTCATTACTGATCGGCATGTTTGCCTTGCTACCATTGATTCAGGAGCGTCACGACCGCAAACCACTGCCACCAAGACTAGAGTTTGTGCTTGATCGCTTTGCCGAGCGTATGCAAGACATGCCGCCGGGACTTGATCAAGAAGATATTAAAAAGCTGACCAAATGGCGCTCTAACGAGCATGGGCCGATCCGCTTTTATCTTACCAATGAACAAGGCCATGTACTTAACTCACGCCGCCCAAGTCGGGCGCTACGTAAGTTTATTCTAATGGCAGAAGAAGCTGGCCAGCCCATAAGCCATCAGTTTCGCGACCAACTTATGTTTGGCCCCCACAAGTTTGTTGCCAACGGCGAGAACTATTTAGTTTATGGCCGCTTTCCTGAACATCACCCTAAGCCCTGGTTTTTCTTCTTTAGCGACAACAAGCTGCTGACAGCCATCATGGCTATCGGTCTATCAGGTTTAATCTGTGGCCTGCTCGCCTGGTATTTAGGTAAGCCGCTTCGTAGCCTCAAACACAGTGCTAACGCCTTGGCTGCTGGAGATCTAACCAGCCGTGTAGATAAAGCTACTACTAAGCGGGTTGATGAAATGGGCGAGCTCGCGATTGCATTTAACGGCATGGCAGACTCAATTGAGACTATGGTAAAGAGTCAGCAGCGGCTAATGGGCGACATATCTCATGAGCTGCGCACACCACTTACACGCTTGCAACTGTCACTGGCACTAGCGCGCAAGAAACACCAACATATTGATGAATTTGACCGCATTAGCTATGAAGCAGAGCAGCTTGATGACCTAATTGGCGAGCTACTAAGCCTATCGCGTATTCGCCTTAATGCTTCTGCACCAGTAATGGACATAGAACTCAGCGAATCTCTCAGTCAGGTGCTTGACGATGCTGAGTTTGAAGCAGAGCAACAGCAAAAAACGCTGAATATTCATATTCCTGACTCGCTACGCTTTAACCATCAACCTAAAGCCCTAGCAAGAGCAATAGAGAACTTACTGCGCAACGCAATTCGCTATGCCAACAGCCAAGTCACCATTACAGCCCATGAGCTTGAAAATGATATAAAGATAATCGTGAGTGATGACGGCCCTGGCATTGATGAGCAAGAGCTAGAAGCGATATTTGCACCCTTTTACCGCCCAGACTCTGCGCGCGATAGAGAATCTGGCGGTTGGGGACTCGGCCTTGCGATCACTCAGGCTGCGGTGCAAGCCCATAAGGGCGAAATTACAGCAACCAATGCCACGCCCCATGGCTTATGTGTCACCATTAGCTTGCCACGCTAAATGACCTGACACTTAGGCTAACATTACATAGGCACTACAAAAAATATCCGTACAACGTGTATCCATTCAAGAAATGAGTGTTATGATTATGTTAATTTTCATAATTTTACTGACTCATGGCACGTTTACTTGTAATCATCTCAATACTAATATTGGCGGCAAAGGCTAATGCTAACTCTCAGCAGTTAGACATTATCGCCATCAACTATCCGCCCTATATTGACGAGAAGCTGCCTAATTACGGTGAGTCTTATCAGTTGATCGAACGCGCATTTAGCGGCACACAAATCAATATCAATGCCAACTTCTTGTCTGCCGCGCGGGCATTAAAAGAGGTAAATACACAAAATTGGTGCGCCAGTTTTCATCCCCCTATTCCTGCTACGCCAGATCACACATTGGTGATCACCAAACAAGAGCTTGTTAAACTGAGACTTCACCGTCTATTGGAAGCTAACGAGTTTGTTGGAGATGAATTAGACGGCAAGGTCGTCGCACAATTGAGAATGATAGCCCCAAAAGGCGTCACCAAAAGCTTTGTTGAGCAAGGGGCAGAGCTGTTTTTAGTTGAGTCATTACCTCAGGCCGTATCTTTACTACTTAAAAGCCGCGTTGACTACATCTATGGTGACACAGCCGCAGTCGAATTTGCCGCCGACAATATGAACCTGTCTTCAGCGCTAATCCAACCATCAATGAAAACCTACCGTGAATTTCCCGTGGGTTTGTGGTTCAACAATCAATGCGACATCAGCAAAAACGCGATTAAAATCCTCGAAGCCCAAGGATTCCCATCTAAAACCTTCACTAAAGACACCGACAAGGTAAACCTCAAACCGGGTGCTCAAGCTAACGGACCTTTTAGCTTTTACTAGCGCTGCTGCCTTCTGGGCAGATACCATTTACCCCCTCAATTGGCTATAATCGCCGCTCTTTAAAGTCGTCAACGAGAGCGCCATGTTCCATATTGCTTTATTTGAACCTGAAATTGCCCCAAACACGGGTAATATTATTCGCCTATGCGCCAATAATGGCTCGCAGTTACACCTGATTGAGCCACTCGGTTTCGACCTTGAAGAAAAAAAGCTTCGCCGCGCTGGTTTGGATTATAAAGATCTCACCAATGTGACTCGCCACAAGAACTTTGAAGCCTTTGCCAAGGCCATGGCAGGTAAACGTATCATGGCTTGCACCACCAAAGGCAGCCGCCCGCACAGTGAGATTGAGTTTAAAAAAGATGACGTGCTGCTGTTTGGCCCTGAAACTCGTGGTCTGCCAATGGATGTGATCAACAACACGCCGTTAGAGCAGCGTTTACGTATTCCTATGTCTGGCACATCACGCAGCTTAAACTTGTCTAACTCGGTGGCAATTATTAGCTATGAGGCTTGGCGTCAAATGGGTTATGAAGGAGCACTGTAATGAAGAAAGATCGCAGCGCAAATGCTATTTCAGATGAGACGAAACAACAAGCGATGGCGGTTGCTAAAGCCAACCAAAAACCAGGGCAAACCAAAGAGCAAACTAAACTGATTGCCGCAGGTATCGAGAAAGGCATTGCTGAGTATAAAAAGCAGCAAAAAGCCAAGGCTAGAACACGCGATAAGCAGCGCAAAGCGCAGATTAAAGCTAAGCAAAATCAACAAGCCGCTGAGCTTGAACCTGTTGAGTTTGAACAACCAATCTATACCAGTCAGTTCACTCCGCTAGCTAAAGCCTTAGCGGTGTTATTAGTGGTGAGCTGGGGCGTGATTGCGGCTTTGTGAGCGAGTTAGCGCTTGTGATGTCGGCTCGATGACAAGTGTTCTGCAAGTCAAAAAAGCTAGTTAGAACAGCTCAATGTCATCTTGCTCTTCCTTAGCAGAGTGCAGCGCTCTGTATTGCTCAAGCGCCTCATGCAATGGTACGCCTTTAAGCACACAATCAAACATATGCTTTTCACATTCAAGCGAATAAGTCTGCTTAATCTCTTGGTTCACTTGTTGCCAGGCTAGATGACTGCCACGTTTAGTATCATCAGCTAAGATCTCTTCGGTTAAACCCAGCCCAGTAGTCACATGCTGCAAACGCTGAGAAAGACGATCATAAAACTGGAAAGCTATCACTCCTTCATTGACCTTATCAGCGAGCTGTTGGCCATGAAGCAGTATCTCCGCGGGAGTATCTTGCTTGGTCTTAAGGTAATCATTGACCTGTTGTTGATGGGTCGCCATATCGGTGAACAACTGCCCCAACCCAGACATATTTTGCTCGCCATCGGTGAGACTTAACTCAATTTGCGCCATCGATAACAGCAAGAGTTTAATAGTTTCGTGCACATGGGTAAGCTGCTGCTGAGCAGATTGATTCGGGGCGCTAACTGACTTAAAAGCAGAGTGAGCATTGATTGGGTGAACTTTTGAATCTGACATACTTCATATCCAATGAGCCCATATCTTCCCTGTTCGAGCCTGTTATTGTTTTAACTAAAAATATACACCTAATTGCTGACGCCCGCAGAGTAAATTTAATACTTTTTAGTGCTTTTAGCCCAATTAGACACAATAAAAAACCGCCTAGGGTTCCTAGACGGCTTTATACAGACGGCTTGGCTAAGCCAAACTTATTAGATCACTTAGCACCAAAGCCTGGATCGGTAATCGCCACTTCAGTGACTTCGCCGTACTCTTTAGCGATATCGCGAATTTTCTCGGCGTTGCCAATCAGCACATATTGCAGCTTATCTTGTGGGAAATACTGCTTAACTAATCTTTGTGCTTCTTCAAGGGTTAAGCCATCAACACGCTTCTGGAAATCGTTGATATATTCATCACCAAAGCCATACAGGTATTGATCTGACATCAAAGCAGCAAGCTGACCATTGGTTTCAAACTTAGGTGGGAACTGGCCTTTCACGTACGCTTTTGCAGAATCTAACGTCGCTTGGTCAATCCCTTTCTCCCATAGGCGAGCGTAGGTTTTCAACGCTAAATCGATGGCTTCTTTGGTTGTAGCAGACTTAGTAAAGGTGCTAATTCTAAATACACCTGCATCTTTATAAGTAACAAATGCTGAGCGCGCACCATAAGTTAGACCGGCATTAACCCTTAGCTCATCGTTAAGCCATGAGGTAAAACGGCCACCCAAAATGGTGTTTACTACGGTTAATCCAACCAAATCGGCATTGTCTTTACGCACGCCCATACCACCGATTAAGAAGGTGGTTTCAATTGCATCTGGTTTATCAACCAGCATCACTCGGCTCTTATTCAGCTCAGGTAAATGTTTAGCCAGCTCAGGCTCAGCAATTGCAGCACCATTTTGCCAATCTTCAAAGCTCGCTTTTAACTGCTGTTTCATACTCGCTAAATCAAAGTCACCCACGACACTAATTTCAGTGTTACTTGGTTGATAATAGCTTTGGTGAAACTTGCGTAGCTGCTCAACGGTTAAACCCTCGATGCTTCCAGCGTACCCCGATGGAGCATTCGCGTATGGGTGGTTACCAAAAACCAGCTGGTTGTAGTAGCGACCAATTACTCTGCGCGGACTCTCTTTCTCTTGCGCTAGCCCAACCACGGTACGCTGTTTTAGCTTGGCAAATTCAGCATCATCAAAGTCGGGATTACGCAGCACATCGTTAAAGATTGGCAGCACCTTATTTAGGTCTTTTGCCATGAAGTTACTGCTAACATAGCTGCCATCCATCGCGCCTGATGTCGCGATTTTTGCGCCAATAAAATCAAGCTCTTGCTCAATTTGCGACTTAGACTTACCACCAGCACCTAGCATTAGAGCATTGGCGGTGAGATTCGCAATACCTGGCACAGCGTCGTTTACTGCACCCACTTTAACCACGGCGTTAAAGGTAATTAGCGGCACCTCTTTTTTAACCATTAGCTTAAGGGTTAAGCCGTTTTCTAAGGTCACGGTTTCATAGGCTGGCATTGCAAATGAATTGCTCACCACAGCCGCAGAGGCACTGCTGGTATCGGTTGTGCTATTACAACCACTTACACCTAGCGCGCAGGCTAAAACTAAGCTTGATAGAGTTAGTGTTTGCTTGATCTTCATTGGTCAGCCTCCTCTGTTGCGGCTAACACACCGACCGAGCGATTCGCTCTAACTAAATAGGTTTGCGCTACGCGCTGAATGTCTTCCACGGTTACCTTGCTGTATGACTCTGGCGCATTGAATAGCTGCTCAAAGCTGCCGAAGAATAACTCGTACGTACCTAAGGTATTGGCTTTACCGTTAATGGTTTCCATCGTGCGGTAGAAGTTGATTAACTTAGCGTTTTTCACCTTCTCTAGCTCTTGCTCAGTGACACCTTCACGGGCAACCTTGTTGATTTGCGCAATCGTTTCCAGTTCGAGCTCTTTTGCCGTGACACCCTGGTTAGCAACAGTCATGATGTAGAACAGGTTTGGGTCGAACGACATTGGCATGTAAGTATCAGCAGCAACAGCAATTTGCTTGTCTACCAATGCTTGGTATAAACGCGAGCTATTGCCCTGACTAAGAATTGCCGTTAATAAATCAAGCGCGTAGTAGTCGGCGTGGCTGGTTGCAGGCACGTGGTAAGCCAGCATCACATTTGGTGTACTGACTGACTCTTTACGCAAGAATACTCGACGCTCACCTTTTTGCAGCGGCTCAACGGTGCGCACCTCTTGCGGCGGCTCTTGTGCAGGAATTGGCGCAAAGTACTGGTTAGCTAGACGCTTAACTTCAGCAAGCTTTACATCACCAGCGATCACCACCACAGCATTGTTCGGTGCGTAGTAAGTTTTGTGATACTGCTTAAGATCTTCAAGGCTCCAGGCAGCGATGTCAGACTCATGACCAATCACCGACCAGCGGTATGGATGCGCCTGAAAAGCAACGCCTTTCACAGCTTCATTGATTGCGCGCCAGTTTGAGTTTTCTAAACCTGTTAAACGCTCAGACTGAACTACACCACGCTCTGACTCAACCATCTTTGGGTCAATATCAAGGTGTTGAATGCGGTCCGCTTCAAGATCAAAAATAGTTTCTAGAGCGTTAGCTGGGAACCAGTCGGTATAAACGGTGAGGTTTTCTGTGGTGTACGCATTGTTAGCACCACCAGCGGCTTCCATAGTGCGGTCAAACATCTTAGGGCCGTACTTTTTCGAGCCATTGAACATCATGTGTTCAAAGAAGTGTGAAATACCGGTAATGCCAGGTACTTCATTGCGCGAGCCGACTTTCCAAAATAAGTACATATTAGCATTAGGGATTGAGCTATCCTCTAACACCATGATTTTCATCCCATTATCTAGGGTGAAACTGTCAACATCGGCAGCAGTTGTCGCCTGCGCACTTGCTGTAAATAGCCCAAGTGACAGGGTTAACGCCGTAAGTATGCGTTTCATTAATTTCTCCTTTCCAGCTCCATGATTGGAGCTATTCCATCGGTATGTGATGCTGTTCTAACACGGTAGTGAGCTATCATCGAGCCTAGAGACTGCTAAAACTCACAAAAGGCAATCACCTGCAGCATAAATTACCCTTTTAGACTCAGTTTGTTAACCGCAATCAGGCGAGAGGAGGGATTGATTTGTATCTGAATATGTAAACAAATTTGCAGACTTAACGGGACAATAGTCCTAGGCTCTTAGTGTTAACCCAAGTAAGGAGCAGGCTTTTTTTTGGATTTAGTCAAGAATTAGTCAGGATTTAATCAAGGCTTAGTGAAGAACACTACGTCTTTGCCGATCACTTCTAGTTGCCAGCCAAGCTCACGGGCTAGCCACTCAAAGGTGGCTTCAGAGTAGAAATTGATATGTGTTGGGTCATTCTTGTAGTGCCAGTTAACAAACTCAGCTTGTCCTAACACGCGCTTAGTCATAATGGCTAAGGTGCCACCAGCTTTGAGCATTGCACTTAGTTGCGTAATCAGCGCCTTGGCATCATGCACATGCTCTATCACCTCGGTCATGCTAATAAAATCAAATTGTAGCGCAAGCAGGCTTGGGTCATTGTGGTAATAAAGGTCATAGTTCATCACCTTCACACCTTGCTTTGCCGCCATTTGACTTAATACCGCGCCTTCACCACAGCCAAAATCTAGGCCGATAATATCGCTAGCATCCCCATGGCTTTCATTAGCCAAAACTTTATCGAGTAGCGGCGTTAAGGTGCGAGATAAAAAACGCTGGTAACCCTCGTCAGCAACATCATTGTCATGTAAGTCATAAAAGGCTTTTTCATCCGCTTCGCACAGGTGATATTCAGCGGGTACAGTCACCAACTTACATTGCTGACACTGCAGATAATGACGTTTTTTATCTTGATGGAATGCTTGCAAATCAGCGCTAAGACAAAGAGGACATTGAGACATAAAGCGGTATTACTTATTTATTGAGTTTAAGGCGTTATAGCTAACAACACTAGGAGCTGCAGCACCAAAGCTAACTAATCTTTGGTTTCTGGCGACATTTTCTTGATAATTTTACGTTCTTTCTTGGCAGCTTGCTGCGCTTCCTGTAGGTACTTTTGCTCACGGGATTTACGTTCATTGAACTGCGCCTGAGCCTTATCACGCTGCTCTTGTTCCCACTCACCATTTTGTTGATGTGACAACACATCAAGCTCGCGTTTAGCCGTTTCAGCCGCCGCTTTACGCGCCTTTTCAAGCTGCTCATTTTCCGTCTTATGGTAAGTTTTTTGATCTTCGCTGAGTTTGTCAGATAAGGTCAT
Source organism: Shewanella maritima (assembly GCF_004295345.1). NCBI lineage: Bacteria > Pseudomonadati > Pseudomonadota > Gammaproteobacteria > Alteromonadales > Shewanellaceae > Shewanella > Shewanella maritima. The sequence continues at coordinate 2,721,535 of NZ_CP036200.1, read as the reverse complement.
TTTCAGCTTAGGCTTGTCGCTAGCACTAGCTGCAGTGCTTATGAGCAACGAGCTTATGAAAATCGGACTAATGAACAGCAAGCCAGTTAATAAAACTGAGCCAGTATTTTTGATTGTCATATCTGTCCTACTCCTTGTTAACTTACAGCCTTATTGCCAACGGCTCGCAATTATAAACTACTTAGTCTGATAACGCTGTTGCACGTCCTTTGGCATAGCTTGCAGCCTATGTTGCACCATTGCCTCTAAGGCTGCAAATAATGGCTGAGTATCCAGCTGTCTATCTAACTCGTTTAGCATAATCGCTGTGGCTTCCAAGGTTGATAAACTATCTTCGCGCTTAGCTTTACGAATGGTGTACTTTGATGCGTTAGCAACATCTAAATGCAGCGCAGACAGTTCAAGTAACCAAGGATTAAGCTGCAACATACGATAAGCTTTTTTCCAGGTGCCATCGAGCAACAATAATATACAATCCTTAGGTGCATTCGCCTCTGCAGCGCTTTGGCTATTATCGTTGGGGTACAGCAAGTAAATCGGCTTGCTTTGCTCGCTCAAATACGCCCTAAGCTCAACAAAGTCTTGTTGATTCTCGCCCACTTCTACTCGCAGCTTTGGCATCACCAACTGCATCAAGCGCACACTGTTCTTCGCATGCTTGGTTTCAGATGGATGCTGCATCACAATCACTTCGGTTTGCGCTGTCATCTTTTTAATAGCAGCACAAATACAAGCTGATTGCGGGTAAAGACAGTTAGGGCAAATAGCGCGTTTGGTCACAAGGTCAACCTAATTAAAGATTGTAGTAAACTAGGTAGGTATGAGTGTAACCGATCTAGGGCTACTGATCTCAACAAGCCAGATTAAATCGTTTTCAAAAATCTGGCTTGTAAATTGTGATGCATAACGTAACCAGCTACGGATGCTGTTCTTGGTGCAGGTGACTCAATTTAGGCATCGCCATCATAAGCAAATACAGTAGTGAGCTGCCGCCCATAATCACCACTACAGCCCAAGGTGCAGTCAAACTCGTTTGTTGAATTAGTCCGGTTAATACCGATGCGCCTGCCATTTGAATAAAGCCAAGCATGGCTGCAGCGGTACCAGCACGCTCACCAAACCCAGCTAGCGCCATAGTAGTTGCAGGGCCGAGCACTGCAGCAAAACCAATACACAAGAGTACCATGGGCATCATAAAACTAAGTGCAGCCGCCATGCCTGTTTGCGGCCCCATAGTTGCAGGGCAATTTCAATCACAGCTGCGCTCAGCATTAGCGCAAACGCGACAATCACACCAGGTCGATTACCAATACGCTTGATAAGCACTGGCGCAGCAAAACAAGCAACAATATTGATTGCAGCATTAACGCCAAATAAGCCACTAAACGTCAGCTCAGATACACCTAGATGACCAATCAACCAAATCGATGAGTAAGACACGTAACATAGGATTGATGCCATCGACACCATGCAGGCACCGGCATAAAACAAGAAGTGCGAATCGCTAAGCACAGGTTTATAACGCGCCCAACGAAATAACTTGCCACTGCTGTCAGTGTTTTGCGGGCGAGTTTCAGGAAATGCAAACGCAACCACTAGCAGCACAATCACGGCGTAGGCAGCCATAAAAATAAAGGTTGATCGCCAGCCAAATTGCATGGCAAGTAAGCCACCCAAAGTTGGCGCTAGCGCTGGCACTACACAAATAGCACCATTCAAATAGCTATACATGGTCACGCTTTGCTGCTTGTCATAACAATCGCGCACAGCACTGAACACAACAATCGAGGTTGAACAGGCACCCACACCTTGCAAAATACGCGCTAGCTGCAGCAGCTCAAACTGCTCGGTCATCGCGCCAAACAAGCTGCTAAAGCCATAAAGCAAGATACCAAATAGCGCGATTGGTCTACGACCGAATCTATCCGCTAACGGTCCAATTAATATCTGCCCCACCCCCATAGCCAGCATAAATAGCACCAGGGTTGATTGCACGTCGTGGTGCTCAACACCATAGTCCGTTGCCATTGTTGGCATAGACGGCAAATAGATATCAATGGCTAATGGGCTTAATAGCACCATCATCATTAGGGTTGGGAACAGATTTCGCTTCATATTCGGCTCAAATGAAAAGGTTTAAACAAAAATAACGCTATTATTTTAGTTGAGCATTGATATGAACAGAAATGGTATATAATCCTAAGTAAATTTCCATATAGGAATATCTGGTGCATATCGATAAGCTTGCTCGTATTGATCTCAATTTATTGGTTATCTTACAAGTACTACTTGAAGAACAAAGTGTGACCCGCGCCGCAAGTCGCTTAAATGTTAGTCAGTCGGCTGTGAGTAAAAGCTTAAACCGTTTACGTGATACATTAGACGACCCGTTATTTCAGCGCACCGCTCACGGCCTGAAGCCTACAGCACATGCGGAGATACTAAGTCAGCAGCTACCCAATTTATTGCAAAGTCTGTATCAGCTCACTCAACCTCCAGCATTCTTACCATCTGACAGCCAAAGGCGTTTCTCGTTTGCCATGGTTGAGAGTGCTTATGAAACCTTGTTCCCGTTGTTCATTGGCCCGTTACTCAAGCAAGCACCACAGCTGAAACTCGACTCATACGTGTGGAATCAAAACTCGCTGCAGGACTTGCAACTCGGGCAAATTGACTTTGGTATAACCGGGCGCGACATTCACCCGCAAGCCGATAAGCAGTTCGACCAACTCCCAGAAGGCATAGAGCAGCAAAGTCTATTTCAAGACCGCCAAGTGTGCTTAGTACGAGATGACCACCCAATACTGGAGAAAGTGCAAAACCAACAATGGCAAATTGCCGATTACCTTGATTTATACCATGTACAAGTGCGCTGTGAGGGTAAAGACTGGTGGGCGATGGACTACTATCTTGCCGAGCAAAACCTAACTCGCAAGATCTCCGTCACCTTACCTGACTTTTATGGCGCGGCCAGCTTGTGTGCCCATACAGATTTGATTTTCACCCTACCATCTAGCTTTGCCAAACATGCAATGAAGTTATATCCGCTGAGCTTGATCGAGCTACCGTTTGAGTTTATTCCAATGGAATATGTATTACTGTGGCACGAGCGCAACAACGCCGAACCTGGGCACAAATGGATCCGCGATATTATCTCTAATCGGATTGATGAAAACCTATAGATTGACCCCTTCCCAATAAAAAATGCCCTGTAATTACTTATTACAGGGCATTAATAAATTTAAAACGGCTCGGCTAGCTACTAGCGCGTATTACCCTTAGTAAACATGGCAATTACAATGCCCGCTAAAAATAGACTCGCAATAAAGGTGACAATGGCGGGCGCCATACCAAGCGCTTGCACATTAATGGCCAAAGCCGCCACCACTAAGCCACCCGCAATGCCCCAGTTTAACGCTGCAGGCAATGTGGACTTTCTCAGTACCCAAAAACTTGCCAGAATGAGCATAAAACCCAAGTACATCATGCGCTTTTCTCCTCTAACACTTCTGTATTCATCGCCATCGACTGGGTTTTCACCTTGCCTGCAACATAAAAGCTAAGTAAGCCTAAAATTAAAAAGCTCACATCAATTGCCGCAACCAAGCTGTATTTGGCGCTAAATAGATATCCTAAGTAGCCATCCACCGTAAATAGCTTTAACGGCATAATGACAGTTAGCAGCAATGCGACTAACAAGGTATTGGCTTTGAGCAAACGACGATACTCGATAGGTAGAATGCACAGCACTAACCACGCGACCCAACTACCAAAGAAGATAGGCGCAAACCAACTGTTTTGCGCAACACCAACAACTGTCGCATTTAATATTACCTGTGCTGGGAACATTGCAGCACAAGCCAGCACAATACCGCCGCATGAGCCGATAACAAAGCGGTTCCAACGCTGATAAGCAATTGGCGATAAGTCACTGTTATTGCCGCGGCTGCGCTTGGCTAGCCACATCATTACACCAGACAAGGGTATTAACGCGGTTGATAAACCCAAAAAGCCCCAAAGGAACTTCACGAATACGCCTGAGAAGTTACCGAAGTGCAACGGGAACAGCCACTCAATCACTGTAATAGCCCAACCATTGATATCACCAAGACTAGACATAGACTTAGCAAACTCACCGTTGCCCTTGTATTCAAGCAGCTCAGATGCAAAGTTCTCCCCACCCATCATGCGGGCATACACCACTGAGTTTTTGTCATTAAGCGCCATCAGAGTTAAGTCCATCAACACTGCTTTTTGGTCAATTTGCTCAATGCTCGACATAATCGAGGCGATTTCTGTCGGTTGATACTCCTGACTAATAACGGGCTCAGGCATGGCGGTAAAGGTTTCGACTAGCTTGTCTTGGTCACCATTAAAGCTCACGTAGGCTGCTGCAGGTAGTAAAATAACCGTCGCTAAGCCTAGGAAAGCACCTGTAAAACCAATAACTAAGTGAAATACACTACCCCACAGACCAAACAACTTATGCGCGTCGCTGGTTAGCACGCTAAAGCTCTTTTCACGTCTAAAGGTGAACAGCTGCTTGAACATTTCCCTATGGATATAGAGACCTGTGATCACCGATACCATCAGGGTTAATCCCATGAAGCCTGTTAAAATGAGGCCAATTGGTCGGCCTAAATGTAAATCGGCATGGAAGTGACCAATAAAAGAGCCTGAATTATATTTACGCCCCATGTAGTAATCGCCAGTGGCACCATAAAACTCACGTTTAAGCTCTAAAGTATTACTGTCTATTTCATAGGCATATACCGCCGCATGCTCGTGATTTTCATCACCGTGGTGCGACTCAAATAGCAAGGTCAAATCTGTGTAGTTGTAGCCGGTCGGCATGTAAATATGGATATTTTCGGTAAACTCGGCTGGCACCTTCTCGCTATAGTGATTCACCAGCTTTTGCACCTGCTCACCTGACACGGCTTGAGGAACATCATCGGTTACCGTATTTGACCAAATCACTAACTCAGGACGAGCAAATACCGCTACGGCACCAGTAAAAGCGACAATAAACAGTAATACACCGGTTACCACACCCACCCAACTATGTAGCTGAAATAGCTTCTTAATCGTTAAGCTCTTCATGCACTCGCTCCTTGAGTCAACGCATAGTAACTCAAACCTGCATGACTAAAGGTTAGCGCCAGCATCACAACTAAAGGATGCCAGGCTTTTTCAGCCATATAGGTGTAGATAAATAGCCCGCTCCAGATAAATGGGAACAGTAAAATAGGAATAAGGATTTGCTCTTCAAACGAAAATGGAAGATACACTGTCATGCCCGGGATCATCACAGTTGCCGTGATTAGCGCCAATATGATCGCCATTAAATTACGCCGCTTTACAGCGTCAAAGGTGGATTTCTTGCTCATGCTGTTGCCCCGCCCAGAATGTTAGCAAAATATTAACACGATCAACAATAATGAGAATAGGTGTTATTTTTATTTACATTAAATTATTGCAGTTGAATCAGAATATGGATGCAAGCCATGCTCATCAATTGCACCGTTCAAACAACTGACACTCAAACACAGCAAACAAAGGGGCTATTACAAAAAGAAGCCCACTAGCAGCAATGCCGCTCCCGCCGCTATGCTGATTAGCGAAGGCACTTTAAGCTGTGGCAATTGCAAAGTGATCACCACACCGCTCACTATGCTAAACGCTAGGCTCAAGCCAAACAGCACCGAGAAAATTTTGAAGTAAGTGCCTGCAAACCCCTTATGCACAATCAGCAATGACTCAAGAAGATCATGCTCTTTAATATGCAAATCAGCGACTTTGTCATCATCAGTCGCCGACAGCGCTACTTCGCGCTCGTAGTTGTACCAATAGTGCACACCTTCATACCAATAGTATTCGCTAGGTCGCTCAACATATTTGTCCCCCACTAAGTAGGCGGTCACTATCGCTTCAGCTTGCTTTTCATCTTTAGTCCAGCCTTGTGGCATCTCAATAAAATACTCAGATTCCGATGTGACACTCCCTTTAATATCAAAGAAGTACAACATTCCCGTGGTGATATAAACTAGGGTGATAGGTAAGAAAAAACATGCAAAGTAAGCATGTAGTTTCATCCATAACATTCTTGTTTTTGCTTTCATGGCGTTCCCAAACAACAAAAAGCGGCCACAACAACTGTGACCGCTTACTAACTCAGCACTTAAAACTGATAACTGATTGACGCGCGAATATCACGACCCGCTTCTTTTAGACCGGCAACAATCCCCCAATCAGGAATACTGCTGTAATCACCGACACTTGAGTGATCACGGTAGTCTTCATCAAACAGGTTTTGTACCGCCAGATTAACCTTGAGACTGTCGTTGCTAAGTGGCGTCCACTGAGCGTAGACGTCATGCACCTGGTAACCGTCTTTATCTATGGTATAGGTACGATCAATCCAGCCGATGTCTACCGCGCGGTGCAGCACTTCGATGTTGTTTAGGTCTTGTACGTAGGTGAAGTTCCAACCGAATTCAATGTCATCGGTCAGCGTGTACTTAAGATTCAAGCCCCAGGTGTCACCACGGGCATTTGCTAAACCAATGTGCTCATAACCTTCAACAGTATGGCCGTTAATTTCTGCATCATTGTTACTGTAGTTAGCCATTATCCGTAGATCTTCAAACCAATATACGGCGCGCACTTCAAAACCTTTGGTTTCTAAGGTGCCAACATTCTCGTAGTAGGTACCCTGTCCAAGTTGATCCTGGATAACGTTATCAATGTCGCTCTTATAACCCGTAGCAGTGACCTGCCAGCTATCATCTTCATAGGTAATCGCGACCTCAGTGTTATCCACTTCTTCAGCTTTTAGGTTGGGGTCAAGCGAGCTGTAACCTGCCTCAACAGTGAATGCATCGCCAACTTCCTTGCCGCGCATCGCTTGTGCGTAGCCTGCATTAAAACGCCAGTTATCACTAATTTGATACTGCACACCAATGTTAGGACTAAAGCCATCGCTGTCGGTTTTAGCATCGTAAGTAATTTGCTCAAGGTCATATTTGTCGTAGCGCAAACCAAAACTTAGCAGTAAGTCTCGATTGATTTGCCAATGGTCTTGGGCATAAAACGCGGTAACTGAACCTTCTTCTTTAGCGCCGTCGCCACCGCCATCAACCAGAGGTTTTGAATGAACTTCATCCTTACGGTGCTCAACGCCATAAGTAATGGTGTGGTTACTTACGTAACTTTGGTTGCGAAGGTCAAAGCCGTAGGTAGTGACTTTACCTTGATACTTGCCCCAGCGGTCATAGACGTCTTGTACCACCTTAGCCTCGGTGTGATACGCACTTAAATCCAAATTGACAGCATCGTTTAGCTCAAACAGGTAGTTGGCCACAAAAGTGTCACGGGTAAGCTCAATCGGGTATAAGGTTGCCCCTTCTAACGCCGGCCAGTTAGGGCGCTGTGAAAACTCACCTTCCTCTTTGCGAGACTCGTAGCTAAAAGTAATCGATTGTGAGTCGGTGATGTCACCACCAAGTTTGAAATAACCTAGCTTTTGCTCACCTCCAGTGCCGTTAATTTCAACGCCACTGCCATCTTTCATGTTGTTGCGGTCTGAGTAAACGTAAGAGCCAAGCACGCCCCAATCGTCACCTAAGCGGCCATAAAGGGTTGCACTGCCTTTGTAGCCGTCATTGCTAAAGTAGTTACCTTTTAGCTGACCACCAAAGCTCTCACTTGAGTCCAGTAAGTCATCAACACCTTTGGTTTTAAAGCGGATTGCACCGCCTACCGCGCCAGCACCTGCAGTCGCTTCACCTGCACCAGCTTGCACTTCAACTTCACGCAGTAGTTCAGGATCAATCGAGACACGGCCCATGTGGTGGAATAAGGTACTGGTTTGCGGTGCGCCATCTACAGTGACATTTAATAGGGTATCTTCAAGGCCACGAATGTAGACCTTTTGCGCAATACCTAGCGAGCCACCCACAGACACTGATGGCACTAGGCGGAAAACATCGGCTAAGTCATTGGCTTGATACTTTTCAAGCTCTTGCGGAGTAATAACGGTATTTGTGGTTTTACCAACAATCGCAATAACCTCAACATCATCGAGATTATCTTCCTTGTCAGCTACCTCTTGAGCAACAGCTGTTTGCGCGCTAAGAGCGCACAGCACTGCCGCTGCCAGTGGTGCTAGGCGTTTGGTAGGAGAAGCTAAATATTCCGATATGTTCATGCGTTACCTATATTCCTTTAAATAATCCTCAAATGAGAATTATTGTTATTTAAAGGCGAGGTAACAGCGGTTTTACAAATTTTACACTTAGTTTAGCCAATACTTATAAACCTTTTGCGATGGGAAAGGTCATGCGCATTTGTAAACCGCCAAAGGAATGATTCGTTGCCACAACGCTTGCGCCTATGGCTGTGAGCTGCCTTTGGGCTAACGACAGCCCTAACCCAAAGCTATTGCCCGCACGCTCGCGAGACTTATCAACCCGAAAGAAGGGTTTAAATATTGCCGACAATAACTCTTCTGGTACACCAGGGCCTTGATCAAGAATATCTAACACCGCTTGCTGTTTGTCGCAAACAAGCTTTATTTGCACCACACCACCAGCAGGCGTGTAGCGCAGCGCGTTACGCAAAATGTTCTCGATAGCTTGCCCCGCAGCGCGGTGACTGGTGTTGTGTAACACAACTGAGTCTGGCAGTTCAGTGGTTATCTCACGGTCGGGGTACTCATAGCGTGCATCGGTAGTGATGACATCAATCAGATCAACCAGCTCCATTGATTCTTGTTGCAACTCAGGGCGCTCATTCTCAAGCCAGGCTAATGCCAAACTGTCTTCTACCAACTTGCGAATATGTTGTGACTCTCGCTCTATTCGCTGGCTATTTTCAGAAACAAATTCTTGCTTAAGTTGTTCGAGTGCAATATCTAAACGCGTTAACGGCGTACGTAGCTCATGGGACATATCAGCAATCAGCTGTCGCTGGCTAATAATTTGTTCGCTAATTCTCTCGGCCATTTGGTCAAAGCTAGTCGCAAGATCACCAAACTCATCACGACGCTGCCCCATTAGCTCGCGGGCACTTACGTCCAGCTGCCCACGGCTAAAGTTTCGCGTTGCTTTCTGTAATTGCGCCAGTGGCTTCATAATGTAGCGATACAAGAATATAGTGAGTAGGATCAGCAATATCGTCGGTACAATCACTTGCAGGGTTAACTCAACATAGCGCCAATAACCGCCAGGGCGCATACGCTCAGGTAACTGGATCAAAAAGCTGGCCTGCTTGTCTTTAAACGGCACTTCCATGGTTGGGTTTTCAGCAAAATACAGATGGATTTTCCAATCCACGCTGCGCCCCATGTTGTAACCATCGTAATAAGTGGCTCTCGTGGCATCACCGGCAATATGCTCGACCTCAAAGTCCACCACACTTACATAGGTGTCCTCTTGCTGCTTTAACTCGGCAAGCCACTGTTCAAGCTGCTCAATATCGCCAGCAAGATATAATTGCTCGGCGTGTTGCCCCCATTGTGTAATGGTATCGCGGTCAGCCTGAGCCAATAGGCTCATGCCCTCTTCCGTTTCAGAGGTGATCTGATCTATGAGATAAAACAAGGCCACCACGCCAGTGGCAATCACCAAACATAGCTTCCAAAACAGCTGCCGACTTAAATGGCTCATATAAAACAGTATCCTTTACCATGACTGGTTTGCAGTCGATCGCCTGGGCCGTCAACTTCGTTAAGTTTGCGCCGTACTCGGCTCAAATGCATATCAATACTGCGGTCATAAGCGCTAATACTGCGATTAAGTACACGTTGGTACAGATAGGCTTTACTGAGCACTTCACCTTGATTAGCCAGCAGCTCCCACAGTAATTTAAATTGGGTTGGAGTAAATTCCAGCGCTTGCCCAGCAACTGTCACCTGATGAGTCTTGCTGTTTAGTGTCAGCTCACCAAAACAAAGCTCGTCGCGATTAGACTCTTGGTTGGTTTGACTGCGCCTTAAAATGGCTTCAATACGCAACAATAGTTCGGTGGTATTAAATGGCTTGGCAACGTAATCATCTGCGCCCTGGCAAAAGCCAGCAATGCGTTCTTGCTCGGCATCTTTAGCGGTAACCATTACCACTGGGGTTTGGCAGGATTTTCTCAGCACTTTGAGCATGCTTAGTCCATCCATGACTGGCAGCATCACATCGAGCAAAATTAGCTGAAACTCTTTGCTAACGGCCTTAAGAAGTCCCGCTTCGCCGTCATAACTTTGCTCGACTTGATAACCTTGATTGGTTAACAGTTGTGATAGTTGCTCGTTTAATTCTTGATCGTCTTCAACAATAAGTACTCTTGTATTAGTGGCCAACATAGCTGTGACTCTCTTGTTATGGGTCGGTAGGTCGGGGTTAGCTCAGGAGTTGTTATTATGAAAAAGGTGCCACGAATGGCACCTCTATAATTTGCTGCTTAAAACGCCGCGCTTAAGGTCACGCTAAATTGGCGCGAACGACCAATCTGGTGCTGACCATAGCTGGTGCCTTTACCTAAATCATCAGCTTCAGAGAAGTAGTTTGAAATGTATTCCACATCAAACAGGTTCTTCACATCTGCGCGAATAGTGTAGGTGTCGTCCCAGGTGTATGAAGCGTTAGCGTTGACTAGTACGCGGGCATCGTTTTTAGGATCGCTATCAATGGCATATTTGTCTACATCCAATGATGTTTCCGGATCAAGGTAGGCATAGCTCTCGCCCTTGTAATTGGCATTAACGCCCACTTTGATACCATTATCAAAGTCATAGTTGGCTGCAATATTGGCTGTCCACTCAGGTGAATCAGCGAATGAACGACCAGCAAGATCCTTAACTTCACCCGTTCTTTGTACTACGTAATCGAATTTGTCGAACTCTGTCTTAGCTAAGCCCACACCTGCAATAATCGACAGCTGCTTGGTTGGGTAGTAAAACAGCTCAGTTTCAAAGCCTTTGATATTCGATTCACCTGCATTAACCGTTTGCGTATCAAACGATGCTTGTGACAATTGAATGGCGATTTGCTGATCTTGCCACTTGGTGTAGAACAAGTTGGCGTTAAGCATTAAGTCACCACCTTGCCACACTGAGCGATAAGATAGCTCGAAGTTATCTGTGTATTCAGGGTCATAGGTAAACACTTGCTGCTGCGCAATATTGGTGCCCACACCGCCAGAGCGATAACCACGCTGATAGATAAAGCTGGTAGTGACATCGTCACTAAAGTGGTAACTCAAACCCAGTTTTGGCAACCAAGCACTAAAGTCTGCCGACGCTTGAGGTTCAACTCCAGAGGCACTGGCTGCCATGCCATTTAGCGTGCCATTAATACCGGCAACGATTTGATCAAGTGGCGCGGGTACACTGGCAGGATCAGGCATGTTATTTAGAATTGAGTAATTGGCGTACGAGGCATTTTGTTGATCTTCACGGTCGTAACGCAGGCCAGCAAGCAGGTCAAACTGATCGGTTAGCTTCCACTTCAAATCTGCGAAAAGCGCCATCGTTTCAACTTTTTGCTCCATGCTGGAATCAAGGCCTAACATCACAGGGTCGATGTCTGGATACATAGGCACAATCATCGCGGCATATTCTGCTGGCAAACCAAAACCACCCAGCTCTGCTGGCGCAGTTAGTAATACTTCAAGCGGCGGTAGACCAAGGTCGGCGAACGATAAAAAGCGCTCACCAGCGGCTTTATCATCCACATCTAGTTTTGAGAAATATGCACCTGAAACCAACTGAATGTCGCTAGTTTGGTAAGTAAAGCGCAGCTCCTGGCTTAGCGTTTTGTCGTTGCGTACATATTGGCTATCAGCAACAACTTGAACTGGGGTCATATCGCCATCCCAGTTATAGCGGTACTCAGAATCGCTGTAGGTAGTGATGGAGTCAAACGTCCATTCATCGTTTATATCCCAGCTGATCTCTAGGTTATAAATATCAGTGTCGTTTTTCTCAAAAATGTGCGAGTTGTTCCAAACCGTGCGCTGAAACGGATCTTGACCGTAATCAAACAGCACCCACTGAGGGCCAAACTCAGATTTAGCGCGACTTGCAGTTAACAGCGCATCGACATTGTCAGTCGGTTCAAACAGCAATTTAGCGCGAAGGGTCTGGCTATCGGCATAGTTAGAGCCTTCATTACGAGTAATATTGTCGATATCACCATCGTATGCTGTATCTTCCACAGCAACACGAAATGCCAACATATCCTCGACAATCGCGCCGCCACCAGCAAACGCATATTCACGCTGACCATGCTCACCAAAACCGACTTTGGCTTTCGCACTGTACTCATAAGTTGGGTCTTGAGTGCGCATCATAATTGCGCCAGCTAACGCATTGCGACCTTGCAAGGTCGATTGCGGGCCACGGAACACCTCTACCTGTGATAAATCCCAAACGGATGTGGTACCACTGCGCACAACACGAAACGGCAGTGGTGCGCCGTCAAGATACACACTGGTTAAATATGAATTACCACCACCTGAAACGTTATCGTACGTAATGCCACGAATGGTAAAACCCTGATTAAAGTCACCAGAAAGGTTTGGCACCATGTTGTAAACGTCAGCCATATTCTGCACGTTTAGCTTATTCATCTCTTGTGCAGTGAGCACAGATACACTGTTAGGTGTTTCTTTAAGCGAGCGATCAATCTTTTGCCCTGTCACCACGATTTTTTCGATGTTTTCATTTACTTGTTCATCATCTGCCACCGCAGCATTGGCAACAAATCCCATCGCTAGCGCCAGGCTAATTGTAATTTTATTAAGTTCCATTTGAGTCACTTTTGGTAAAAGGTCCTAATCAAAGCCCACAGTCAATCAAAGCTACAGGCTCATAATTACTGCCTAGGACACCCATAGCAGCGATTGCAAATGTTAATCATTATCATTACACCTGTAAATAGAGATAAGCCTGGATGAAATAATTTTGTGAAAACACGCTAAAAATAGAAGTAAACCTAAACACCGCTTCGCTAGCTTTAAGCTCGGCACTCAGATGTAGCCTTTGCACTTAATGCTGCACCAAACCAAAAGCGTTAGAGGGAGTTGAGAGTAAAACAACTTTACATTGAGAATGATAATGATTATCGTTACAACTTTAACTAATACGGATATTAAACATGTTGGCTAAATTATTTACTGCTGGTGCACTTGCCCTAACCCTTTCAACTAACGCTTTTGCCGCTGAACACGAAGTTAAACTACTCACCGCTGATGCTGCTGGGCAAACCATGATTATGGAGCCTGGCTACCTAAAGATTGCCAAAGGCGACACGATAAAATTTACCCCTGCAGACCCAACCCACAATGTGGAGTCAATGGTTATTCCAGAGGGTGCTGAAGCGTTTAACGGGCCAATGGGACAACCATTTAGCGTAACTTTCAACAACGAAGGTGTTTATTTGTATAAGTGTACTCCGCACTTTGTCATGGGCATGCTTGGTGTCATTCAGGTTGATAATGCGGTCAACATTGATGATGTGAAGCAGCAGTGGACCACCATTGAACCAGGCGTAATGATGAATAAAGAGCGCATCGCACAATACCTTGAGCAAGCTCAATAGCCCGAGTTTAGGTTAAGTAACTTAGAGCTAAACTCGCAACTGCAATCCAAGCTAATTACTGTTAAGGAGTCTTTATGACGCAGTCATGTTCAGGATGCTTTCACAAAGACACAAGTCACGATTACCAATGGCAACTGTTGCTGATACAAGGCAATGAGTATTTTCAAAACCAGCAATGGCAACAAGCTGAGCAGCAATATAGTGAAGCATTTGACCTACTCGCCGCTCAGTTTGACGCACAACTAGGTAATGGCGACATCATGATGGCATGGATATGTACCTGCCATAACTTGTCCTCACTGTATGAAGCTTGGGGTCGACAGGACGACGCTCTGCGTTTTTTGCTTGCTCCCCACGAGCATTTACGTCAACTGATTGAGACTCTTGATTCTTCTGAGCAAATCCGTTTGACGTTAATGCGTGGTATATCGATAACCATCCCCGCAATTCAAGCATTTGCCACCAAATACCCGATATGCGAGGGCTGTATCGCGCTTTACCCATCGCTAAAAACAATTGTTGAGCAAACTAAGCACGTTATTCACTAAGGAAAAGGAGTCACCAGTGAGAGTTTTTGTATTAATCGTTTTATCCTTCTTACCCACTTTGGCTAGCGCTCACCCAGGGCATGATCATTCAAGCCCATACGCTGGGTTAGTTCATTTACTTTGGTTGGCACCAGTGATCATTGCTGCTGCACTGCTCCACAGCAAATCACGCAATAGCAAAAACAATCATTCAAACGAGCAACAATAGGAGCAATACTATGATGTATAAACTATTGGCTAAATTGGATGCGAAAAAGCCATTTAACCGCGCGTCAGCGCACTGTGATATACCTTGTAAAATCTATGATCCCAGCGCCGCGCAAATTGCTGTGTTGAGCATGATAAGAATGGTTGACCTATTGGATGAATTAACCGCTGCAGAAACACTTACCACTAAACAGCAAGCCACTTTCGCGCGCTTAGTTAACGAGAAAGAAGCCGAAGGCAAAAAGGTCAAAGAAGAAGTACTCGTCATCTGGGGCGACTACTTCAAAAAGCCTCAACTTGAGGCTTTTCCTGAGATCCACCAGCTAACTCACGAGATTATGCTTGCCACTTCATTCGCCAAGCAACATATCGACCGCGCCGCAACAGTTGAACTGCTTAACAAGGTTAATCGCTTCGCGGATATCTTTTGGCAAACTAAAGGGGTCAACACCTATACAGCGACTTGCCCATACCCACCAGCAGAGCAAGTTATCTACCCAGACCTAAAAGGCTAGCATTGTGTTTGGCTTTCGAATCTGGCGAGTAGACGGACAGAGCATGCTGCCGGCAATCCCTCCTGGCAGCTTTGCTTTGGTGCGCACCTGGTTCAACAAAGCCAAATTGAAACCGCAACAAAAGCTGCTAATCAAACATCGCCGCTTTGGTTACATAGTAAAGACCCTGGTCGACATTGATGCCGACGGCCAACTTTGGTGTCGCGGTGAAAACGATGCGAGTGTCACTATGGAGCAAATAGGTCACGTCAATCCCTCCCAAGTTTTAGGCCAAATTGTTTATATATTTAAGCCGAACTAATCTACTGACGCCTATTGCTACCTCCCCTCCCTCCTAGCATAACTAAATCACTAATTTTGATAACAATTATCATTTTTACATTAGAGGTTCAGGCTGCATTAAACCAATAAACTGAGAGTAAAATCACAGTAATTTTCAGCCTTCCACCTGTGCAACTTTTATTCAACACTGAGATCACAATCTGCTTAATAACTGCTCTACATCCACTATCAAAGGCGCATTATTAAATAGCCATAAAAAATATAAGGCTATTAAGGGTGATGAGTATGAAAAAGATATTCAAATATGCCATTCCAGCAATGCTTGGATTCAGCTGTTTTGCCAGCCAAGCCGCCTGGGACGACGATAAAGGATGTATGAGCTGTCATGAGGGGATTGAACAATTCTCTGATGTCGACATGATGGCAGACTTAACCTGTGTGGATTGCCATAACGGTAATGGCAAAGCCACAGATCAAAAAAAGGCGCACACAAACATGTGGGCCAACCCGACTGACTTACGAGTTGTTGATGAAACCTGTGGCTCATGCCACGCCGACGAAGTAGAAAAAGCTAAGACCTCAATCCACGCGACCATGTCAGGGATGATCTCAGGCACTCGCTACAACTTCGGCTCGCAAACTCGCGACTCCATCTACGCTACATACGATGTTAAAGCGCTGAAAACCGGCCGAGAAGGCACGGTAGCGAGTCTGAAGCAATTACCGAGCTACCATCCCAACAAACCAGAATCTGACACTAACTCACCAGGTGATGACTACCTCAGAAACCAATGTTTACGTTGCCATTTATGGAGTGATGGCCACCAGCGTGATGGCGACTACCGCGCCTCTGGCTGTGCAGCTTGTCACGTAGAATACAGCAATGCGGCTACCTATGAAGGTGGCGATAAAGCAATCGATAAAACCCAAAAAGATCGCCCAAGAAAACACAAGATGACCACTAAGGTATCGGTTGATCAATGTCAGCATTGTCACAACCGCGGTGGACGCACGGGTGTGAGCTACAAGGGTATGATGGAGTCAGATGGCTACGGCACACCTTATACAGAAACTGGTGGTAAACAAGGTAAGTTACATGGCAAGCACTACAACTTCTTAGAAGCTGATTTGCACTTTGATGCGGGCATGAGCTGTATCGATTGTCACACCAAAGACGAAATGCATGGCGACGGTTACCTGTATACCAAAAAGCATCTAGCAGTGGAGATCCGCTGTGAATCCTGCCACGGTAGCACCAAGTCAGATGCGACACTAAAAACCGCACGCGATAATCCGCTCAACAATGTAAAACGCGAGGGCACTAAAGTCATTCTTACCACTAAGAATGACGGTAAGCAGCTAGAAGTACCTCAGCTATTTGCTAACCCAAACCTTTCTAAAGAAGGTCAGGTCGCGATGGTGAAAATTGCTGGCCACATGGAAAAACTTGAATGCTCTACCTGCCACGCAGCCTGGGCGCCACAATGTTACGGTTGTCACGCAACCCAAAACGTTGGCAAACCAAACGGCGACTGGTTAGATGGTTCAAGTATCGATGAGTCTGCAAAAGGTAAAAAATCTAACCTGAATAAGAAAGCCTACAGCTGGAGTGAGTCACGCTCATACGTGCGCTGGGAAATGCCGGCACTGGGCATTAACAGCCGCGGCAAGGTATCCACCTTTGTACCAGGCTGTCAGGTATTTTTAACTCAGGTTGACGGTGAAAAGGCGTTAGTGAATAACAAGACTTACACTACCAAAGACGGCACCAGTGGATTGTCTCACAACCCGATTCAGCCGCATACCATGAGCAAGCGCTCACGCACCTGTGAAGAGTGTCACACCAACCCTAAAGTACTCGGCCTTGGCAGTGGTGTATACGACATTGAGCGCAACTTCCCAGAGGGACAAGCTCCAGCATTTGAGCTAGAGCGGTTTGTAGATGAAGATGGCAAGCAACTACAATCTACCTCACATGAAGGCGCACGCCCATTCAACAAACAAGAAATGGACAACATCCGCCGCGTCGGCTCATGCCTCGCCTGCCACGGCAGCGATGAAATCAATGCCAACGGCAAAGCGCCAGATGACATCACCCACATGAAAGTCATTCAGCGCATGGTAGAAAAAGCCAACTAACTATTAGCTATACAAGCCACCGGTTATAAAAGCTACTAGTTATACAAATCACTAGTTAGGCAAGTCAGAAAGCAAGCACCGTCAATCGGCGGTGCTTTTATTTTCAAAGGCCAAATTGGGTCAGAGTAAACCTTTAAACTACTGTTATTTAATAGGTTAATTTTGTTGGTTTATTACAAGTAACTTAGAAATATGATCAAGCAACAAGGCCGGTACTGCACTGGAATCTTCACTGCCCACACCTTTGCACTACTTTACTTAAACCGCACACTGTTTGACCTTGAAACGCATAAACTCATAAATGTGTTTAGCTTTTAGCCGCCAAGGATGCCGTTATGCAATACGCCAATACACTCTATTCTATCCCGCTAAAAACTATGGTCTGCCTGCTGGCGACCATTACCCTAAGCGCCTGTGCTAGCCAAAACCAGGCAGAAAATACCAAAGCGGTTAAAACTGTAAAAACCGTTAAAGTGGTTAAGGCCGCGCCAGCGCAAACCAAGGTTGTCACCGCGAAAGTCGTTACAGTGAAGCCAGTTAAGAAGAAGCCGGTTAACAATAAAGTGGCCAAGACAGTCACGCTAGTTCCTAAAAAGTACACAGTAGTTGAATTAGCAGAGCAGCATAATCGTAAAGATATCATCATAGTTAATCGGGTGATATCGCCCGCCAAACATAACCGACGCAGCTGTTGGCAGCATGGCAATCACTTTCATTGCAGTGCGTAGAAATCAAGGTCTAAAGAATATAAGCCGCAAACCAAATGGCAATTTGTAGCCAAGCAAGACAAACAGAAAAGCGACAAACGATGTCTGTGACGTATTTCGTCTCTGACATCCGCTTGCCGCAGACAAACCGCACTAATACTATGCCTGACGGTACTAAAGTAAATTAAGTACCCATCCTAATACTGTAAATGACAGCAGCAGTAAGCTAAACAACAAAGCAAGCAACTTCCATTGCATCACTTGTTTTAACATGATGAATTCAGGGAAGCTTGCCGCTACCGTGCTCATGCAGAATGCCATAGTAGTGCCAAGAGGGACGCCTTGAAGCAATAAGCTCTCCATTACGGGGATCACTCCTGTAGCATTGGCGTAGAGTGGGATCCCCATTAACGTGGCAACAGGCACTGACCACCATTGCCCTTCCCCTAAGTGTGACTCAAGCCACCCCGCTGGAACAAAGCCATGCAAAGCAGCTCCTAGACCAACACCAACTATGACCCACTTCCATACCCGAGAAAATATTTCCGAGGTTTCGGACTTTGCAAACTGGTGACGTTGCAACCAAGTCAATGCTGGTGCATCGGTTAAATGAGCTTGCTGCACGGCTTGCTTTTGTCCCATCCCATATGCCTTAGCCGCTAAAGGTTGCAACCAACGCTCCGCTCTTAATAGATCAAGCACTGCTCCACCAATCATACCGATTGCCATACCTGTCGCCACATAAATGAGCGTAACTTCCCATCCTAGTAAACTAAAAAGAAGCAGTATGGCGACTTCGTTGATCAGTGGTGAAGTGAGTAAAAAAGCCATAGTAATGCCAATCGGTATCCCTGCCGAAGTAAACCCCAGAAACACTGGAATACTTGAACAAGAGCAAAATGGCGTAATAGCCCCAAAACCAGAGCCAAGGGTATAACCAACAAATTTAGGTTTTCCCGCGAGGTATCCTCTGACTCGCTCAACATTCAGTGACGCGCGCAGCCAACCGATCGCATAAATCATGACAATCAATAGCGTAAAAATCTTAGTCGTGTCTTCAACAAAGAAGTGCAGTGCGGTACCAAATTGCGTCTGATTGGATAGCCCTAAAACTTCATAAACCAACCAATCAGCAAAGATAGAAAACCATACAAACATTGCTCTACCCCAACAACATAGGAACAATATAAAGCCAGCAATAGAAGCCGCCAGCGAGCAGGAATACACCTCCTGATGCCATGCGCGCAAGCATTTCAACCTGAGTCACTTTCTGATAAAAACTGGCAACTTTTAAACTTCCAAATTGCAATAACAGAGCAACCATCAACACAGGGATTGCCGTACCAAAGCCGTAAATACTTGGGATAAGTAAGCTAGACTGCTGTGCAATGATTAATGGCAGCAATGAAGCAAAAAACAAAGCTGCAGATGTAGGACAAAACGACAAGGCAAAAAGACTACCTAGTGATAAAGCCCCCAGCTTACCTTGACCAGCTAGCGATTTTTGAAGTCTATGAGATATAGACCAATTGCTTGTTGGCAGACTTATCCAACCCAAAAGGCACCCTCCAACCACGATTAAGATAGGTCCGATTATCACGTTCATTTGAGTTTGAAGAAAGCTAGACAACCTTGGAGCAGAAGTTGCTGTATATAGTAATAGTGCTGCCAACAAAATGTAGCTAAGCATTCTGCCAACGCAATAAAATAACCCCATTGAAATCGACTGTGCAGGCGTATCGACTTGCTTACTTAAAAATGACACCGCAGCAATATTACTTGCAAGCGGACAAGGTGATATGGAAGTGAGCACACCAAACCACAACGCGCTACTTAGCACGATAAACCACTCAGCCATGGGTAGATTTCTCTAAGTTGTGAGCTTGGATTTTAGCGCTATTGGTCGTTACAGATAGCTGATCAATTTCTTGATAAATATACTGAGTAAACTGTTCAGGCTGACTAATAAGATCCCAAACGCGATCGAGGCGGCTATATGCAACTACACCTCCCTGCTGCTCAATGGCTACCACTACTGAGCGAGTTATTAATTGAAAATCATCAATATAATGATCGTTACCTTCCTGCTCTAAGTTGACAATATTCAGTATCACTTTTTGCTGTTTAAGCTGTGATGAATAACCTGAATTAATTGATTTGTTGGTTAACTCTTCGATTCGTTTGCAAGAATAACAACGTGCATTGCCATGAAAGTAATACACATTCAGCACCTGATCTTCTTGTAATAAAAGTTTAGGAGTTTGAGTTGGAGCTGGATGAAGCAAAGTATCTGCATTAGCCACGACAACAGGCACAGCCGTACAAACTACGACTATCACCGGCAATATCCAAGCCGTTATACGATGAGATAAATTCATTAGTATCACCTTTTATAAGACAAAGCTGTCCCTTGAGCCTTTATGAGTGAAAGGCTTGAGGTCGATTAATTCATGGGAAAAGTGCGTTAATGGTGTAACGTAAAGGGAGGAGTTAGCCCGTTTGATTGATTAGCGTTTTAATTTCGTCAGCAGAAGGGATAACACCTGAACATACCACTTTGCCATCAATAACTATTGCGGGTGTCGACATCACTTCATAACCTAAAATAACTGCCATATCAGTCACTTTAGTCAGCTCAAACGTGACGCCTAACTCAGTGGCTACACTCTCAACCTCAGTAGCCAAGTTGCTACATTTTTTACATCCACTGCCTAGAATTTCAATTTTCATTTTAATGCCTCAATAAGTCTTCATAAGTGCTTCGCGAGTGGCTATTTGCAAGACAACAGCTCTGCATGTTTTGTCGCATTTTTTTCAATAACAGTCTCGACACAAGAAAACAGTTTCATTAAACATGGCGTTTCTAAACGGTAATAAACTTGCTTACCCTCACGGCGGCTACTAACAATTCCGGCATGCTTAAGCACCGAAAGATGTTTTGAAACCGTTGAAATATCGGCATCTGCACCATCAGTTAAATCGCACACACAATGCTCTTGTTGTTGTAACTTTTCTAGCAGCCACAACCGCGTTGGATGAGCGAGCGCTTTTAAAATCGCGGCTCGAGAGTCGAGTCGTAGTTGCTCCTGTTGATTCATGAAACTGCCTTTGTATAAGTGTCCGATATAAACATTTTGTCATTTGGCAAAATGACCAAATGAATGATAGATAGGATTCTAGTGTTATTTTGAAACTGGTTTTTTGATCTAGTTAACAAGTATCGATTTTCATCTCAATATCAAACGAGTTGATAAAAACAAAGTTACCTTCATCAAGATGTTGCAGCTAAAGTCAGCATGCTGCCTAATTGTGTTAAAAAACTAGAAAGCATTGTTTCAACTTAAAAATTCAATCCAATTTCATCATATAAACTTGTTTATCGATTGAAAAATAATGACTTTTATTGAATCCTACTGACTTAACTTTTACTAGTATCGGGTATTAGGGATGAGCCGATTTATTACGACATTAATATGTTGCTTGATGTTTGCTGCCCAAGTTCAAGCCACATCTACACAGAAGACTCTACAGCAGGTCGATTTAGTTAAGGTCGACAAGTCCGATCGGATTATGCAACTAGTCTCAAACAATCAAGTCGTACGTGAGTACAGTATCTCGCTTGGTGGACAACCACAGGGTCACAAGCAGCAAGAAGGCGATCAACGCACACCTGAAGGAAGCTACATTCTAGATTACAAAAAAGAAGACTCATCTTATTACCGCTCAATGCACGTCAGTTACCCCAACGCTAGCGATAAAGCCCGTGCGAAAGCTTTAGGTGTTTCGCCCGGTGGATTTATCATGGTTCATGGGCAACGCAACTATTTAGGCTGGCTTGCACCAATTATGCAACAGTTCGACTGGACTGATGGCTGTATTGCCCTTACCAACGCTGAAATGGATGAATTCATGGCGCTTGTGTCAGTCGGTACTGAGGTCCAAATTCAATGGTAAGCTGTTCTAGTTGCAACACCCTCTATGCTCAAACAACAATAGCAAAAACAACAATCGAGGAAAAACGATGAAACAGCTATTAGCCACAATCATTAGCGCGCTAGTTTGCGTTGCATCTCTAGCAGGTACACCGGCAGCTGCAAACACCTTAACTGCCTATCAAAGTTTACCAAACGGCTGGCGCACTGAAGTTATCCCATTCCCACTCGATTTTGCGCCAAATATCGAGCTTGAAGGTGTTGAAGAGCTGGTGTTTGCACCAGGAATGTATGACGCCACTAAACAAGATTTTTTCAGCTATGCCTTTGTTTGGGCGATAAAGCCACAAGCACTTGAACAAACGCGCATGCATGATGAGCTACATCGATATTATCTCGGTTTATATCAGGCAGTATCTGGTCAAAAGCAGGCTAGTACCAACTCAGTCAAAATTAGCTTCTCCGTTTACGAGTCAGACAATCGCTATCATGGCCATATCGATTGGATTGAACCTTTCGTGACGAACAAGCCACAAAGAGTGCTATTTGAAGCGCATAAATTGGAGTGTCGCGACAAGGAAGAAACACGTTGGTATTTTGTGGCATCACCACAAGAGAAAGATCATCAGATTTGGCAGCAGCTTAGAGGGCTGAAAACAACAAAATGTTAGTTCTAAATGGCATTATCTACACATAAGGCCATTGATGGCATGGATGCCACCGTTGAGCATTCAGGGATGAACTGGCCGCGAGTCTTAGGTGTAGATATTGCGGCGATACACCAACCACCCATAAAAAATGCCAGCTTTCGCTGGCATTTTATTTCGATTAAAGAAAGTGCTTTGCAAAACAGTTTCAGCGAATTAAAAGTCATCTTATCAACTTTATACCTGCTCGACTCAAAAGGAATTTAAGTAAATCATACAGCCTCTAATTGCTTTGCCTTTTTTGCAATAAGTGTAGCGTAAGCATTTGATAACATAAGAGCAGGTACCTTCATAAAACTAACTGAAATAACAATCATCATCAGAGGATCTGCATAAACGCTTAGTTCAGCCCAAGGTGTTAACGATATTGACCAGGCCAGAGTAAACCCCACTAAAACCCCAAAACTGATAACGGCATCCATCTTCCACTGCACAATTTCAACACCAATGAGCTTTGAGCCTTTTGATTTATGCTGCCTAGATAAATATAACCAGGCAAGGCAACAACCAACTAGGTTAAGCACCCCGAATATAACTGCCACGGAAGCGTTTACCGGCCTTCCTCCTGCCAGCATTGCACTCACTGCAGAGTACAAAGATATCAGCAGCAGCCCCAATAAAACTGAAGCTTTTATAACAATAACCACTGCTTCAACTTTTGTCCGACCATGTTTAGCAAGCTGACTACTTGGCTTTTTCAACTGGCTTGCTGCGACTAGTGACAATAAAGTTAACAGTAAGCCTACTAAGGAATAAGCACCATCAAACATGATAACGGTAGACCCAACGATAATGCCAAATACAACACCTCCAACGGCAAAACCGGAAGAAACTACTGCAGAAACAGAAAGTAACCTGAATTCACTTGTATTTGATGAGTAAGACATACATAAACCTTATGTGAGAAAGCCGTTGGGACTGGTTGATAATTATCCAGTCCCTTACAAAAGCAGCAATCCATACATAAGGTCGTGCGATTAACCTACAACGACAAAAAGTAAAAAAGATCTAAATATCAAAAATTTACAAAGCAAACTAAGTGTCAACATTCTTGACGCTGACTGACGGTAGATATAATTGGAAGTGAGATATTGTCGGGGATTAGGTATCTTGAAAGCTCAAAATGAAAAAATATAGTCACTTAGCTCATCAGCAAGCCATACCATTGCAGGGTGCTTCGGCATACCCGCTACCGTAAACATGCAATAATCACTTTGTGTCAAACCATAAGTATGTTTGATTACATATAAAGATTGCTCTCGGAGCAGTTGACGGATAAGTGGCTCAGGTAGCACCCCCAAGCCCTTCCACCAGAAATGGTTTTCAGCATAAATTCGAAGGACGAATAACCAATATATTTAAGTGAGAATGGCTGTAACTCGGGGTTATCTTTCTCATTAAGATAAGTAAGCAATACTTGCATTTGCTCTCGAAGCATTTGATCAGAAACACGTGGGAATTTCGCTAATTGATGATCACTGCTACATACCGACATCATTCTGATCTTTCCAAGAGGCTGATAAGTCATGCTTGGCTCATCAATAGCTTCAAAATCAACGCCAAATGCATAATCAACCTGCCCACGCTCAACTAAGTCTGCGAGATCTCCTGAAGATGCAAGAACCACATTAAATGAGGTTGCAGGATAAGTTTTATCTAGCTTGAGTGTTAATTCTTGCCAGAGCTCATCGGGAAGGGAATCATCATGAGCAATCCATATTTCGCTAGCAAACTCACCATTAACCTGAGAACAAATCTGTCGAATACGCCCTGACGTGATCAGTAGGTACTCACAATCTTTGTAGATAGCTTTACCCGCTTCAGACACCACCACGTTGTTGCCGGCCCGCACAAATAAGGCTGTGCCTAAATCTTTCTCTAATGCTTTGATAGCCATACTCAACTTGGTTCGGTTACATTCAAGTTTTCTTGCCGCAGCTGAAACTGAGCCTGTATCGACAACCGCGCAAAATGCTTCAATTTGAGAGAGATTCATCGTTGAAATTTCATGGTCAGAACAAGAAAAAATCATAGCATGACGAATGATGGATACCCAAGTTTCGAAACGATTTCACATAAAAAAGGCCAGCTATTTAGCTGGCCTTTTAGTTGGTGTGTTAACCATTATCTTGGGTGATTACACCGCTGATTGGAAAATCACATTATCTGCTTTGTCTGTGTACGACTTAATCTCATCAAAGTTGAGGTAACGGTACGTGTCAGCTGCTGTCGCATCTAACTCTTTGGCGTACTCTTGATACTCTGCTGGTGATGGTAGGCGACCTAGCAGAGCAGCAACTGCAGCTAGTTCAGCCGATGCTAGATATACGTTAGCACCTGTACCTAGACGGTTCGGGAAGTTACGTGTAGATGTAGAAACTACGGTTGAGTTCTCTGCAACACGTGCCTGGTTACCCATACATAGTGAACAACCAGGGATCTCAATACGCGCACCGACACGGCCGAAGATTGCGTAGTAACCCTCTTCAGTTAGCTGGTCTTTATCCATCTTAGTTGGCGGCGCAATCCATAGACGCGTAGGCAGTGTCTTAGCGAACTTGTCTAGCATCTTACCTGTTGCACGGAAGTGACCGATGTTAGTCATACAAGAACCAACGAATACTTCGTCAATCTTAGTATCAACTACAGATGAAAGCAGTACTGCATCATCCGGATCGTTTGGTGCACATAGGATTGGTTCTTTGATTTCGTTCAAATCAATTTCAATCACTTCTGCGTACTCAGCGTCGCTGTCAGCTTCCATTAACTCTGGGTTAGCAATCCACTCTTGCATCGCTTTAATACGACGCTCAATAGTACGGCGGTCGCCATAACCTTCGCTGATCATCCACTTCAACATCACGATGTTAGAGTTTAGGTATTCGATGATTGGCTCTTTATCTAGCTTGATAGTACAACCTGCTGCACTACGCTCAGCTGATGCATCAGAAAGCTCGAATGCTTGCTCAACTTTCAGGTGCTCTAGACCTTCAATCTCTAGTACGCGACCAGAGAATGCGTTGATCTTACCTTTCTTCTCAACCGTTAGCAGACCTAACTCAATCGCTTTGTGCGGGATTGCATGTACTAGGTCACGTAGTGTGATACCAGGCTGCATTTCACCTTTAAAGCGAACAAGGATTGACTCAGGCATATCCAGTGGCATTACACCTGTCGCCGCTGCGAAAGCAACTAGACCAGAACCAGCTGGGAATGAGATACCTAATGGGAAACGAGTATGCGAGTCACCACCCGTACCTACGGTATCAGGTAGAAGCATACGATTTAACCAAGAGTGAATTACACCATCACCTGGGCGAAGTGATACACCGCCACGGTTCATGATGAAGTCAGGTAATGTTTGGTGAGTATTCACGTCAACAGGCTTAGGGTAAGCCGCTGTGTGACAGAATGACTGCATGGTTAAATCAGCACTAAAGCCTAGACATGCTAAGTCTTTTAACTCGTCACGTGTCATTGGGCCTGTGGTATCTTGCGAGCCAACAGAGGTCATCTTAGGCTCACAGTATTGACCAGGGCGAATACCTGTTACGCCACATGCTTTACCCACCATCTTCTGTGCAAGCGTGTAACCTTTGCCAGTATCAGCAACGTCACCTGAGCGGATAAATACTTCAGAAACACCAAGACCTAAGGTCTCGCGTGCACGGTCTGTTAAACCACGACCAATGATGAGTGGGATACGGCCACCAGCACGTACTTCATCAAGTAGCACGTCAGTTTTTAGCTCAAACGTAGAGATAACTTCGCCAGTGCTGTTTGACTTAACCACACCTTCGTATGGGTAGATGTCGATTACATCACCCATGTTCATTTTGCTTACGTCTAGCTCGATTGGCAGTGCACCAGCATCTTCCATGGTGTTGAAGAAGATAGGCGCGATTTTGCCACCTAAACAGAAACCACCCGCGCGCTTGTTAGGTACATTAGGGATATCATCACCCATGAACCAAAGCACTGAGTTAGTTGCTGATTTACGCGAAGAACCTGTACCCACTACGTCACCGACGTAAACCAGTGGGTGACCTTTTTCTTTCAGTGATTCAATTTCTTTAATTGGACCAACAACGCCTGCTTCATCTGGCACGATACCGTCACGGGCATTTTTTAGCATAGCCAATGCGTGCAGTGGGATATCTGGGCGAGACCATGCATCTGGTGCAGGAGATAAATCATCGGTGTTAGTTTCACCGGTAACCTTGAATACGGTTAAGGTGATTTTTTCAGCTAGTTTAGGGCGGTTTAGGAACCACTCAGCTTCTGCCCATGAAGTTACGATTTGCTTAGCAAAATCGTTACCCGCTTGCATTTTTTCAACCACATCGTGGTATGCATCAAACATCAGAAGAGTGTTTGATAGTGCTTTAACAGCAAGTGGGGCAAGTGCATCATTATCTAGTTGGGCAATAAGTGGCTCAATGTTGTAACCACCTTGCATAGTGCCAAGTAATTCAACTGCACGGTCTGCAGAAAGAATTGGTGAACTCACCTCACCTTTGGCAACGGCATCAAGGAATGCTGCTTTTACGTAAGCGGCTTCGTCAACACCAGGGGGAATACGATTTTCTAACAGATTAAGGATCTCTGCTTCTTCACCAGCAGGTGGATTCTTAACTAACTCTACTAAATCAGCCACTTGTTGGGCATCGAGTGGCTTAGGGACTACCCCTTCTGCAGCACGTTCTTCGACGTGTTTACGATATGCTTCTAGCACGGCAACATTCCTCTTTGTTTTGCGCCTTACGGCGAAACCCAGTGCGTCTTCAATGTCGCACCGACAATTCCACAGGTTCGGGCTTGAAATCCGAGCCACAGTATACTACAGCTTTACAAAAGTATGAATCAGATCACACTCCCGAGATACGTGATTTCAGCATGTTTTTTACATCGAAGCGGTAAATTAACATTGCCAAGGCTCTGCAAAAATTAGACGATAGTTTAAAACACATTAAAAACCATTTAAAAACAAAAGCCTAAATGGTTATTCAGATTTAAATTCATCCTGGCTAACATGGATGAATAAACATCATATTATTTTTAAAAAATGATCATTATTTTGCTCTAACATAGAACCTATCCGACCAAGGTCTACATTAGGGCCTGCTGACCTTTCAAGATTATTTTTGCAGCAGCTTGTTGGAAATTTATACAAGGCAACGGCTTTGATGTGTGGTTGTTCCACATGATAAGTCGTTAACACAGTAGAAATGACAACAAGCGCTGCCTGAAAGGTTCGTTTAAAAGCACTTTACTCTTTGTTGTGAGCGAATTTGTGTAGGTGACTAGACGTCATCGCTCACGCCGCGATTAAAGTGCTTTTAATTCGAACAAATTCTAATCAGCAAAGATCAACAGGCCCTGGCAACAGTGAATAAATATAGGAAAACCATGAATATTCAAGCAATCATATTCGATATGGATGGCGTCATTATTGACTCTGAACCTGCATGGCAAGCTGCCGAATTAGTTGTGTTTAATCAACTAGGGCTTAATCTGTCAGCCACAGATGTGGAGCAGACCATTGGCTTTCGAATTGATCAAGTGGTGGACTATTGGTTTCAGCGTAAACCCTGGCCAAATTACGACAACGCCAAAACTGCCAGAGATATTGCCAGTAAGGTGGTTGAGTTTATTGAGTCAGATGGCAAAGCGCTGCCGGGGATTGTTGATGCGATAAAATGGGGCCGAGAGCATGGCTTAAAAGTCGGTCTTGCCACCTCTTCCCCCAACTATATTATTGATGCCGTGTTAAGCAAACTTGAGCTAACCGATGCATTCGATGCCATTGAATCAGCCGAGCATTTAGCCCTTGGTAAACCACACCCAGAGGTTTACCTAAACTGTGCTAACGCTTTAGGCATTAAGCCAGAAGCTTGTGTCGCCATTGAAGACTCATTTAACGGGTTAATTGCCGCCACTTCAGCCAGAATGCAGACCGTAATTATTCCAGAGCCGCGTTTTGCTAACGACCCAAGATGGGTCATCGCCCATCACCAACTGACCGACGCCACTAGCATTGCTGCGACCTTGGGTGAAAATAGTAGAGATGAATAGCACAAGAAAAACTAACCTAGCTAAATCAAAAAGCTCGCTGAGCGATAACATAAAAAAGGGCATCAATCTGATGCCCTTTTATATTTGCAGTATTGGCGTTTTAGAAGTTCTTACCGACAAACAAGTAAACTGACCTTTCACCTGTATCGGTGAAACCGAAGCCAAGTGCAGCGGGGCCCCAATCGGTATCTGTTCCTAAATAGACACTGCCACCGAAGATCAAATCTTCAATATCGACACTCGATCGCTCTTGCCAAACGTTACCGGCCTCAATACTGGTACCTAGGTATAAAGGCACATTGGTAATAAGCAAGTCACCTGCTAGATCATATTGGTAAATTAATGCACCAAAGACTTTATGTGCGCCAGTGAGCGCCTGCTTGTGATAACCAGATAAATTTAGGAAGCCACCAAGCTCAGTTGGGTGAGCAGTAAATAAATTGTCAGTATCGACAGTTGAGAAAGCAGCTTTACCTACTACCACATGATTACCAATGTTAAATGCGCCCTTCCAGTCAGCCTCATACTGCCAGTTGACGCCATCCTCTACCGGAAACAAATTAGATGTATAGCTCTCATCACGCACACGGGTTACAAAGGTAAAACGATTTCCTTGAGTTGGAAAGCTAATCGAATCGAGTGTGTCATAGGCCAGCATCACATAGCCACCCCAGGATTCATACTTAAGCACTTCGGTAAAAAGGCGGTCGGCCTCAATGCGCCCCTTTTCATAGACACTGCCAATTTCCATTAAGCCTTTATTGGAGAAGTTCAACCCTAAACCAATATTAAATTGGCCGACATTGTTATCGAGATCTTCAATCTTTTGATTATTATCGTATAAGCTCCAGGTTTTCATGTCGTACTGGAAGCGAGCCAGACTATAAAAACGCTGATCATTGTCTAGTGGTTGGTAGAACTCACTGGCAATCATAGAGCGATAACCAAGCTCTAACTCGTTACGCCATTCGCCGCCATAATAGGTTAAGTCCGTCATGGTATAAGCCAGACTTAGGCTCATGGCAGACTGATGATTAAAGTCATCCTCCCAATTAAAGCCAGCTTGGAAGTAGTTCGGCCCCATGACTTAGCTTTGGTGGTAACCGTTAATACCCGCCCGTCAGCTACATCGGTAAATTCGGCATCAACGCGCTCAAACTTATTAAGCGAATATACCCGTTTTAGCGCCGCATCTAACTCTTCCTTAGTTACCACTTCGCCAATAGGTAGACCCAGCTTCTCCCTAAGCAAACTACCGCTCACTTTAGAGTTGTTATCGAATACTACATCGACTAAAGGTCTTGATAATGGGTCACTCCACAAGTTACGGCGGGCAGCTTTGCGCGCAAGATGTTGTTGATACTCTTCTTCATCTAACGACAATCCTTGTAGCGAAGCTAACTGTTCATTGGCCGCTTCGATACCCACTTGCAGCGCTTTAGGCATAACAGAAAAATCGGTGGTGCTCATGTCATCAATTGCTGGGCGGATCAAGATGTCTTCATCTGTCAGCAGGGCTTTTTGCTTTGCGGTACTTGCTTGAGTCAAAATAGTCGACAGCTGCTCGAGCACGCTAATGGCGCTGTTAAGCTTGTCTTTATTTGCTAGTGGCGAGCCAATATCCACGGCAATAACAATATCCGCACCCATGGCTTTAGCCACATCAATCGGGATGTTATTAGCAATACCGCCATCCACCAGCAGCCTGTCGTCAATCTCGCTTGGCTGTAGCGCACCCGGCACAGTTGCCGATGCTTGCATCGCCTCAACAATGCTACCCTTGCTCAATACGACCGCTTCACTGGTGGCTAAATCGGTGGCTACAGCGCGATAAGGAATAGATAGCGCATCAAAATCACCGTACTGCTCAACTAAGTCGGTGGATTGGCGCAATAACAACGACATGGTTTGCCCACGTAACAAGCCGCCGGGCATGGTGAGTTCGCCGTTGTTAAAACCGACGTTCAGCG
Source organism: Shewanella maritima (assembly GCF_004295345.1). Classification (NCBI taxonomy): domain Bacteria; kingdom Pseudomonadati; phylum Pseudomonadota; class Gammaproteobacteria; order Alteromonadales; family Shewanellaceae; genus Shewanella; species Shewanella maritima. The sequence goes on along the minus strand of NZ_CP036200.1, from coordinate 2,690,861 downwards.
GGATGTTATAGCGGTCACGCAATTGCTTATCGCGATAGGTAAGATCTTCACGAGGGATAGTATCTGAGTAGCCGTCTGCCCAACTGCTGTTGAGCATGATTTTCTCAATCTCAATTGAGTCATAACCCAAAGCATACATACCACCAACATAAGCACCAATACTGGTACCTGCGACATAGTCAACCGGGATACGGTTAGCCTCTAGCACTTTTAATACACCCACGTGCGCCGCACCTTTTGCACCACCACCACTTAACACAAGGCCAACGGTAGGCCGACTTAGTGGCTCATCAATGACTGGTTTTAGCTTGATGTCAGCTGAGTTTTGCTGATGAGCCGAACGGGTCTCTGCAAAGGTAGAAAACGAGGAGGCAATCCCCAAACCTAGAATAATTAGGCAACAAATGAATGGACGAGCGAATGTCATACGGGCTTCCAATGCACATAATATTAGCGTCATTCTAACAAAAAACGCCAATAATGAGATGTTTATCGGCGTTTTTATTGGCGCTTTTTTGCTCTTATCTATGACAAACTAGCTATCGAGTTTAAGGTACGCATCGAGCTCGTGGCGCGGCATGGGTTTGGCAAAATAGTAACCTTGAATAATGTAACAACCCCGTGCAAATACTTGCTCTAGTTGCTCTAAGGTTTCAACGCCTTCCGCAACCACATCTAAACGCAGGTTACGTGCAAGCTCAGTAATACTGCTCACAATCGCCTGATCGTTTTTGTTATTGGCAATATTGATCAGGAATGAGCGGTCAATTTTTAAGGTGTTCACTTCAAAATTACTTAAATATGCCAATGACGAATAGCCTGTGCCAAAGTCGTCAATGGCAACCTCAATACCCATTTTCTTCAACTGACTTAAATTCTCATTCGCCACCTGTAGCTCTTTCATCAACACGCCTTCGGTGATCTCCAGCGCGAGGCTTTCTGGTTCCATTCCTGTTTCAGCCAATATCTCAGCGAGGGTACTAATAAAGTCTGGTTGCCTGAAATGCACGGCAGAGATATTGACCGACAGCCTAAATGGCTCAGACAGTTTTTGCTGCCAGCGAGCGCCATCAATACAGGCTTGTTTTAACACCCAGCGGTCTATGTCGACCACCAAACCACAGGACTCGGCCACAGCAATGAAGATATCTGGGCGCACATAACCATCTTGCGGATGCTTCCAGCGGATCAGCGCCTCCATACCCACAAACTGATCATCGTGCAGTATATTAATTTGCGGTTGATAATGCAGTTCAAACTCATTTTGCTCAATCGCTTTACGAAGGTCAGCCTCAAGGCGTAAGTGATACAGTGCTTCTGCATTGCGCTCTGCCGAGTAATACCTAAATAAACCTCTGCCCTCTTCTTTGGCGTGATACATCGCAAGGTCGGCATTTTTAATCAGGGTTTCAGCATCGACACTATCATCGGGCCAAATGCTAATACCAATACTGGTGGAGATAAAGAACTCTCGCCCAAGTAGGTTAAATGGTGTTTCAATCTGGTGCAGTAACTGCTCTGCAATATGGTTAATTTGATCTACTCCTTCAACGTCGCGCAGCAAAATCACAAACTCATCTCCACCAAAGCGGCACAGAATATGTTGTTCAGTTAAGCACGACTGTAATCGCTTGGCTGCTTCAACTAACAAGGCATCACCCATGCTGTGGCCGTAGGAGTCATTAACATGCTTGAAGCGATCAAGGTCAAGGAACATCAACGCGAGCTTTTCATCGCTATTAGGCTGACTGGTAATATTCTTTAGCTGGCGGGAGAACATAGCCCGATTAGCCAGCCCTGTGAGGATGTCATTATTTGCTAAACGCTTAAGATTAGACTCATTTTGCTTTCGTTCAGTAATGTCAGAGAACACCACGACGTAATGTTGCGGCGCGCCCTGTTTATTGAGCATTTTAGAAATGTTGAGCCACACTGGGCAGTTGTCGCCATCAAAACGTTTAAATTCACGCTCACCGCTCCAGTAATTTTCGCTACCGAATAGTTTATCTATATTGAGTGGCACCCGGCTACTCACTACAAGGTCAGAGAACGCCCTACCCACTAGTTCTTCAGAGCTGGCCGACAAAATGACATTCGCAGCGGCATTACTGACCTTAACGCTTTTCTGGTCATCTAAAATCAGCATACCTTCTGAGGTATTCTCGAAGGCTTCAGCCAACAAGGTTATTTCACTTTCCAATTCCTTTTGCTGAGTCACATCGGTAAAAATACCCGCAGCTCGCTCAAGACGATTATTCACAGGGTTTATCGATACCGCACGGCCACGCACACGCAACCAACGCCACTGGTCGTCTTCACGGCGATAGCGGTATTCTACGTCAATCATTTCTTTGTTGGATTTAAGTAGCGCGTTCCAGGCTTTGGTAGCACGATTTAAGTCGTCTGGGTGAATAGGAATGTCACTTAAATGCCCAGATAAACGCTGCTGACTACCTAATATGCCACCGCGATTTTCCAAATAAATCTTCTTAGTGGTATCGCGCCATTCCCATAAGTCTGACTCACTGCCTTTCAGTGCCTGACGCAAACGGTCGTCACTTTCAGTTAGCGCATGGTTAATGCTTTTGAAACGACTAATTTGATTTTGGCGAAAAATGATAATCGCAACCATGGACACCAAAGCAAGCAGGATTATCAGGCCTTTGAACTGATTCGACTGCCACCAGAATTGCTTGACATGGAACGGGTACACAAACGGCTTTGTCGTCCACAAACCGTTGCGCATGTACTTCAGCTCTAAGGTGTAATCACCCGCTTTAAGGCCTGAAATATTGATTTGCGACTTACCGTCAAGCAAGAAATAGTTACCTTTGCGCTCACCTGAGCGATTTAAACGATACTGCAAGGTCAAAGGTTTAGGGTTGAGGTAATCAAACGAAGCAATTTGAAAACTAATTAAACTGGCACCAGGGTCAACAACAATATCTGGCTTAGGCACCAGACTTACGCTAGTTTTTTCGTCGTAATACACCACGACTGACTCTAGCAAAATCTTGTCATCAACGATGCGATTTTCCAGCAAGTCAGGGTCAATGAGCATGGCGCCATTTGGCGTGCCGACAAACAGGCCTAAATCATCACGATAAAAGGTTGCGGCCTCATTAAACTCATCAGAAATAAAGCCATCACGCTGAGGGTAACCCTCTACTAGCCCGGTTTCTCGATTTACCTTAAGAATTGAGTCTTCACAGCCAATGAAAACCTCTTCTTTAGTTTGCTCAATAAAGTAAATCACGCTGCAGTTCACCTGCCATAAACGGTCGAGCTTGATTAACTCATCGGTAACTGCGTTAAGTTGAAATAGGCCATTTTGGTTCGATGTCAGCCACAACACATTAGGCTCCACCTCGATAATTTGGCTAACCTGTATCTCCCTGTCTTCAAAAACAATTTGCGGCTCTTTAGAGTGAAAATTGAGCTTGTCATCAAAATAGCCAAAGTGACTACCACTCACCCATAGCCTTTGCTGTGAGTCGCGTATGATACTGCTAAACCATAACTCACCTGCTTCGTGCCCATGGTCAATGTGTACCTGAGTTAATTCTGTAGCACCAGGCTCCCAATAAAACAAACCGGCACTACCCGGAAACCAGACACGGCCAGCAACAGCAGGGTCGATAAATGAGGAGATAACGATGCTTCCTGCAAGCGAGGTATTAACACTGGCGTAATCTGCAAACCTTTGGCTTTGATTGGTGGTTTTATTAATGGCGTGAATACCGTTGGTAGACGTGACGATAAGAGTGTCATCGGTTAAAGCGATAATGTGATATATGCTGTCTGATGCAATAAAGCCTTCAAGCTCAATAAATGTCGAGCCTTTTATATTCATATCAATCACATTCACGCCACCGTCGGCGCCGAGCCACACCTTATCGCCTTCACTGTAAACGGACCAAATCACTTCAGACTGAATATCAAACGGCGGAAAACTGGTATAAGTTTGCTTGATAAACTGCGACGGCGGGCTCATAACAGCCAAACGCCCACCTGAGCCACCCAGCCAAATTAAGCCGTTGTCATCGAGTACCAAATCGAAGATATAATCAATGCGCGCAGATGACTTAATCTCTTGTTGGTAGTTAATGATGAGCTTAGATTCAGGATCCCACTTTATCAGCCCATCGTAGCCACCCAGCCAGAACACACCCTCTTCATCAACCACCGCTGTAACCAGGTGATAATTCATATCAGGTATTTGTGTCACCCGCTGCTGGGCAAAACTGATATGAAATAAGCCCTTGCTTGATAACACCCAAACTTTACCTTGCTCATATAGCAAAGCATTAATTTCACCGTACTCTTGTGCTGAAAAATCAAGCTGTACGCTGTTGCCATCGACATCAACTTTATGCAGTAAATGCTTAGCCGCGAAAATAAACTCGCCACTGTCTAGTGCAAGAAAGTCCTTCCACTTGTCTTGTTTAGGCAATACAAAGCGCTTATCCACTTGAAACTGACTGTTGTCGGTATCAAGCCAAAACACTCTTCCTGATTGAGTGAGCGCGATGAACCGGTCATGCTTAACGGCATGAGCTTGCTCTATACGTAGGATGGACGAGCTTCCCTCCTCACCCTTAACCTTGATTTTGGTGAATTGGTTCTCATTGATCTGATACAAATAGCTAGCTTTAAATCCATTAAGAAACAGCAGATTATCGCTGAGAGGCTCAACTTGGAATAGGGTTTCATCTTCAAGTATGGTCTCGAAACCGACTTTATCGATACGTCGCACCATAGAACTGCTGGCACGGTATAAGCCCTGCTCGGTTGCTAGCCAGGTAAAGCCATAATGATCAAAGGCAATGTCATGAATTGAGGCTGTGGTCAGGCCGTCACGCGCATCAAATACGCGCTGCGTTGGTGAGGCAAAACAAGCGGTGCTAACGGCATAGGCTAACAATATAGATATGCTGACAAGTCGGAAGAAATAGTTAATAACACACTCCAAACGTGACCGAATTCAATACGCTTTAGATGTCCATTTCTACTAAGTAACCTTAACTGGGGTCGATGCATTGAAATGATTTTCATCGCAAGGCTTCATTACAACGCTTTGCTTCTAACAGCCACTGTTAGAAAACGTTTTTATTCCCAACTTAGGTTACTCACACTCCATGATGTCATAGCGTTTTAGTGACAAAAATGCCGAACCTCAACAATAACATAAGGGTAACTAGTCGCACTCCAATATAACATCCATTGCAGAGTTTAGACCAAAAAAAAGCACCCATAAAAGGGTGCTTCATACATTTGTTTACGTTTGTTATCTTAACGCTCGAGCTAGTCGATTACTTCTTCTTTTTAACCGCTTTTGGGTTAGGTAAATCAGTAATTGAACCTTCGTAAACTTCAGCAGCTAGACCCACTGACTCATGCAGTGTTGGGTGAGCGTGAATAGTTAGCGCTAGGTCTTCAGCATCACAACCCATTTCGATTGCTAAGCCGATTTCACCCAGTAGCTCACCACCGTTAACACCAACAATTGCACCACCAATCACGCGGTGCGTTTCTTTGTCGAAGATTAACTTAGTCATACCGTCGCTTGCATCAGATGCAATCGCGCGGCCACTTGCAGCCCATGGGAAAGTTGCTGTTTCATAAGCAATACCTTGCTCTTTTGCTTCTTTCTCTGTTAGACCAACCCAAGCTACTTCTGGGTCTGTGTATGCGATTGAAGGGATCACTTTCGGGTCAAAGAAGTGCTTAAGACCTGAGATAACTTCAGCCGCTACGTGACCTTCATGCACACCTTTGTGCGCCAACATTGGTTGACCAACAATGTCACCAATCGCGAAGATGTTGTTCACGTTAGTACGCATTTGCTTATCAACGTTGATAAAGCCACGCTCATCAACCTTGATACCGGCTTTTTCAGCATCAAGCGACTTGCCATTTGGCGTACGACCAATGGCAACTAATACTGCATCGTAACGTACAGGCTCTGCAGGTGCTTTCTTGCCTTCCATCGTCACGTAAATGCCGTCATCTTTTGCTTCAACCGCGGTAACCTTGGTTTCAAGCATTAGATTGAACTTCTTCTTAATCTTCTTGGTGAAGATACGCACAACGTCTTTGTCAGCTGCTGGAATAACCTGGTCGAACATTTCAACTACGTCGATCTCGCTACCTAGTGATGAGTACACAGTACCCATTTCTAGACCAATGATACCGCCACCCATTACTAGCAACTTGCCTGGTACTTCTTTTAGTTCTAAGGCATCAGTTGAGTCCCAAATACGTGGGTCTTCATGTGGGATAAATGGTAGTTGAATTGGGCGAGAACCTGCCGCAATGATTGCGTGTTCAAAGTTCACGATAGTGGTGCCGTCTTTGCCTTCAACTGCAATTGAGTTAGGGCCAGTGAACTTACCAAAACCGTTTACTACGTCAACTTTACGCATTTTAGACATACCGCCTAAACCGCCAGTAAGTTGACCGATAACTTTTTCTTTGTAGCTACGTAGCTTATCTAAATCGATTTGTGGCTCACCAAAAGTGACACCGTGAGCAGCAACTGTTTTTGCTTCTTCAATCACTTTAGCTACGTGCAGTAATGCTTTTGAAGGAATACAACCCACGTTTAGACAAACACCACCAAGCGTGTCAAAGCGCTCGATGATTACAGTATCTAAACCTAAATCCGCAGCACGGAAAGCAGCAGAGTAACCCGCTGGGCCTGCGCCTAGTACGACAACTTGAGTGCTAATTTCTTTACTCATGACTTCCTCTAATTTTTCATTCCTTTAGGGAGACGGTTCGTGGAGAGGGATCGTGCCCTAAAGGTCGCTAACGCTAGCCAGAAACGTCTGTTTCACATCCAATTTTATTTATCGCACATTTCAAAAATTGGGATGGCGCATTTTAACCTTTGTTTGACCTTGATCACAATCTCACAGCATAAAAAAGGCCACTCAATAAGAGCGGCCTGTTCGGCTTAAAGTATTAGGGTGCGAATATCAGAAAGAATCGCTGATAACGTCACGCTAAAGCGTGCTGCCATCGCACCATCGATCACGCGGTGATCGTACGATAATGACAGTGGTAGCATAAGCTTAGGCTCAAACTCACTACCGTTCCATTTCGGCTTCATCTCTGACTTAGACACACCTAGAATTGCTACATCAGGGTAGTTAACAATTGGGGTAAACGCTGTACCGCCAATGCCACCTAAACTTGAAATAGTAAAGCAGCTACCCTGCATATCTGCAGCTTTTAGCTTGCCTTCACGAGCCTTAACAGAAATCTCCATTAGCTCGCGTGACAGCTCAATAATGCCTTTTTTGTCAACATCACGTACCACAGGTACCACTAATCCATTTGGTGTATCCACCGCCACGCCAATGTGGAAGTACTTCTTCTGGATCAGTGATTCACCGTCATGGCTCAAGCTTGAGTTAAACACAGGGAATTGCTGCAGTGTTTTGGCTACCGCTTTCATCATGAACACCAGTGGGGTGATCTTGTAATCCGCTTTTTGCTTCGCCGCTAGGGTGTTTTGCTCTTTACGGAAAGCTTCAAGCTCAGTGATGTCAGCTTCGTCGAACTGGGTCACATGCGGGATGGTTACCCAGTTACGGTGCAAGTTAGGACCGGAGATCTTCTGGATACGGCTTAGTGGTTTCTCTTCTACTTCACCAAACTTGCTGAAGTCGACCTTAGGTGCATCAATCACATTCAGACCACCAGCACCGCCAGCAACTGAGGTTGCCGCGCTTGCTTTAGGGCGTGATAGCTCGTACTTAACGTAAGCTTGAACGTCTTCTTTCAAAATACGCTTTTTACGACCAGTACCTGTCACCTTAGTCAAATCAACACCAAACTCACGCGCTAAACGGCGAACTGCTGGTGATGCATGTACAACTCCGGTTGCTGATGGCGCTGCAGCACTTGGGTGATGCGGTACAGGCGGAGTCGCACGACTCGCTGGCGCAGGTGCAACCTGCTGCGCTTGACTAGCAGGAGCTGCAGCAACTGGTGCTTCAACTTTTGGCGCAGCCGGAGCTTCGCCAGCAACTTCTAGCATAAGCACGAGTGTGCCTTCAGAAACAGTGTCACCTACTTTTACACTCACAGACTTAACCACACCCGCTTTTGGTGATGGCACATCCATGGTTGCTTTATCAGTTTCAAGGGTAATTAGGCCCGCTTCTGCTTCAATGGTTTCGCCTTCACTTACCAATACTTCGATCACAGGTACGTCAGTGTCGCCACCAATGTCTGGTACTTTCACTTCCACAACTTGTGCTGCTGCAGGGGCTGCTGGTGCTGGAGTCTCTGCTGGAGCTTCAACAGGAGCGCTTGCTTCACTGGCAACTTCTAGCGTCAGTACTAGCGTGCCTTCAGAAACAGTATCACCTGTCTTGATGCTAATTGACTTAACCACACCGGCTTGCGGCGCAGGTACATCCATGGTCGCTTTGTCAGTTTCAAGGGTAATTAGGCCAGCTTCAGCTTCAATGGTTTCGCCTTCGCTCACTAATACTTCAATTACAGGTACGTCAGTATCACCACCAATATCTGGCACTTTAACCTCTACCACTTGTGATGAAGCTGCAGGAGCGGCAACCGGCGCAGATTGTTCAACTGCAGGTGCGCTTGCTTGTGCAGGCTCTGCTGCAGGCGCAGACGCTTGTTCACTTGCAGCCTCTTCACTTGCACCTTCAGCAGAAAGAAGGGCAATTAGTGTACCTTCAGAAACACTGTCGCCAACAGCCACTTTTAGCTCAGCGATTTTACCTGCAAACGGCGCCGGAATATCCATGGTCGCTTTGTCGGTTTCGACGGTAATGATTGAGGTTTCTTTTTCTACCACCTCACCCACTTCAACACAGACTTCAATAACCTGAACGGCATCAGCGTCGACATTAGGAACCAAAATCTCTTTTAAATCAGCCATTTTGAATTCCTCTTACGCGAACTGTGGGTTAGCTTTGTCTACGTCAATGCCGTATTCGTTGATGGCTTTAGTTAGCACATCAACTGGCATTTCATCACGCTCTACCAGCGACTTAAGCGCTGCAAGTACGATGAACTTAGCATCAACTTCAAAATGGTGACGTAGGTTTGCGCGGCTGTCTGAGCGACCAAAACCGTCTGTACCGAGTACCTTGTAGTCAGTTGGCACGTATGCACGTAACTGCTCGCCGTAAACCTTCATGTAGTCAGTTGCTACAATCGCAGGTGAGTCTGACGCAAGTACTTCACTGATGTACGCTTTCTTCGGCGTTTCAGTTGGGTGCAACAGGTTCCAACGCTCGGCAGCTTGGCCATCACGTGTTAGCTCGTTGAAGCTAGTCACGCTAAATACGTCAGCAGATACGCCAAAGTCTTTCGCTAGTGCTTGCGCAGCTTTACGGACTTCTTCAAGGATGGTGCCACAACCCATAAGTTGTACTTTACCTTTACCGCTACCTGCTACCGATTCAAGCTTGTAGATACCTTTAACAATGCCTTCTTCTGCGCCTTTTGGCATTTCAGGCTGAACATAGTTCTCGTTCATTGTAGTTAGGTAGTAGAACACGTCTTCTTGCTTGTCGCCGTACATGCGCTCGATACCATCTTGAACGATTACTGCAATCTCATAACCGTAAGTTGGGTCATAAGACACACAGTTAGGAATAGTGTTTGCAAGAATATGGCTGTGACCATCTTGGTGCTGCAGACCTTCACCGTTAAGTGTTGTACGACCTGAGGTACCACCAACAAGGAAACCACGTGCACGCATATCACCTGCTGCCCATGCCATGTCACCAATACGTTGGAAACCAAACATTGAGTAGTAGATGTAGAACGGAATGGTTGGCATGTCGTTCACTGAGTAGCTAGTTGCAGCAGATACCCAAGATGACATTGCACCTAACTCGTTAATACCTTCTTGAAGAACCTGACCTGACTTGTCTTCACGGTAGTAAGCAACTTGGTCTGAGTCTTGTGGCTCGTACTTTTGACCTTCGTGAGCGTAAATACCAACCTGACGGAATAGACCTTCCATACCGAAAGTACGCGCTTCATCAGGAATAATTGGCACAATACGCTTACCGATCTTCTTATCTTTAAGCAGCGCGGTAAGTACACGTACAAACGCCATAGTTGAAGAGATTTCACGGCCATTTGAACCTTTAAGCACGGCATCAAAAATCTTCAATGACGGTACTTCTAGCTCTTCAGTGAAGTTTTCGCGACGCTGTGGCAAGTAACCTTTCAGGGCTTCACGGCGCTCTTTTAGGTACTTCACTTCTTCTGAATCAGGACCTGGGTGATAGAAAGGAATATCTTCTAACTTGTCATCAGGAATTGGGATATTGAAACGATCGCGGAAGTAACGGATAGAGTCGACATCCATCTTCTTGACGTTATGGGCAATGTTCTTACCTTCACCAGCAGAACCTAGACCATAACCCTTAACGGTTTTAGCCAGGATTACTGTTGGGCGACCTTTAGTCTTCTTAGCATGATCTAATGCCGCGTAAATTTTAACAGGGTCATGACCACCACGGTTTAGACGCCAAATGTCATCATCTGACATGTTAGCAACCATTTCAGCAGTTTCTGGGTACTTACCAAAGAAGTGCTCACGCGTATAAGCGCCGCCTTTTGCTTTACAGTTTTGGTATTCACCGTCTACGGTTTCTTCCATTAGCTGTAGCAGTTTGCCGCTGGTGTCACGTGCAAGTAACGCATCCCAGTAGCGACCCCAAATCACTTTAACCACTTCCCAGCCAGCGCCGCGGAATTCACCTTCAAGCTCTTGAATAATCTTACCGTTACCACGTACCGGACCGTCAAGACGCTGCAGGTTACAGTTAATAATAAATACTAGGTTGTCTAGACCTTCACGGGCAGCTAGGCCAATCGCACCTAGAGATTCAGGCTCGTCACACTCACCGTCACCGAGGAAACAGTATACCGTTTGCTCCGAGCAGTCTTTTAAGCCGCGGTCAGTTAAGTATTTTAAGTAACGCGCTTGGTAAATAGCTTGGATAGGACCAAGGCCCATAGAAACCGTAGGGAACTGCCAGTAGTCAGGCATTAACTTAGGGTGTGGGTATGAAGACAGACCTTGACCATCAACTTCTTGACGGAAGTTAGCAAGTTGGTCTTCAGTTAAGCGACCTTCAAGGAACGAGCGCGCGTAAATACCCGGAGCAATGTGACCCTGGAAGTAAACTAAATCGCCACCGTCTTTTTCATTTGGGGCGCGGAAGAAGTGGTTGAAACACACATCATAAATAGTAGCACTTGAAGAGAAGCTTGAGATATGGCCGCCAAGCTCTAGGTCTTTCTTAGAACCACGAAGTACCATAGCCAGCGCGTTCCAACGAATGATAGCGCGAATACGACGCTCCATTTCTTGGTTGCCAGGCATGTTCGGTTCTTGGCCCGCTGGGATCGTGTTCAGATAAGCGGTCGTGGCGTCGTAAGGTAAGTGAGTACCATTGCGACGGGCTTTATCGATTAACTTTTCTAATAAAAAGTGCGCTCTTTCAGGCCCTTCTTGCTCTAATACAGCTTGCAGAGCATCAACCCATTCCTGAGTTTCTGATGGGTCCAAATCTTTTAGCATATCTTCAGACATCTCGCAGTCCTTCCTACTATATGATTGTTATGATTAATTGATATACCAATCAGCATAAGTACGTGATCATTTTTACTGGTTAAAAGCGCTTATAACTTCGTTAGGAATCTTGTAGGTAAAGCAATAGCTAGCTGTAATTCCCGCTTTGTTTTAAGCGATTTTTCCTAAGTAATTTCAGGTCACTTATTTATCCTGATTGGTATTACTAGGGAGTGAACCCTAGTAAAGTCTTGTATTTGTATTAATGCTTATTAAACGCTGCCTTTTAAGCGGCGTAGGCTTCGTTGAAGTCGGCTGTCTTCTTCACGTACCGACAGCATGACTTCTTCGATGTAACTTAAGTGTTCGTTCGAGGCTTCACGTGCAGCTTCAGGGTCGCGTCGCACAATCGCAGCCAATAAATCGCGGCGATGCTCATTAGCCATTTTTGATGCGTCTTCGCGGCGGTTAAGCAACTCTAGGTTTTGCGCCACGTTCTTGTGTAGCACTGGCGTTAGGCTTAATACTAGGTGCAGCATAGCCACGTTGTGTGATGCTTCAGCTACCGCACGGTAAAAACGCACAATGGCATCGGCCTGGTTCTCAATACCTACAGCCTGCTCTACTTCGTTAATGCATTGTTTAATGTTTTTCATATCTGCATCCGTACCACGAAGCGCGGCAAAATAAGCCATCATGCCTTCTGTGGCATGACGAAACTCCAGTAAGTCATACTGACTTTCTGAATCTTCATGCATTAATTCAACGATAGGGTCGGCAAGGCTCTGCCAAAGCTGCTCTTTCACATAGGTGCCACCACCTTGACGGCGCATTAGCAAACCTTTTGCTTCAAGCTTTTGAATTGCTTCACGTAATGACGGGCGCGACACTTCAAATTGCACAGCAAGTTCACGCTCAGGAGGTAATTTCTGACCCGGCTGCAAACTGCCTTCAAGGATCATGCGCTCGAGTTGCTCCATGATCACATCAGAAATTTTTGGCTGACTAATCTTACTATAAGCCATTAACTATGCCGCTCCATTCATATTTAGGATTGTCAATTGGTCTTACCAATTTTTATGATAGAGCGCACTTTATCAAATCATACGTGACATGTCTAGTTAATGCAGGGTTAGATGATCGTTAACTCAGAGTTTTAAACGCGCGCTGCGAAAAGCATAACGTAAAATCTAAGTGAGGGGGTCAGACCATTTGACAACGGGTGTTAAATGGTTAAGCCAATTGTTTAGGATATTTTATTAAAACAATAATTTAAATTAGCTAAAAATAAATTAGGTAAGTCAGCAGTTGGGTAAACTCAACGGCTTAAATTGCTAACTTACCACACCAAAAATAGTCAACACTGAGAGCATTGTCACTAACAATAATAAATTTCTTTTACTCAAAGCTAATAGCGCTAGCGTAGACCTTACACAAACGGGCGCATCTGATTGCTCAGGTAACTCTTCTGCCGCCATGGCCGTTTTACTGACCACATCTTTCGCATTAGCGTGCAGTGTCAGTGCTGTTCGTCGCCAAGCGCCAAACCCTTGCGAGAATTGACCGCTAAGCACATAGCCAAAACTAAAGATACGCGACGGCAACCAATCAAGTGCTAGCAGTAGTAATTCAACCCAAGTATTTTCAACTTTATGCATGGCAAGCAAATCATGGTAGTAGCGCACACTACAGTAAAGCACCGCGCCCACAGGGCCAAACACCACAAAATATAGCGCGACGGCACCATAGTAACGATAGTTAATCCAGGCCACGGTTTCACCCACTCGCTTACCCAGCTCGTTCTCATTAACGGCCTTTAAGCACTCATGGCAATCAAGTTTTCCCGCATAAATAAAGCAAGCTTGCACATCACCACGACACGCCGCTTGAATGTACTTTTTAAAGATATGACGAATAGATTGGTGACTTAAACAAATTACCGCGATGAATACCGAAAATGCCAGGCTAAATACATCGAAAAACAGACCATCTAATAAATAACGAATGGCAAATACACAAACGGCAGGGATCGCAATTGCAATCAGCGCAATGTGAGTATGTGTTAAGGAATCGACGCGCCAGAAGCTCTGCTGATATTGGCGCATAAGCTCATCGAACTGCAAAAAAGCGGGCAAGAACTTTAATCGTTCGACAAACATTGCGACTAAAAAAGAAAATAGAGCCATACACCCTCGGCGTTTTCAAGGTAAAGGTAGTTTTCGTGATGAGCAATTCACTCTTAAGCTCGGAATAACTCTAAGTAAAAACCAACCTAACTTAAGTATCAATCATACGCTAACCAAATGACAAATATAGCGATTTAACTCGAAAAGTCAGTTTTAGCTATTCGTCAAATCTTGCCTATATCGCTGCCAGTCAAAGCTATCACCAGGATCTGTTTTACGCCCTGGTGCGATATCACAGTGACCAACAATTCTGTCTAATGAAATCATAGGATACTGCAGCTGGATCTGCTGAGTTAAACTCACCAACTGCTGATATTGCTTATCGGTGTAGGCAACATCATCTGTCCCCTCAAGCTCAATACCAATAGCAAAGTCATTGCAGTTTTCACGCCCATGAAAGTTAGACACACCAGCATGCCAGGCTCTGTCGTCACAACTCACATATTGGGTCAAGCTACCATCGCGGCGAATAAGGAAGTGAGCAGAAACTGTCAGCCCTTGAAGATCTTTAAACGAAGGATCAGCGCTCACATCAATGCAACCTTTAAACAGATCATCAATATAAGGCAGACCAAAGCACCCTGCTGGTAAGCTGATATTGTGAATAACCAGTAAGCTCACTTCAGCTTGAGGGCGCTGATTAAAATGGGGAGATAAACACTGCAGAGCATTGCAATGCCAGCCCTGGTTGAAAACTGTTGAAGTTAGTTTGGATGTCATAGTTACTTACAATAGTTACTTACGATGGCTACTCTATTCGTCACTCACAGTGATGCTGGGAATTAATGCACTAACTAATGCGGCAACTAATGCGGCAACTAATGCGGCAACTAATGCGGTAAATGAAGCCAAAATTCCCACGCCTTTCTATAGGTTCAACCTTAGCAACTATGTTAGTCTAAAACCATAATTTTAAGTGCTGAAACAGGCGGTTTGCCAAAGGTAAACTTGTCTGTATATCTCCAACATTTTCAGCACTAAGTACGACAGACCAGTAAGCAAGGATCCGGCATTATGCTAGAAAATGATATTCGCCACGCCGTAAAAACCGCATTATATGAAGATCTCGGTTATACCGAACAACAAAGTGTTGAATGTTTATTAGCGGCAGACATTACCGCACAATTAATTCCGGCTGATAAATACGTAGAGAGCAGCCTTATTACCCGTGAAGAAGGAGTTTTCTGCGGCAAAGCCTGGGCTGAGCAAGTATTCAATCAATTAGGTGGCGAAGTAGCGCTGCATTGGCATGTTGATGATGGCGACCTAGTCGTTCCCAATCAGGTGCTATGTGAGCTATCGGGCCCTGCACGCGCGATCCTAACTGGTGAGCGCACGGCAATGAACTTTATTCAAACTCTATCTGGTGTAGCGAGTTTAACCAAAATCTATGTCGACCAACTTGCAGGCACTCACACCCAATTACTGGACACTCGCAAAACCATTCCTGGTCTGCGCACCGCACAAAAATACGCAGTCACTTGTGGTGGTGGCAAAAACCACCGCATCGGCTTATTCGATGCTTTCTTAATTAAAGAGAATCACATCATGGCTTGTGGCGGTATCGCCAATGCCATTGAAGCTGCGCGCAAGCTTCATCAAGATAAGCCAGTAGAAGTTGAAGTTGAGTCAATCGACGAGCTAACCCAGGCTCTCGATGGCGGAGCTGACATCATTATGTTGGACAACTTTGACGTGACCATGATGACCCAGGCAGTAGAGCTCAACCATCAATATAAAGAGAAAGGTCAAAACACCAAACTGGAAGTCTCGGGCAACGTTACCCTCGATACAATCGCAGGCTTTGCTAAAACTGGCGTTGACTATATTTCAGTGGGCGCTCTAACCAAGCATGTTAAAGCGCTAGATTTGTCGTTAAGGGTGAAAGCTTAATTTCAGTCGTTCCCGTAACGCTTTCTTATTCAGTCGTTCCCGCAACGCTTCTGAGCGGGAACCTCTCAAATCAACCAAAAAAGACCCTCGATAAAAGATCTCGAGGGTGACGGTGGAAGTATCGTTCCCCTTTAAACCAAAAGTAGTGCGCCAATTTTCAAGCCAACCAAGATACCTATTACTTAATCAAAATTTCCGAATCAAGCTTGACCAACTCTTTGCGGCCCTAATTACAGTTCAAAAAAACAGCAGTTAGACAAAATTATTTCTGCTCATTTCAATAGCAAATCTGGCCAAAACAATGAAGCAGAGAAACACCTTATTTAATGCCAGTTGCGACACTAGCCACACCTGTTGTAACTAGCTTGCCAGAGTACAAATGTAACACTTAACTCTAGTTTTGCTCGTAACAGGCAAACTATACGTCGCTCTAAAGTGCTACGGAGCAAAGGGTTTGTAACACTTTAGCCGACTAAACAGGTGTCAATTTTTTTCTTTGGCAATCAATTTGTCAAAAAAATTACTACCAACAAAAGAATGTCAACAAAATGTTAGATCGAAATAGATCGAAAACGATAACACTAAGAATTTTTTGGCTTTATTTGCCATTTTTCTGGGATTGGCTATTCCATTTGGGTTAACTTTATACTAACTTTTAAGCAGGCGAGATGGCCTTTCGGCCAAGAATTGCTAGGATTACAGAAATATGGCAATTGAATTGGATCAAGTAAAAGTTCAAGAAATTGTAACAATTACCCTCTAACTCAGTGTAAATACTCTAGTTCCTGCGGTGCTCAGCCGAAAAGTCATACTAGGTTGATAGCTTTTTGTTTCAGTATGGTGCCAACATGCCGATACAATAACTGCAATCGAGTGTAAAGGTTTGAACCCCCAAACCTAACCTATACCTAACTTTGGGGTGATTCAGGCTGATATTTTAAGTTGTTATGGTGCACCTACTTCGTTGTAGAATGTCATCGCTAACAATAATTTATACTGTCGACATTGGCATTGAAGCCGATCACTACTCGTAACAAGGATTGGATAGTCGCGGTAATTTTTGACGGAGAGAGAAAATGAAAGGTATCAACCAAGTTAAAAACGCTAAGGGTTTTACTCTTATTGAATTAATGATCGTAGTTGCGATCATCGGTATTCTTGCTGCAATCGCACTGCCTGCGTATCAAGACTTCACTAAACGTGGTCATGTTTCTGAAGGTCTTAGTCTTGCTGCAGGAGCAAAAGCTGCAGTGACTGAATATTACTCTTCACAAGGCTCTGCACCAACAACCAATGCTCTTGCTGGGCTAGCAGCAGCATCTTCAATTACTGGTAACTCAGTTAAGTCTGTAGCGGTTGGTACAGGCGGTGGCATTACAGTAACATACAACGCCAAAGTAACAGATGACGCAACTCTTATTCTGGCTCCAACTTTTACCTCTTCAGGTAACGTTACATGGGCATGTACTGGTGGTTCTCTTGACGACAAATATAAACCATCTAACTGCCGTTAATACTTAACTAGCTTAGTTTTATAAAATAGCATGCTAACGCATGCTATTTTTTTATTGTTGGACTATTAAATGCGCATTCATATCGCTATTAGTTTTTTACTCACTACCGCCTTAATCCTCTTCACTAAAACCCAAATTAACCACCAGCTAAGTGATGCATTTACTGAGTTAGCACCAATGATAAGCTCAGCAATAACTAGCGTCCCTTTTGTCACAACATTACTAACCGCAACTTTTATCGCTGTGGCAATTGTTTTCTATATCGCTTTTTTGGCTAAAGCTATGGAGAACGTGATCTCGTTGTCTAGTATTCAATCAAAGTTTATTCACGTTGCACTTGCCTGGACATTAATCTTTGTAGCCATTATTAGCATAAATAGTCTGTTATATCCGTTTTCGCCCACCAGTCATGAGCACTTTAGCAGTCATTATATTCCACTGATTTCTTCATTGAGCATTGTTGCGATAATCTTGTTGGGATGCGTAAAAAAAAATCGATATAGCATCCTTACACTTGCTTCCTCAGCATTGCTTTTTGGACCATTACTCATAACGATTAAACCGATAGCCCATAACAGTGACCAACCAAATATTATTCTGATTGGTATTGACTCCCTAAGACCTGACTATTTGGGTGAACAAGCGGCAGAACATCTGTTACTCCCAATATTGATCAATTCTTATCTGAAGCTACAAATATTCCAAACACCTACACACCCGCAGGAAGAACATTTGTCTCGTGGACTTCAACCCTTACGGGAACGTATCCCATTACCCACAACGCACGATTTAATCTAACGGAAATGTCCAAAGTGGATCGTAGCTTGGCGTTTCCACAGCAACTATCATCAATTGGCTATCAAAACATATGGGCACAGGACGAGCGCAGATTTAACAATATCGATGAATCTTTTGGTTTTGATATAATTGTTGGTCCACCTGCTGATGCAGCAGAATTTATTGTATCTGGACTAAACAACATTCCATTGTTTTCACTGTTTTTAAATCAAACTTCAATAAGGTCTTTTTTCCCTTATATCTATAACAACAGATCAGCGTGGTGGACTTACCAACCCTACGCCTTTATCGAGCAACTACTTGGTACCATAGACTCTGTAAATAGTGAAAAGCCTATATTTCTTGCAACACACCTGACTCTGCCTCATTGGCCTTTCAAAAGTGCTAAGCTGACATATTTAGAAGACCATGAGTTTATCAAAGATAGAGCAGAAGAATACTTGTACCTTACAATGCTCAAACAGTCTGATGAGCAATTCGCTCAACTACTGAATGGCCTTGCTGATAGGGGTATTTTGCAAAACTCCGTTGTCGTACTTCTCTCTGATCATGGAGAAAGTTTTGGAGGGAAAGACGATGGTCCCCAAGGGCGAATAAGCTCTGCTACGTTTGAAACCAACTCTTTGGGGCATGGCACAAATGTACTAAGTCATAGCCAGTTTAAAGTTGTTGCTGCTGTGAGGTCTTTTTCAAATGGTGTTGTCATACCTGCTATTGATCCAAAAAGCACATACTCTCTCGTTGATATTATTCCCTCCCTGGCAAATATTCTAGAAATCAAAGTAGATCATACTTTTGATGGAAAACCTTTCCACCAAGTATCTGAGGACCGAGCCATATTTTTAGAAAGCTCTCTAAATCCATTGGTTTTATCAGCCGGAAAACTAGAAGTTATTCAAACACTAGCAAAGGGGTTGAACTTCTATACTGTCGATGAAAGCGGAAAGGTTATCATAAAGCCGGAAATATTTGACTCAAGCATCGCAGCTAAACAAAGGTCGATAATTAAGGGAAATTATCAACTCGCAGCATTCCCAGATATGGAAGACGAACTTATCTTTGTCGATCTTGAGACTAACTATTGGCAACCTGCAAGTACTGTTAAAGACAAAGTTAAAATTAGGACTCTATTTTTCGCCCTGTGTGACTTTTATGAAACAGATGTATCGTCAGGGCTATTCGAAAGCTGCCAGGAACCAGAAATATTTCTTGAGCGAATCTATGACAAATGGAACTAATACTTTGTCTAATTCTATAGACTCGCTATCTGGCAAGCTCTACAGATGCAACGTGCTAATTTATTTGGTACTTTAGGACACAATTACGTTTTCTAGTTGGAAACCACTCATGCCATCGACAGCTATAAACTTAGGCTTATCAAATCTTTTCCTGAGAAAAGGGCTTTTGACTGAAGAAACGCTTTCAAGCGCAATATCAGAATCAAGAAAAACAAAGCGTACTCTTGTCTCGACTTTAGTTGCGACAAAGAAGCTGTCTGCTAGAGAAATTGCTGAGCTTTGTTACGAAGAGTATGGTACTCCATTACTAGACTTAAGCGAGTATGATGTTAAAAACATCCCTGAAGACTTACTCAACAAAAAGCTAATCGATAAGCATAAGTGTCTTCCATTGTTCAAAAGGGGAAATCGCTTATACATCGCAAGCTCAGATCCAACCAATATTTCCGCATTAGAAGACTTTCAATTTAGCTTGGGTCTTCACGCTGAAGCGATTCTAGTTGAAGATGACAAACTGTCCCAAGCAGTAGAAAAAGTGCTTGAAGATGATCTATCTAGCCTAGATCTCTCTGGAGTCGACGAGGAAGCCCTTGCTGGGATGGAGGTGGCAGAAACCGAACGTAATGATGAGCCCGAAGGCGACAGCAGTGACGATGCCCCAATTGTTATTTACATCAACAAGATTCTAACCGACGCCATCCGTAAAGGCGCTTCTGACTTGCACTTCGAGCCATATGAAAAACGCTACCGCATTCGTTTTCGCATCGATGGGATTTTACACGAGGTTTCAGAACCACCTGTAAACCTGGCAGGTCGAATCTCAGCACGATTAAAGGTGATGTCAAAGCTGGATATTGCTGAGCGCCGCGTGCCTCAAGATGGCCGCATTAAGATGAAGCTGTCACGTACTAAATCAATTGATTTTCGTGTCAGTACTCTACCTACAATCTGGGGCGAGAAGATTGTAATGCGTATTCTGGATTCATCTTCCGCTCAGCTTGGTATCGAAAAACTCGGTTATGAAGATGAGCAGCGCCTGCTTTATGAAGAAATGCTAGCCAAACCCCAAGGCATGATATTAGTGACCGGCCCAACTGGCTCCGGTAAAACTGTATCCCTTTATACTGGCCTTAATATCCTTAATACGGAAGAGCGTAATATTTCAACTGCTGAAGATCCGGTTGAGATTAACTTAGAAGGTGTTAACCAAGTTCATATTAACTTGAAAGCAGGTTTAACCTTCGCTTCAGCTCTTCGCTCGTTCTTACGTCAAGATCCAGACGTGGTAATGGTCGGTGAGATCCGTGACTTAGAAACCGCTGAGATAGCCATTAAAGCGGCACAAACCGGTCACTTGGTTTTATCAACTCTCCATACAAACTCAGCAGCAGAGACCTTAACCCGTTTGGTTAACATGGGCGTACCTGGCTACAACATTGCCAGCTCAGTCAACCTAATTATTGCACAGCGTCTTGCAAGGCGTTTATGCCCTGAGTGTAAAGAGCCTGAAGACGTGCCTCAAGCAGAGCTAGTAAAGCTTGGTTTTACTGAACAAGATATCGCAACAGGGTTCACCGTATACAAGCCTGTTGGTTGTGAATTCTGTTCTGGAGGTTACAAAGGCCGTGTAGGTGTCTATGAGGTAATGAAAATGAGTGATGAAATCGCCCGAACTATTATGGAAGGCGGTAATTCACTGCAAATAGCTAATCAAGCAAAAGAACAAGGCATGAATGACTTACGTCAATCAGGGCTGCTAAAGGTCGTTCAAGGTGTGACGAGTATTGCTGAGATTAACCGCGTAACTAGTTTCAATTAACCAAAAAACTATCTAAGCTTAGCATTAAGCTCTAGTTTTTAAACGAATAATACATAAGGACATGCCAATGGCTACTGCAAGAGCCAACAAAAAAGCAGGCAGCAATGTAAAACACCAGCCGAAAGTTTTTACCTTTGAGTGGAAAGGTACCAACAAGGACGGTCAACGTACATCTGGCGAATTACGCGGAAGTTCTATTGCAGAAATCCGCAGTGTTTTAAAAGCACAGGGGATTTCTCCAAAAGGAGTACGTAAAAAGGCTGCCCCATTATTTAAGACTGAGAAAAAGATCTCTGCAATGGACATTGCAATGATCACTCGTCAAATTGCAACTATGCTTGCCGCTGGTGTTCCCTTGGTAACAACAATCGAACTATTAGGCAAAGGGCACGAAAAAGCTAAAATGCGAGAGCTCTTAGCGACTATTCTTTCTGATGTGCAAGCAGGTATTCCTCTTTCTGACTCTCTTAAGCCTCACAGGCAGTATTTTGACGACCTTTATGTCGACTTAGTTGCAGCAGGTGAGCATTCAGGTTCTTTGGATGCAGTCTTTGATCGAATAGCGATCTATAAAGAGAAAGCTGAAGCCCTAAAATCAAAAATTAAGAAAGCTATGTTTTACCCTGCAGCGGTTGTTGTTGTGGCAGTCGCTGTTACAACATTACTGCTTTTATTTGTAGTGCCACAATTTGAGGATATTTTTAACGGCTTTGGTGCGGAGTTACCCGCTTTCACCCAAATGATCATTAATATCTCACGTTGGCTGCAAGGGTCTTGGTACTTCTTTGTCATTGGGATTGCAGCTGCAATATTTTTGTTTAGGCGAAGCCATAGAAATTCTCAGGTATTCCGAGATCAAGTTGATACCTACATATTAAAAATACCTGCTGTTGGCGACATTTTACATAAAGCCGCTATGGCTCGCTTTGCCCGAACGCTAGCAACCACCTTCGCAGCAGGTGTTCCACTAATTGATGGCTTAGAATCTGCGGCGGGCGCATCCGGCAATGCTGTCTACCGAAATGCACTGAACAAAGTGCGTACCGAGGTCATGGCCGGTATGCAAATGAATGTAGCTATGCGAACCACGCGTTTATTCCCTGATATGCTAATTCAAATGGTAATGATTGGTGAAGAGTCTGGTGGATTAGACGACATGCTCAACAAAATCGCCAATATTTATGAAATGCAGGTAGATGACGCGGTGGATGGCCTTTCAAGCCTGATCGAGCCAATTATGATGGTAGTAATTGGTACGCTAGTCGGCGGTTTGATCGTCGGCATGTACCTGCCAATCTTCCAAATGGGTAATGTGGTTTAAACCTTCGCTCTCACAACAAGGTCAACCATAAGAGAACAATAACAAGATGACCGAATTTTTATCTTCTTTTACTTCTAGTTTTGTATCCACAATGAGCCAGACTCCCTGGCTTTTTGTGGTTATTAGCTTTATTTTCGCTGCCACTATCGGCAGTTTTTTAAATGTGGTGATTCACCGTCTGCCAGTTATGATGAAGCGTGAATGGCAAAGCGAGTGCAACTTCTATCTAGATGAATATCATCCAGATATCGTTAAACAAGTTGGTAAAGGCAAGCTTGAAAAGCCAATTGATGAATACCCGCAAAAGTACAATCTAATTGTACCTACATCAGCTTGCCCTAAGTGCAAAGCCAAAATAAAACCTTGGCACAATTTGCCTATCTTTGGTTGGTTACTACTTAAAGGCAAGTGCGCAAATTGCCAAACCAGCATTTCACCACGTTACCCAATTTTTGAGTTTATCACCGGCGCTTTGGTTGCCACGCTGGCATATTATTTAGGCCCAACGACACAATTTGCTCTAGCAACACTACTCACCTTTGCTTTAATCGCACTAACAGGCATCGATTTGGACGAAATGCTGCTGCCAGATCAAATTACCCTGCCGCTATTGTGGCTAGGCCTAATCATTAACTATCAAGGGGTGTTCGTCAGCCTAGAGGATGCGGTGATTGGTGCAGCCGCCGGTTACCTAAGTTTATGGAGTGTATTCTGGGGCTTCAAGCTGTTAACAGGTAAAGAAGGCATGGGCTACGGCGATTTCAAATTGATGGCAGTATTTGGTGCCTGGCTCGGCTGGCAAATGCTACCTTTGATTATCCTGCTATCTTCATTAGTCGGCGCGGTGATTGGTATAGCAATGATTGCCACCAAGAAACTACATTCAGGTAAGCCAATTCCATTTGGCCCTTATATCGCAATTGCTGGTTGGATAGCGTTAATTTGGGGGCACGATATTATCAATTGGTACCTAGGCTCATTTGTCTAGCCAAGAGTAATTGAGAATTATGTCTTCCACATACATAGTCGGTCTATCTGGTGGCATTGGCAGCGGTAAAACAACCGTTGCCAATTTATTTGCCGCCAAAGGCATTGAATTGGTTGATGCAGATATTGTTGCGCGGGAAGTCGTTGAGCCAAATACTCCGGGATTAAATGCAATAGCGCAGCACTTTGGTGCTGAAGTACTAAATCCAAACGGTGAACTCAACCGTCAAGCACTGCGTGACAGAGTGTTTAATAACGAAAGTGAGCGCCTTTGGCTCAACAAATTACTGCATCCACTAATTAGAAAAACCATGTTAGAGCAAGTACATAGTGCACAAAGTGACTATGTTATTTTGGTTGTGCCCTTGCTATTTGAGAATGGGTTAGATAGCTTAGTCAATACCACTTTAGTTGTTGATATTTCACCCGCATTGCAGAGAAAACGTTCAGCGACTAGAGACAACACGTCTCAAAAGGCTATTCAGAAAATCATGGATAGCCAAATGAGTCGCGAACAGCGCTTAACTAAAGCTGAGCATATTATTGATAATCAAGGCGACATCGCCTCACTTAATCAACAGGTGGACAATCTTCACCAGTACTTTTTAGCTCAAGCAAGGCGACAACAATAACCACGAGCTGTAATGACTAAACAATAATAAGATTAGCTAATCATGACCAATTTGATTTATGAGCAACCCCTAAATGAAAAAACGCGCAGCTATCTGCGTTTAGAGCATTTAGCGACGCACATAAAACAAGTTACTGAGTCAGATCACCAACATCATTGTTTTGAGCCGATCTTCTCTCTCGCAGACTTAACTGAACGCTGCGACTTTTCTTCAGACGTATTAAAAGATATTGATAAGCAGGTGTTGCTGTTAGATAAATGGCAAGCATTTCCACATGTCGATACCGAGCAAGTCTGCGCACTTATTAAAGAGCTCACTCAAGCCAAAGCACAGCTGTATTCTAGCGGCCGCTTAGGTGCAAAGCTTAAACAAGATAAATTCATCTCGGCCCTAAAACACAGATTTAGTATGCCTGGCGCTTGCTGTAGTTTCGACTTACCACAGCTACATTACTGGTTAAGCTTACCCTGGCAACAACGCCAGCAAGATATCATTAATTGGACCGAAGAATTTCAGCCACTACTCAAAGCCATCACACTTATTCTAAAGCTCATTCGCGACTCTTCTGAATTCATCAACGCCTCTGCCAATGCAGGCTTTTACCAAGCGAACGCGGATAAAGCATTATCGCTTATTAGAGTCCGAATCAATGCCGATCAAGCTTGTTACCCTACAATAAGTGGTAGTCGCAATCGTTACGCCATTCACTTCGTGGATTTCGACCGTCAGAAACATACCGACAAACAAATCACATTCTCACTGGCAGCTTGCGAATAAAGCCTTTAAAATTTAGCCAAACTTTATTGCAAGACGATTTCATGCCAACAACTGTAAATTGCCCTATTTGTAAGACCCCTGTCGTGTGGGAACCACAATCTAAGTTCAAACCATTTTGCTCTGAGCGCTGTAAAATGATTGACCTTGGAGATTGGGCCGACGAGAAGCACGCCATTCCAGTAAAAACACCTATTGACCCAGAAATGTTTGCCGACATCGATCTCGATGAAGCAGGCTTTGATGAAGGCGATTTTTTCAAAAAGGATTAATTCTAGATGCTAAAACGAGTGCATGTTGCGGTTGGCGTAATTGTTAATCCAAACGACCAAATTTTACTGGCATTGCGCCACGGTCACTTACATCAAGGTGGCAAGTGGGAGTTTCCCGGCGGTAAAGTCGAACAAGATGAAACAGTCACACAGGCGCTAATTCGTGAACTAGCGGAAGAAGTGAACCTAGAGGTTGCTGACTCAACGCCATTTATGGAGATAAGCCATGATTATCCAGATAAGCATGTGCTACTTGATATTCATCTAGTGACTAACTTCTCAGGTGAAGCAAAGGGGCTTGAGCAACAGCAAATAGCCTGGGTTGATGTCAACGAACTTGAGAACTACCAGTTCCCTGAAGCCAACAAGCCAATTTTAGATAAGTTGTTGGCCGAGTTTCCTAAGTCACTCTAGATTTCGACATGAGACCCTCGATTAAAAGCTCTTCGAGGGTGACAGTGTTATTAAACGAGGAGCATGGTTGGTAAGCCATACTCTAGACATTCCAACGCAGTCATCCCCAAAATGTTTATTTCAGTCACTCCCGTGACGCTTCAACGCCGTCATTCCCGCGATGCTTTTTCAGTCGTTCCAACATCGTCATTCCCGCAATGCTTTTAAGCGGGAATCTGCTTTACAAGGACGTCAACCTAAACCATTAACGATACCAACTCGGTATCTCGGTTTCATAATCTGCAATTGGTTGCTCAAACGACAGGGTTAGTCCAATCGCATCTAGGCCATTAAGAAGCTTGTGTCTTGCTGATTCTGCAATAGTAAATGCAAATGACTCTCCAGATGGTGACGTCACAGTCAGCGCTTGCAAATCCACAGTGATCTCCCCGCCTTCTGTGGCCTCAACTTCATCAATCAACTGCTGAACTTGAGCTGCGTCAAGCTTTACAGGCAACAAGCCGTTGTTGATGGAGTTACCGTAAAAAATATCGGCAAATGTAGGTGCTATGACCGCCCGTAAACCAAAGTCTGCCAACGCCCAAGGAGCATGCTCCCGACTTGAGCCACAACCAAAATTTTCCTGAGCTATTAAAATCGATGCGCCTTTATAGCGTGGCTTGTTGAGTGCAAACTCAGGGTTAGGTTTGTCGCCAGCATCATCTAAATAACGCCAGTCGTGAAACAGGTGCACGCCAAAACCGTCGCGGGTCACCTTAGATAAAAACTGTTTAGGGATAATCTGGTCGGTATCGATATTGGCACTATCAATCGCAACCGCTAGCCCCGTGTGGCTGGTAAATGCTTGCATTCAAGACTCCTTATTAGTTGCAATAGTTACGATTAGTACGGCTTACGAATATCAACAAAGTGGCCTGCTACAGCGGCTGCGGCTGCCATAGCTGGGCTTACCAAATGAGTGCGACTGCCACGCCCCTGGCGACCTTCAAAGTTACGATTGCTGGTCGATGCGCAGCGATCGCCCGCTTCCAACCTGTCATCATTCATTGCAAGACACATAGAGCAGCCTGGCAAGCGCCACTCAAAGCCAGCATCTACAAAGATTTTGTCTAAGCCTTCTGCTTCAGCCTGTAGTTTTACCTGCCCAGAGCCCGGCACCACAATCGCGGTGACACCTTCGGCCACTTGTCGACCTTTGGCATGACTTGCCGCTGCACGTAAATCTTCAATACGCGAATTAGTGCATGAGCCAATAAACACCTTGTTGATAGCGATATCTGTCATGTTGGTGCCCGGAGTTAAACCAATGTACTGCAGAGCTTTTTCCATGCTGGCCTTAACGGTGGAGTTAGCTTCATCTGCTGGATTTGGCACGCTTGAGTCAATAGCCACTACCTGACCCGGATTTGTCCCCCAAGTTAGCTGCGGCGCAATATCTTTAGCTTCTAGCACGACTTCACTGTCGTACTCAGCACCTTCATCGCTCGCCATCGCCTTCCAGGCAGCAACTGCTTGGTCCCAGTCTTGACCTTTAGGCGCAAATTCACGACCTTCAAGATAATCAAAGGTGGTTTGATCCGGCGCAACCATGCCAGCCTTTGCACCCATTTCAATTGCCATGTTGCATAAGGTCATGCGTCCTTCCATTGAAAGGTCGCGAATGGCCTCCCCGCAAAACTCAACCACATGCCCGGTGCCGCCATCCATACCAAGGCGGCCGATAATCGCTAGCACTATATCTTTAGCGGTGATGCCTGTTGCAACTTTACCGCGCACTTCAATCTTCATGGTTTTGGCTTTTAACTGACGTAAGGTTTGCGTTGCCAGCACATGCTCAACTTCTGAGGTGCCAATACCAAATGCCAGTGCGCCAAATGCGCCATGGGTCGCGGTATGAGAGTCACCACAAACAATAACCGCACCAGGTAAGGTAATACCCAGCTCTGGCCCCATAACATGCACAATGCCTTGGTTAGGGTGATGAATATCGTATAGGCGAATACCAAAGTCTTTGCAGTTTTGCGCTAAGGTTTCTACCTGAGTGCGCGCCATAGGGCTTAATGCATCAAGGCTAGCACTCTTTGTGGACGTGTTATGGTCCATAGTGGCGAAAGTTTTTTCTGGCGCTCTTAGCTTACGCCCCGCGACTTTAAGGCCGCTAAACGCCTGTGGCGATGTCACTTCGTGTACAAGATGACGGTCAACATAGATAATTGGTGCTTCGCCCTCAGGCTCGGCTACCACATGAGCATCCCACACTTTCTCATATAAAGTTCTTGCTGCCATTACGCACCCTCCCTAACAGCTTGAGCAATGTAATCACCCATTTGCGCAGTTGTTTTGGCATTGCCGCGCTCTGACTCATCTAACAACTCGCCAGTTAAGTAACCATTGGCTAAGGCTTTACTTACCGCGCGCTCAATAGCATCAGCCGCTTCATCTAACTTCAAACTATGGCGAAGCAATAAGGCTGCCGACAATATCTGCGCCACTGGGTTAGCAATACCCTTACCTGCTATATCCGGCGCGCTGCCGCCTGCTGGCTCATACATGCCAAAGCCTGAGCTATTTAAACTTGCTGATGACAACAGCCCCATCGAGCCAGTTAACATAGCAATTTCATCAGAAATGATGTCACCAAACAGGTTCGAACACAGCATCACATCGAACTCATTTGGGCGGCGCAGTAGCTGCATAGTGGCGTTATCGATATAGATATGCTCTAGCTCAACATCAGGGAAGTCTTTCGCGACCAGCTCAACAACTTCACGCCACAAAACTGAGCAAGCTAAAACATTAGCCTTATCAACCGAGGTGACTTTTTTATTTCGACCTTGGGCTGCAGTAAATGCGATTCTAGCAATTCGCTCAATCTCTCGGCGGCTATAACGCATAGTATCGAAAGCTTCTTCGTTTTCGCCCTCACCCTGGCGACCTTTTGGTTTGCCAAAGTAAATACCGCCTGTTAGCTCACGCACACAAAGCACATCAAAACCACGGGAAGATATATCACTGCGAAGTGGTGACATGTGCTCAAGTCCAGTGTGCAACTTTGCTGGGCGCAAATTGCAGAACAAATCAAAGTGACCACGAAGCGGTAATAGCGCGCCACGTTCTGGTTGCTCATTTGGCGGCAAATGCTCCCACTTTGGGCCACCGACGCTACCAAATAAAATTGCATCAGCAGCCTCACAACCTTTTAATGTCGCCCCAGGTAGCGGGCTACCATGATTATCAATAGCGATACCGCCAACGTCATACTCGCTATACTCAATATTTAAATCAAAGCGGCGTTCAACTTCAGTCAGTACTTTTCTGGCCTCGGCCATCACTTCTGGACCAATACCGTCACCGGCTAAAACAGCTATTTGATAACTCATACGCCACCTAACTCCTTTTGTTTTGATTTCTGTTGTTTATAGTCTGCAACCTTGTCAGCTCGATAGGTTAAATTCATGACATTAATCAGTGCTTGTGCAGATGCCTCTACTACGTCAGTTGCCAAGCCGACACCATGAAAACGCTGACCTTTATAACTTGCAGTAATATCTACCTGGCCCAGTGCATTTTGCCCTTCGCCTTTAGCGCCTAACTGATAGCTAGTGATGTCGATATCGCGCTTAGTCGTCCGCTCAATGGCATTGTAAGCTGCATCAACTGGGCCATTTCCTGTCGCAGCCTCAGTTAGCACCTGATCACCAACCATCACCTTAGCTGTCGCGGTAGCTATACCTTCGGTCGAGTCTGAGTGCACCATAAGATGCTGCAGCTGATATTGATCATCGTCTTGCGACTGTGACTCAATGAATACCAAAGCCTCTAGGTCATAATCAAATACCTGACCTTTCTTATCAGCAAGCTTTAAAAACTGCTCGTAAAGTGAATCCAAGTCATAATCCGACTCTTTGTAGCCCATCTCTTCCATGCGATGCTTAATCACATGTCGACCTGAGCGGGAGGTCATATTTAAGTTATTGCGGTTTAATCCGATACTTTCTGGCGTCATGATCTCATAGGTATTTTTTGCTTTTAGCATGCCATCTTGGTGAATACCTGATGAGTGAGAAAACGCATTGCTGCCAACGATGGCTTTATTAGCCTGAATCGGCATATTACAAAGCTGACTAACTAGTGAAGAGGTGCGATGGATCTCTTTCGCATTGATGTTACTTTCAATATTCATCAAGCCTTTACGCGTCGCTAAGATCATCGCGATTTCTTCTAATGAGCAGTTACCCGCGCGCTCACCGATACCATTGATAGTACATTCAATCTGCCGCGCCCCTTGCTCGACCGCGGCAATCGAGTTAGCAACAGACAAACCTAAATCGTCATGGCAATGCACAGAGATCACCGCTTGATCGATATTTGGCACGCGATTAAACAAGGTTTGAATAATGCCACCAAACTCACTTGGCACTGTATAGCCAACCGTATCAGGAATATTAATCGTACTCGCGCCAGCTTTAATTGCATGCTCAACCATGCGACATAGATTATCGATAGGCGTGCGCCCAGCATCTTCACAAGAAAACTCAACGTCATCGGTAAACTGCCGCGCATATTGCACTGCGCCAACAGCCATATCTAGCACATCATCAAATGAACGCTTTAGTTTGCTTTCAACATGAATGGTTGAGGTAGAAATAAAGGTGTGAATACGAAACTGCTCTGCGACCGACAACGCCTGCGCCGCAGCATCAATATCTTTTTGTAAGGCGCGAGATAACGCACAAACGCGACTATTTTTAATCGTCTTAGCAATGGTTTGCACTGATTCAAAGTCGCCAGGCGATGAAACAGGAAAGCCCACTTCCATCACATCAACTCCTAAACGCTCAAGTGCTAGGGCAATTTGGAGTTTTTCTTTCACCGTTAAACTGGCAGCAAGCGCTTGCTCACCATCGCGAAGTGTCGTGTCAAAAATGATCACTCTATCAGACATACCTATTCTCCAAATAACATCGCATCTATCACGCTATCGGTTACGTTTTGTAACCTCTAAACTAGTCACAAAAATTAGTCGCACTGGGCAAATAAAAAACCCCGCTACTACTGTGCGGGGTTTATCTATGTGCCAATACTTATTTACCTAGTTGCACACAGGACTCCGCACTCTCTCTAGTTAAGAGAATGAGGTTGCTAGAGAGCATAATCAGTCCTAATCGCAACGGCTGTTTATTCATAAAACTTAAATAAGTATTCTAAAATCTGCTTGTTGTTGACTAATATTTATCGCGCAATGGGGGTCGCTGTCAACCGCTTATTGGTCAACTTGAGGAAATTGACGACTTTATTTTGATCGCATTAAATTTTTGTTACCCCAACCCAAAACAATCGCAATTTAATCTCAAAATATGGCAATTGGCGAGATTTTATTGCGAGATGTACTTGTAAGGATTTGTCACCTTTTAGTACCGATAACTGACTAAATCGAGTGGCTCAGCTCTCCAATTCAATAGCGCATAAAAACCATAGTTTACTCAAAACAAATCCATTAGGTTTTATGGAGAACTGCGCTGGCAGAGTGCCACAGAGCGAGATTAAACAGGTAAGCTTATTGTGGAGTAGCGAATATTGAATTGCTGGATATAT
Organism: Shewanella maritima; assembly: GCF_004295345.1. Classification (NCBI taxonomy): domain Bacteria; kingdom Pseudomonadati; phylum Pseudomonadota; class Gammaproteobacteria; order Alteromonadales; family Shewanellaceae; genus Shewanella; species Shewanella maritima. The sequence continues at coordinate 2,659,840 of NZ_CP036200.1, read as the reverse complement.
ACGCAGCAAGCAACAGCCAGGGGTAAATGAGCTTTGGGTAAGCAAGCCTCTTTAGCATGGACGCAAAAGTGGAGCCATCAGGGATGATCTCACAGCGTTTTGCGCCAACAAAGTTCATTTACCTTTAGCACATAGATGATGCTCAATGACTCATACTGTCGCCATTAAGCAACAGGGCACATTCGTTAGGCTTGTTTTACAAAACAATTAGTTAAAGTTATTTAGGATCTGAAATCTCAAAATAGATGATTAAATCAGCCTTGCGCTAAGTAGTCACCTATCTCATCAAGGAAGTCACCACCGAAGCGCTCTAACTTAACTGCGCCGACACCGTTCACTGCGAGCATTTCTGCCTCAGACGTTGGCACCATAGCAGCCATTTCAGCAAGGGTTGCATCATTGAAGACCAAATAAGGTGGGATATCGTTCTCTTCAGCAATCTCACGGCGCAGTAGTTTCAAGCGAGCAAACAACTTGCGGTCATATTGTTGTGGTGCGCGTGAGCGGCGTTTTTCCACCACTGGCGTTAATTGAATACGCGGCTCGGCAAGCATCAACGCTAGTTCACCTTTGAGCACAGCACGTGCGGATGGATTAAGCTTCAGCGATGAGCCTCGAGTAATATCCTGACTGGCATGACCTAAATGAATAAGCTGGCGAGTCACGCTAATCCAGTGCTCAGTAGATTTATCTTTACCTATTCCCCAGGTGGTTAGCTTGTCATGGCCGCGATCGAGCACATTAGCCGCTTTAGAGCCGCGCAGCACGTCAATCGTATAGTGAATGCCAAACTGCTGATTCAGACGATAGATACAAGACAGTACTTTTTGCGCATCCTGAGTGCCATCATATTGTTTAGGTGGGTCCAGACAAATATCGCAGTTACCACAAGGCTCAGAAGCACTCTCGTCAAAATAATGCAGCAATACCTGCCTTCTGCATGTTTGTGCCTCAGCAAATGCAGCCATGCTATTAAGCTTGTGAAACTCGACTTGCTGCTGTGGCCCTGGCTCAGATTGCTCAATAAGATGTCTGACGCGGCCAATATCGGCTGGGTCAAACAGCATATAAGCTTCGGCATCCAAACCATCACGTCCGGCGCGCCCCGTTTCTTGATAATAAGCTTCAATGCTTTTTGGAATGTCATAGTGCACCACAAAGCGCACATTCGACTTATTGATCCCCATACCAAAGGCCACTGTGGCGACCACGATTTCAATCTGATCTTTAATAAACCTATCTTGTACATCTGCACGAACTTCTTGGGTCAAACCTGCATGGTATGCCTCAGCTTTAAACCCTTGCAGACGCAAGCGCTCAGCGACCTCATCAACACGCCGGCGGCTGGAGCAATACACAATGCCGCTGCTACCATTTTGCGCTTTTAAAAACTGGCGCAGCTGGTTAGCCGCGTTGAGTTTCTCAGCAACGGTGTAGCGAATATTTGGCCTGTCAAAGCTAGATAATAGTACGTGAGGGTTAATAGTCAGTCGCTGACAGATACTATCGCGGGTTGCTTGGTCGGCAGTAGCGGTCAACGCCATCATAGGAATATGAGGGTAGCGCTGTTTTAGCTGACCAAGTGCGGCGTATTCAGGTCTAAAGTCATGCCCCCACTGACTAATACAATGGGCTTCATCCACAGCAAACATGGATATATTGAGGTTAGACAAACGCTCCATAAAGTCATAACTCAACAAGCGCTCAGGTGAGATATAAAGCAGTTTAATCTTACCGTTATGTAACCCGCGCAATACCTGCATGGCCTCCTCGCGTGGCTGCGATGAATTGATATAAGCCGCTGCGACGCCTGACTGAGTTAGGCTATCAACCTGATCTTTCATCAATGAAATAAGTGGCGATACCACAATGGTAACGCCTGGCATTAACAAGGCTGGCAGCTGGTAACACATACTCTTACCACCACCTGTAGGCATGATCACTAAGGTGTCATGACCACTCAAAGCCTGTTCTATCACATCTCTCTGACCACGACGAAAATCCCGATAACCAAACACATTTTGTAGTGTTTCAGCTAAAGGGTCGGCAGTTATTGCAGTAGCAGAATTTACAGAAGAGATAGGTAAACCTTAATCAAGATGACTCAAAAACAGCCGTATTTTAATTCACACTAATCCGATTGTCTCGGCAAATTATTTAAACAAGTGTTTGAACATTGCCAAAACTCGCGCTAGCTTTGTAGTGTCGACTCATATCAAGGACAGAAGAATGACAACCAGTGTACAAAACATCGCCCTACAACAAGTCGCTGAAATTTTTGACCAACATATCCCTTTTCATAATCACCTTGGACTTAATATCAAGCACTACGATATTAGCGGTGTTGAAGTCGAAATCATCATGAAGCAAGAGCTAATAGGCAATATTCATCACAGCATACTCCACGGCGGCGTGACTGCTACTGTGCTCGATGTAGTAGGCGGACTGACCGCATTTGCAGGCTTGGTTGCATCACGAGACGACTGGTCGGTAGAAGAGCTACAACAGCGGCTAACAACGTTAGGTACGATTGATTTGCGAGTAGACTATTTACGCCCTGGTCGAGGTCAGATATTTACTGGTACGGGTAGCGTCATTCGTGCAGGTAATCGCGTGTCGGTATGCCGCATGGAGCTTCATAATGAACAAGGAACCCATATCGCATTTGGCACTGGCACCTATATGGTTGGTTAACGTCAGTGAGCCTCGATTTCGAGACCAAAATTTTTTACATCAACTGATGTATGAAACTTAGTATTTAACCTGAGCGTGGAATAAGAAATTGTCGATAACTATATAATCGAATGAATCACCAAATTAGTATTTCTGGCGAGATAGTTTTGACTAGTTCAAGGCGAAGCCACGCGTCAATAGCTAGCCTATTGCAAGTGCCTTCAACGCAGAAATAGGCGAAAATAGCCGTCAGTAATCGGTTGATTTTTCCAGGTTCAGGTTAAGTAATACTTGTGCTATGACTGGGTGAGACCTACAATCCATGCCTGTTTTCTAGCCTAGTAAATTTAAGTAGTTCTCATGCCTCATCTTGATTATCGAAAAGGAGTCATCCTTGCCATATGTGCTTACACCCTTTGGGGAGTAACACCGCTTTATTTTAAGTTACTACATGAGATCTCAGCTACCGAAATCCTAATCCACAGGGTACTTTGGTCATTTGTATTTCTGCTCGGGCTAATGAGCTTTATTGGTGGGTTCGGTAATCTCAGAAATGTACTTAAACAACCAAAGCAGCTATGGATACTACTGATAACCTCAGTGCTTATCGCCACCAACTGGTTGATATTTATTTGGGCCGTGAATACTGATCAAATGCTCGACGCCAGCCTGGGGTATTTCATCAATCCGTTAGTGAATGTTGTATTAGGAATGTTGTTCCTGTCAGAGCGCCTGCGTAAACTACAATGGGCAGCGGTTGCTCTAGCAGGCTCTGGTGTCGTCATCCAGCTCATCTCATTTGGCTCGATTCCGTTAATTTCACTAGCGCTAGCAGGCACCTTTGGATGCTACGGACTGTTACGTAAAAAAGTAAATATTGATGCCAAAACGGGTTTGTTAGTAGAAACCGCAATTTTGCTTCCAGCAGCTTTGGGTTACCTAATGTTTGCGGTAGAGCCAAGTGAGATCAGCGTATTCACTAACTCAACTAACATGAACTTACTGTTGTTAGCTGCAGGCATTTTCACCACTGTGCCTTTACTCTGCTTTGCTGGCGCCGCGATACGCATACCACTTTCGACACTAGGTTTTTTCCAATACATAGGTCCAAGTATTATGTTCATCATGGCTGTCAGCCTATACAACGAACCTTTTAATATGGAAAAGGCTACTACCTTTGGTTTTATCTGGTCTGCGCTCGCTATTTTTGTGCTCGATATGCTACTTCATCAACGCAGTAAGAAGCGTATCAAATAAGTGTCAGTGTAGCTCTAATACTCAGTAGAGCATCTTTCATTAAAGCCAAGTAAACCAGATTGTTTTACTTTGCTTTAACCACAGCATCTAGCTGACAGCTAACCCCCTGATTCGCAGCGACTCTAAACTTGATATTCACTGTTATTCTCTATAGTAACAAGCGTGTCAGCTACAACATGCTAGGACTCCCTGTGTTGATTTAGATATTACAATTGCCTCTACAGCCCCCATTGCAGAAGCCATAGAGCTGTTCTCGCCTTGGATAGCTAACAAATATTGTTGAGCAATGTCCTAGTGTAAAGTACACATACATTGTGTGTCGGAATAAAGTCTGAAAGTTGCGCCTTAGGGACTGTTCTAAGTTGGGAAGTCTTTAATAGTAATTGGTATTAGGGTTCTGGAAATGGTCAGCTTCGAACAAGCTATCCGCGCTACATAAGCGCATGAAGCAGTGCTTCATAAACGCACTCACTTCGCCCTACGGCCGCCAAGGATGGCAGAAGTGTCGATTATGCAGGATACAATCATCGACCTATCACATCTGCGCATGCCCTGTTTGTTCCCCATGTTCGAATAGCCTTTCAAAAGCTGAACATACAAAAAAGCCCCAACACGTCGTGCTGGGGCTATTTCGTAAATTAGGCGTCTGGAAATGACCTACTCTCACATGGGGAAACCCCACACTACCATCGGCGCGATTGCGTTTCACTGCTGAGTTCGGAATGGATTCAGGTGGGACCACAATGCTATTGTCTCCAGACAAATTTGTTATCTAACCGCTACTTTATTCTCTGTAGCCATTAGATTAATTCGGAAAGCTGTTATTGCTTTTTGTAATTGAGTCACACTATCTAAGTGCTCTATCTAAAATCTAAGGTTATAACCACCTAGCAAAACCCATCTGGGTTGT